>NZ_SRYB01000003.1:0-215813 GCF_004793975.1 Lepagella muris
TAAACCTTAAACCATTTAAGTGAAGCAAGTTGGAAAACTTGCGAAACTTAAATAAGATAAGAGATATGAAAAATATAGACCGACGGGAATTTCTGAAGCGTCTCGGTATGGGCACGGCGGCTATCTCTGCCGCAGCTCTTGCAGGATGCGACTCGAAACAGAATACTGTGACGGGCAACCGGACTTCAACCGGGGAGATTCCGACCGACAAGATGACGTATCGTAAGAATCCGAAGACGGGAGAACAGGTATCGATTCTCGGATATGGCATGATGCGTCTCCCGACGATAGAGAAGAGTGAGGGCGAGGAGGTGAATAAGGATGAGATTGATCAGGAGACGGTCAACCGTCTTGTGGACTATGCGCTGGAGCATGGCGTGAATTATTTCGACACGTCGCCGGCATACTGCAAGGGGCGTTCGGAGCGTGCTACCGGTATCGCGCTTAGCCGCCATCCGCGCGACAGCTATTTCATTGCCACAAAATTGTCGAATTTCGCGAAATCCACATGGAGCCGGGAGAAGTCGATTGAGATGTACCGCAATTCTCTGAAGGAGCTTCAGACCGATCATATCGACTATATGCTGCTTCATGCCATTGGCATGGGGGCGGATGGACCGCAGGAGTTCCGTTCGAGATATATCGACAATGGTATTCTCGATTTCCTCATGGGGGAGCGTGAGGCGGGACGCATACGTAATCTCGGTTTCTCTTATCATGGCGACGTGCGTGTGTTTGATGATATGCTTGCGCAGCATGACAAGTATAAATGGGATTTCGTGCAGATTCAGATGAATTATCTTGACTGGGCTCATGCCAAGGAGATAAATCCGAGCAACACAGATGCGGAGTATCTTTATGGAGAGCTGGAGAAGATGGGAATCCCGGCTGTCATCATGGAGCCGTTGCTTGGCGGACGTCTTGCGAATGTGCCTGACAATATCGTGGCGCGTCTCAAGCAGCGTGAGCCGGAACGCAGTGTGGCGTCGTGGGCGTTCAGATACGCCGGAACCATGCCGAATGTGCTCACCGTGTTGAGCGGTATGACGTATATGGAGCATCTTCAGGATAACCTGCGGTCATATTGTCCGCTTCTGCCGCTTACGGATGAGGAGATGAAATTCCTTTATTCCACGGCAAACCTAATTGTCAAATTCCCGACGGTGCCGTGCAACGATTGCAAGTATTGCATGCCCTGCCCTTACGGACTTGATATTCCGGGAATATTGCTTCATTACAACAAATGCGTAAATGAGGGTAACACTCCGGAGAGCAGTCAGGATGAGAATTATAAGGAGGCACGTCGTGCGTTTCTTGTGGGCTACGACAGGAGCGTGCCGAAATTACGTCAGGCGAGCCATTGCATAGGTTGTGGAGCCTGTGCACCGCATTGTCCGCAGGGTATCAATATCCCGAATGCGCTTGCAAGGATTGACAAGTATGTGGAGAATCTGAAACAGGATAAATTATGACAGACATACGTATGCGGATATAACGTATGCGATATGATAGAAATAGACGAGGACACTGAAAGAGTATTGATTTTTCAGTGTCCTCGCTTCTCTATCAGAACTCTGTTTTATCAGGATTCTGTCATTCGATATTTATCCTATTTTCAATTCTCAAAATATACTTGGTTTCTGAGAAGAAACGGTCCATCCTTACAGCTTGCCCTGTCCTGAACAAGGGTCTTTCACTATTGGCTATATATGCTTTCTTTTTGGAAAAATTACGGGACTCATCCTGCTGTTCAAAATATTTGATAGTGGAACGCAATTGTTTTTTCTCCCTCCTTTATCCAATAGTTGTCCTTACCGCCTCGTTGTTTAAGTTCCACAAAGATGATTGCGTCTTCATAAAACAGACATCCATCACAACGATTGTCCATCTTCCCATTCTCTTTGCGCAGTTCGATGCAATGATCTATCGGTACAAAATTCACTTTAATCTGATAATGATTATCTACCACCGCAATCCAATCCTGACCTTCGTTTTCTGCAATGTAGGCCTTATCTGCGGCAGGAGCAGGACGGTCGCATATACCGAATTTTCGCTTACTTGATGAAGCAATATGTTCTATTGGGAAAAAATCGATCATAATTCTTGTTGTATTTCCAATAAATCTGCAAAATCATTGTTTGTCTTATCCAACATCCTGTTAAGGAAATTGTCATCTGAAGGCAGAGCATGATAAGTATCCAAAACAGTTACAGTTCCGTCTGATTCATTAAACTCATAAATGGCAATATCATCCGGTTGTATGGTAGCCTCAATAGGATAAACGGCATTCAATCTTTCACGTACACCATCGGGTATATTTCTGTATGCCGACAACATTCCTGTCTTTACAGCTATTGTCAGACTGTTTATAAGGTAAGGACTATGTGTCGTGACAACCAATCTGTTTGCATCTAATGAATTATTAAAAGCCAATAATTGCTTCATTATCATCCATTGTGATTCCGGATATAGATTTTGTTCCGGTTCTTCCACTATATTTATGAAAGCTGACTTATTAAACCTTGCAGAAAGAGTTGAAAGGGCTATCCTGCGTTGCTCATCCGTAAGATTTGGAATGTTCCAGATATTGGCGACTTCCGCTTCAAACCGTTTTGTCTCATCACTACTCATTTTATGAGCATGGCTTGCCTGACTTTTTACAGATTCGGATAAATACAACGAAACCAAATAAAGGGGAACCATTGACTGGAAGCCACTTGATGCCTCCATTAACTTCACCTTGTAGTCCTCACCTTTGACTGAGACTACATCATTCTGTTTGTTGTATTCCAATTGCGCATTATTGATCGGCAATTCCAGACCACCTTTTATAAATTGCTTGGCATTGTTATACTCCGTCAGGAATACAAGCAATGCATCCGGCAGGTCTTTAATCAGATTCGGTCTGTTGACCATGCTGATGAAATTACGTTCGGCAGGGATATACATGATTTGAGGAAGTGAATAATCATTCAATGTGTCCTCTCTCTTTTCTATGATAAAATCTCCATCTTTAGTATAGGTAAACTTGTAGGTGTCTCCCTCGTAGAAAATTTCGGTCTTTTCCTTTATAAAGTAATTGGATATTCGATGATAGGCGCAATATTTGTTCTTAAAACGTGCCGCCGTAAATTCCTTATCTTTGAAATCTCCTCGTGTCAAAACCTTCTCCATCCATGTAAAGGTGGAAATCAGTTTAGCGACTGTGCTTTTGCCGCTACCCTGATTACCTGTAAAAATGGTCACTTTTTTTATGTCAATCCATCCATCGGTTGAAGAGGTTATACACTTTACCGGACCGAAATTTTTAATTTTGATTCTACTCATATAATTTTGTATAGACTTGTGCAAAGATAGTGTTTCCAAATGATATAACCTAACAAAGATGTATATATATCATTTAAGTTTCGCAAGTTTTCCAACTTGCTTCACTTAAATGGTTTAAGGTTTAATGTTTATGGTTTATGATCATTAAATTTTGTATAATGAAAAGATTCGTGGATTTTCGTGAATCTTAAACCTTAAACTATAAACTTTAAACCACTGAAGTGCAGCTTGCGAAACTTCAGTATATCATAAATTACTGTCATTATAGTCGGGAGATGTGGGGTGTGTCGGTGTCTGCCAAATTTGTATGCGATAGGGATGATTCGGGGAGTGTTATGTTTTTGGCGGGGATGTGGACTCTTGTATGGGATATTAGGTATATTTTTGCAAGAAACTGAGAAATTTCTTTTTGATATGAGAAAAATTTATGGCACGGTTCTGATGCTCTCGGCAGCGGTAGGGATTAATCCGGTGGCAGTAATGTCGCAGGGGGATTCCCGTCATTATGCAGCGATGAGTGAGGAGACATTAGATTCGATATATTCCCGATATGGTATTCCGGGTACAGGATTGCTTCGCGAGAACTATCCGTTTGACAGCGGATATAAGGCGGGCTATCTCGCCGGGGATGACGGTGTACAAGGTAATCCCTATTCCTATCTGTGGCCCTTCTCCGGCACATTGTCGGCTGTGTCGGCAATCTATGAGGCAACATCGGACAAGAAATGGCTTCAGGTGCTTGATGAAAGGGTTATGCCCGGTCTGGAGATGTATGCCGATGAGAAACGGATCCCTCCGGCATACGCATCATACGTCAACACGGCGGCACAGAGCGACCGTTTCTATGACGACAATATATGGCTCGGCATAGATTTCGTCGACCTTTACAACTCCACAAAGGATGCCATCTGGCTACATCGGGCGCAGAAGATATGGGAGTTCATAGAGTGCGGTACGGATGACGTGTTAGGTGGTGGCATATACTGGTGTGAGCAGAAAAAGGGGAGTAAGAACACTTGCTCGAATGCTCCGGGTGCGGTGTTGGCACTGAAACTGTATGGCGCGACATCCGACAAAAGGTATCTGGAGAAGGGTAGGAGACTTTACGATTGGACCAAGAGAAATCTTCAGGATCCTGAAGATGGTCTTTATTTCGATAACATCAACCTGAAAGGGGAGATTGGACGTTCAAAATTTGCGTACAATACGGGGCAGATGATTGAGGCGGCAGTGCTGCTATATCGTCATACCGGCAAAAAGGGGTATCTGCGGGAAGCAGAACGTGTGGCGGAGAGCGGCTACCGTCATTTCTTCAATGGCGGAGAGGGATTGGATGAGAAGGGTAGTTTCCGTCTGCTGAATCCGAGGGATGTATGGTTCTCGGCAGTCATGATGCGCGGATATGCCGCTCTTGAAAGGGTGAACCATAACCCTGTCTACATGGATGCCTTCTGCCGAAATCTTGATTACGTATGGAGAAACATGCGCGATGCGTCGACCGGACTTGTTGACAGTGACTGGTCGGGCACGGTGAAGGATGAGAAGAAATGGCTCCTCACACAGGCGGCATACAGCGAAATGCTTGCGCGTGCCGCTTATTACAGGAAATCAAATAACCACCAACATCAATAACATGAAGAGATTGACAACGGCGATGATCTGCATGGTTGCCATTATTTGCAGCTACGGGCGAGACGTATGGAGTTAAGGCTGCTCCGTTGTCCTCCATCTCATCGTGTCGGCTGGCAGTGAGAATCCGGGCTATATCACGTCTGCCTGTGTCCTGTATGGCAAGAGCGACAAGGATTCCGATTGGGAGACGCTGGATTACGTCACTTCAAACAAGAAGAACAAGCTGCATCGTAAGTTGCAGAATCCGCGCAGTGTGCGCTACCTGCGTCTGATGGTATTGCAGCCGTTGCAGACTCCGGAGGTTGTGGCTACACGAATTTATGAATTTTCAGTGCACTGAATCTTTATTTTTTAGGATGTATTATTTTTAGGTAGAGAGGAAAACTTGACCGGCTTCCCTCTTTTTTATGTTTTAACATTTCGGAATAAAGTCAGATAACTTAGATCGATATATGAATTATTTCAAATTTTATAGTATCTTTGCGGTACACAATACATTCTTCTACGGAATGAAGTTTAGACAACTTTAATGTATTGTGCTTTAATTGAAAAAGATAATTTTGAAGTTTAGGTAACTTCGTTATATAAATATAACTTGTATGCACAATGTACTGAAACTACAATCGCGATATCTTTTGGGAAACTTTATTGCTGCACTGTCCATAATGAATGGAACCGTAAATGCAAAAGATATTGTAAATGATTGGGAGAATCCCGATGTCTTGGGAATTAACAAGAGATCGTATCACGCCACGCTTATCCCTCCATCAAAAAAGAAAGATAATGCATCGGTAATAAGTCTTGACGGTATTTGGCGATTCAAATGGTCGGCAGATCCTGAACATCGCCCTGTGAATTTTTATAAGGATAATTATGATGTGGGGGAATGGGATTCAATACAAGTGCCGGGTAATTGGCAGATGCAAGGCTACGGCATACCGATATACACCAACATCAATTATCCATTTGCTCCGAATGTGCCCAAAGTTACAGATGAGCCACCATCGGATTTTTATAGCAACAGTCATAGGAATCCGGTAGGATCATACGTCCGTGATTTCAATATAGGTAAGAAAAATGCGTCGAAACGTTATCTTCTGCATTTCGAAGGGGTAAAGTCAGCTTTTTATCTATGGGTGAATGGTCGGCGTGTCGGTTACAGTCAGAATTCCATGTCGCCGGCAGAATTTGATATCACGTCTTATATCCGATCCGGAGATAACCGTATCGCGGTGGAGGTGTATCGTTGGAGTGACGGTAGTTATCTTGAAGATCAGGATATGTGGCGTTTCTGCGGAATATTCCGTCCTGTGGAATTATGGGTTCGTCCGACAGTCATGATGTCGGATTATTCTATTGAGGTGGTTCCTGCAAATGATTTCTCTTATGCTGTGGTGAAGGGATCGGTGAGAGTGGATAACTGTAGTGGCAAAAAAGCGGAAGGGGTATCTCTGTCGTTTGAAATTGATGATGGCTGCACTGTCGCAGATTATAACAGATGCAAGAGAACCACTACCACTCCTGTAACCTTGAAAAAGGGTGAAAGCCGGATGCTGATGGTGGAGGATACGATATATAATCCGCGCTTATGGTCAAGTGAGTCACCGGAGTTGTATGATGTGCGCCTTACCTTGTCTGACAGGAATGGAGAGTGTGAATCATTTGCCTCTTATTTCGGAGTGCGTAAGGTGGAGATAAAGGGAGAAGTGCTTTACGTAAACGGTAAGCCTGTTAAAATTAAAGGCGTGAACAGGCATGAGCATCATCCGCGCACAGGCAGATATGTCGATTCCTTGACATTGCTTACGGATCTGAAACTGATCAAACAGGCAAATATCAATATGATCCGTACGAGTCATTATCCCAATATGCCGCTTTTTTATGAACTTTGCGACCGTATGGGCATCTACGTGATGGACGAGGCAAACAATGAGAGTCACGGATTCGGGATAGGCAATAGAAAATTGGGTGATGATCCTACTTGGCGGAAAGCACATGTTGACCGTGCAGTGTCGCTTGTCATGCGCGACAGAAATCATCCGTCGGTAATAATGTGGTCGCTTGGTAATGAGGGAGCGGCTGGTGATAATATAAAGGCAATGGCTGATACAGTTCGTGCGATAGACTCCACAAGAGTGGTATATTATGATTCCGACCGCAGTGTATCCGATATTTATGATGAAGGCTATTTGCTGCCGGATGCGTTGCGGAGTCTTGCCGAAAGGGTGACAGACCGTCCGGTAATGATGCGGGAATATGCTCATGCGATGGGAAACTCAATGGGGAATTTACGTGAATATTGGGATGTTATATATGCAGATCCCTCAATTGCCGGCGGTGCGATATGGGACTGGGTGGATCAGGGAATTGCGAAACGTATTGACGGTTCGCCTCTTGAATATTCCGGCAATGTGGCGAATCTCAAATTGCGCGAAGGGGAATTCTGGGCTTTTGGTGGAGATTTCGGAGATCGTCCTAACGATGGAAATTTCAATATAAATGGACTTGTCGCGCCCGACCGCACTCCCCATCCGCATTATTATGAGGTGAAGAAGGTGTATCAGAACATTGATTTCGTCAAGGACGGGGATAAAATTAGATTGATAGATAGACATTGCTTCACTCCATTGGATAAGTTCCGCTACACGTTTGATGTGCTCGTCGACGGGATTGTTGTCTCTTCGGGAGAATTGTCGCCTGATTCCGGATATCTTCCACTCCCTTATGTGGATTGCAGCAAGGGTGAGACTTATATAAATGTCTATGCCCGTCTGAAGGAATCTACGTCATGGGCAGATGCCGGTTTTGCTGTTGCCTCGGAGCAGATATATCTCGGTGGTGAAATTGCGCCTGTTGAATGTGCTGTAATCGGTGAGGTCTCGGTGGATAGGGAAAAGGATAAGGCGATTGTGAGATTTGCTGACAATATGGTAGAGATCGGTTCTGACGGCTCTTTACTGAAATGGGTAAGGAACGGTTCGGAAATATTTAAGTCGCCGATGAAACCTTATTTTTGGAAACCTGCCAATGACAGTCAGAAGCATAATGGCTATAACGAACGTCTTGGTGCATGGCGTGATGCCGCCGACCGTCGGGAGATCATATCTTTCCGTGTCGAGAGGCTGGATTCATGTGTGGAGATAGCATCATCTTCAAGATTGGATATTGGGGCGGTGCTTGATCTCACTTACAGAGTGTCGGGAAATGGATATATTGATGTGGAGATGCGATATTCTCCGGACGAACAACCTAAACCGTTTATTCCGAAATTTGGAATGAATGTGTCGCTGCCGTCAGATTTCAAGAAGGTTGGCTGGTATGGATGCGGACCACATGAGAATTATCCTGACAGGAAAGAATCTGCGTTCATCGGACGGTATGAAATGCCGCTGTCGGAATTTGCAACATATTATGAGGCACCACAGGATAATTCCAACAGATGTGATGTGAAAGAGATTACTATTGAGGGTGATTCTATCCCGGCAATAAAGATTCTTGCGCCTGAGCGTGGTGTTTCATTCCGTATATGGCAATATTCTGAGGATGATATAGAGCGGGCGGCTCATCATTACATGCTTCCGGTTGCGGATGTGTTTACGCTTAATATTGATTCGGAAATACATGGTGTGGGTGGTGCTGATGCATGGGGAGCTCGCACTCTTGAGAAATATTCGGTTGACGGGAATGTTCCGCATCATCTTCATTTCAGGCTCTTTGCCGACTGATTATCCGCTGTCATATATGTTGGTAAACTTACATGTATGGTGTAAAAAAAACAGTATGGTTTGTGGATAGTTTACGTTTTTTTTCATAGTTTTGCAAAGTGTAGCCCGTTGTCATGCTGTTGTCTGTAAGGCAGAGGGATTGACGCAAATGAAATAACCCAAAAGAGATGAAAAGTAATGAACGCATAGCATACTGCCGGGTTTTCTCCGACCTGATAATGGCGGACTCGGTTATCGATGCCGGTGAGATGGATTATTTCACCGGCTTCCGTGCTGATTTCCGTCTGTCGCGACAGGAGGAGATCGAGGCAAAGGGGATGACGCTTGCCGAAGCAATCGGCATATTGCGTGAGTCGGACAAGGAGACGCGTGAGGAGCTTGTAAGCCGATGCCGCGCACTCTCCGTCAGCGACGGCTTTTGTGCGCGTTTGGAAGCATTGCTGATAATGGGGGTGGCGAGGGCTCTTGATGACCTGTATGGAGAGGTGAGCCATATATATTCCTTCCCGAAGAATATTTTCGACATACCTACATCTTGCCTTATCTACATAGAGGGTGAGCCGGCGGAGTGCGTTGATAATTTGGTGGAGCGCAATTATCGTGGACTCTTCTCGGAGTTCCGTCTGGGTGGCTTCGAGTTTATCTACATACCGGAGATCATACGCCATTACCGCGAGGCGGAACCGGGACTTATGGAGAGAATAGCCGGATTCATTGCACCGCAACTATCGGAGGAGCGGCGACGGGAAGGGGTGGAGAAACTTCTGAGAATGACCACGTATGAGTTTACGAAGGATATATTGTGCAACAAACTCGGTATGGATTCATTGCGCAACACCACTCCTGCATTCTTTCTGAAGATCGGCACATCATTCGTTGGCGACACCATCTATTCCAACTATCTGAAGATGGATATAGAGGGGGATCTGATGCGCGACGTCCATGAGTTTCTTGATGAGTTCACGTCAATGCTAAGTTCGGACGTGGTCATCGTCAGCAACAACCGTGAGCAGCACAACCAGTTCCTGTATGCCGGTTTCTACAAACTGCTTCTTGACATGCACCTTATGCGTCGCAACGTTCGCAGCCGTATATTCATTAATCCCTACAAGGAGGAGATCTCATTCCCGGATATAGACACGGTGCTTCACGGGCTTCACCGCAGGGAGAAGGCGTTGTATCTGACCATGCTTGTGATGTCGAGCCGTGGAGGCGTCAACTTCGCTTCGCCTGCCACTTCGCGTCAACGGGAGGCGTATGACCGGCGTATGAACAAGTTGCAGGAGATGTATCGTCATTTCTATGGGATTTTCGGAGGGGATAAGGATAAGGCGCCGGATTTGCGCCAGTCTGACATACGTCGCCCGATGCTCAGCCTTATCAAACGTCAGCTTGGAAAACTGTCCGGTCAATTGCTCAACATAGGGGATTACGTTGTCAGCAAGGATAAGGACAACACTCTCTTCATTCATCTTGACAGCAGTCTGGTGGAGGTGAAGGATGGCATGACGGGGGATATGGTTCCGCTGACGGAATGGATTAAGACTTCATCTCAATTTTGATATGGAGCATAAGAGGGTTGCAATGTTGCAACCATAATGACGTGAATATCGTTTAAAAGAATGAATATGTTGCAAAAATACGTGTTCATATCGTAAAAATAGCGAAATTCGCTTATTGAAGAGTATTAACCTATAAAAATTGAGTATGTATAACAGCAATAACAATGTGAACGTCCCGACACAGGTGACGAAAGGTATTATTTGGGGAATCGCGGGAGTGGTTTTCGTGATAGTAGCAATGGCATTTATCCGTCCGTGGTATAATGTCTGGTCGCAGGAGATGGAGGGTAAGGCAGAGTTTGCCAAGGCGGAGCAGAACCGTAAGATCAAGATAGAGGAGGCGCGAGCCAACCTTGAGGCGGAGAAACTCAACGCACAGGCGGAGATAGAGCGTGCGAAGGGTGCGGCGGAAGCGATCCGCATAGAGAACGGCTCAATCACGCCGACCTACATACAGTATCTCTGGGTGCGCCAGCAGTCTGACCTCAGCGACAAGACAGTCATCTACGTGCCTACTGAGGCTAACTTGCCCATATTGGAGTCGACAAGGGGATTGTCGTTGCCAAAGGAATGAAGTTTAGACAACATCAATAGGTAATCTTTCAAAAAGCAACCAAAAGCAAAAATATAAACTATATGCAGACAAATCATCTGACAGGCTTGACCGATGCCCAAGTGGCACAGAGCCGAGAAAAGAATGGTGCCAATATTCTGACGCCACCCAAGAAAGATTCTTTGTTTAAGAAATTTCTTGAGAAATTCGGAGACCCGTTGATAATAATCCTGCTTGTGGCGGGAGCATTGTCGATCGGTATCTCATGTTATGAATATTTCGGATTAGGAAAGGATGCTGGAGTATTCTTCGAACCTATCGGCATATTCATTGCCATATTGCTTGCCACCGGGCTGGCATTCATATTCGAATTGAAGGCTGACAAGGAGTTCTCTCTGCTCAATCAGGTGAATGATGACGAGCCGGTGCGCGTGCTGCGTAACTCAACCACCATAGAGATTCCCAAGAAGGACGTGGTTGTGGGTGATGTGGTATATCTCTCCACAGGTGATGAGATTCCGGCTGACGGCACATTGGTGGAGGCGGTGACTCTCACGGTGGATGAATCGACTCTCACCGGCGAACCTGCCTGTCACAAGACCATCGACCCGAATGATTTTGATCCGGATGCCACCTATAAGAGCAACTACGTGTTGCGCGGCACAAAGGTGATGGAGGGTCATGGCATCTTCATTGTGGATAAGGTGGGTGATGCCACGGAGAATGGCAAGGTGTTTGAAGAGGCACAGATCGACGACAGCGTAAAGACTCCGCTCAACGAGCAGCTTGACGGTCTGGGTGATCTCATCAGTAAGGTGAGCTATGCGATAGCCGCACTGATTGTGGTGGGGCGTTGCGTGATGTATTACTTTGATCCTCATTTTGCAGAGACAGGAGGTTTCTTCACAGTAGATTTCGGTGCCTACCTGCTTCAGAGCATCATGATAGCCGTGACGCTGGTGGTTGTGGCTGTGCCGGAGGGTCTTCCTATGGCTGTCACTCTCTCGCTTGCTTACTCCATGCGCCGTATGCTCAAGACCAATAACCTTGTGCGCAAGATGCACGCCTGCGAGACGATGGGTGCGACTACGGTGATATGTACTGATAAGACCGGTACGCTTACGCAGAACCAGATGCAGGTGGCTGAGGCTAATTTCTACGGCGACACCCCACAGGCTATCATTGAGGAGGGTATAGCCGTAAACTCTACTGCCACTCTCGACTTCTCCGGTAGCAAACCTAAGGCTCTTGGTAATCCCACCGAGGGTGCGCTTCTTCTCTGGCTCAATGCTGCCGGGAAGAACTACGATGAGATAAAGGCTGCGGCTCCGCGTCTGGAAGAGCTTCCGTTTACTACGGAGCGTAAGTTCATGGCTACAATTGTCAAGTCAGCCGTTACAGGTAAACCGATGCTTTACGTCAAGGGTGCGCCGGAGATTGTGCTTGGACTCTGTAAGAATGTGGCTGGCAACGTTTCGAGGGATGAGATAGCCAAGCAGCTTCTTGCATATCAGAATCAGGCTATGCGTACACTCGGTTTCGCCTATCAGGAACTTGCGTCGGTTGATGGCGTGATAGAGAATGGTAAGGTCAATGCCGACAACCTCACGTTTGAGGGTATCGTGGCTATCTCCGATCCCGTGCGTGCGGATGTCCCGGCGGCTGTGAAGGAGTGTCTCGATGCAGGTATCAACGTGAAGATTGTGACTGGTGACACACCTGCCACGGCACGTGAGATCGGTCGTCAGATCGGGCTCATCACTGAGTCGGATGGTAAGGAATGTGTAATCACAGGTCCGGAATTTGCGGAGCTTTCCGAGGGTGAACTTCGTAAGCGCGTGGGCGATTTCAAGATTATAGCGCGTGCGCGTCCTACTGACAAGAAGCGTCTCGTGGAGGCTCTTCAGGCAAACAATCAGGTAGTGGCGGTGACCGGCGACGGCACCAACGACGCCCCGGCGTTGAAGGCAGCCCATGTGGGTCTGTCGATGGGCGACGGCACATCTGTGGCTAAGGAGGCATCCGACATCACAATCGTCGATAACTCATTCTCGTCGATTGGACGTGCCGTGATGTGGGGACGTTCACTGTTCCAAAATATACAACGTTTCATACTGTTCCAGATGACAGTCAACGTGGCGGCGTGTCTTATCGTGCTTGCCGGTGCGTTCATGGGTACTGAGTCACCGCTTACGGTCACTCAGATGCTGTGGGTGAACCTAATCATGGATACATTTGCGGCTATGGCACTCGCGTCGCTTCCGCCGTCGGAGAGCGTAATGCGTGACAAACCGCGCGACCGTAATGCGTTTATCATATCGCGCAGCATGTGGACGTCGATCATCAGTGTCGGAGGTCTGTTCTTTGCCGTGTTGCTCGGTCTGCTATATATCTTCGAACATTCCGACATCACCTCCATGAGTCAGCTTTGCGGACTTCAGCTTGGAGCGCGTGATTCGCTCACTCCGTATGAGTTGAGTCTGTTCTTCACGATCTTCGTATTCCTTCAGTTCTGGAACATGTTTAATGCACGTGCGTTTATGACCGGACGTTCTGCCTTCCATTTCAAGGGATGCCGCGGTTTTGCGATGATTGCGTTGATAATACTTATCGGACAGGTATTCATTGTTGAGCTTGGTGGTGAGTTCTTCAATGTGACACCGTTGAAGTTCATGGACTGGGTGTGGATCATCGCCTCCACCTCAGTAGTGCTCTGGATAGGTGAGTTGATCCGCCTCTTCAAGAAGTAACCACCTACACCGCATAACGCGAATACACCGTATAACGCGTGTGTGAAATTAAACCGCAGAGAGCGCGGAGATCACGGAGAATTTTGTTTATGCAGAAAACTTCGTGTTCTCCGCGTTCTTCGTGGTTAAATTTGCACGAGATTACTCCATGATTGATTCCTTAGTTGGATAACGCTTCAGTAATTCGTATGCATACGCCGAACTTTGAGAAGTAAGGTCATCATCATTGTCTTGAAGCCAATTTACAACAGGTGATTGATATACCCGTTTCATTGCCGTCAATATATCACACTCCTTATCATGCATGACATTTTTTACAAGATTATCAATAATGTTTGATGCAAGGAATTTATGTTGTTGTAATTTTGTCATAATCTATTCTATATAAATGTTTGATTGCTTTATATGTACCAAAAAATATTTGGTTATTAAGTTTTGAATATCGTAATCCTTTTACAACATCTTCCATTGAAAAAGATCCCTCCAGATAACGGTTTAAAATATATGCCACTCCATCATCAGCCACAGGACCAATTACAATATCATAAGAATGCTCAAAAGGTGGATTTGTTTGTTCTCTGTTTGAGAGAATAAATTCAGCCCATTCTTCATTAGGTTCTTCAAACTTAAGGACTTTACAATCGCCTTCGCCTTGTAAAATCATATCATCAATTTGATATGTGTGTATAATTGGATTACCAAATCGACGACTTTTTCTTTTTGCCATATCGTAAGCCTGTTCCCGGATATTAGTCAGATAAAAACCTTGTCCAAAATCTTTATATGGCATACATTTTGATAAATCAATTTTATCAAAATACATATTTGTACCATGATACAATATCATTATTTTATCGACCCTCCTGCATCGCAACAAGTTGCAGCTAATTCGTCTAATGTATCCTCTATTGGTAGAGTATGTTCAATTTCGTAAAAATCAATTAGATACTTCATTCCACCAAATTTTAACAGATATTCAAACGCATTCTGAAGCGTCAAAGAATAACGTTCCGCAAACTTACGGACAATCATATTCAGATATGGTATACGATACTTATCCATACTATTGATTATATATAAGTGATTATTTATAAAACGTTTTTTTTCATAAATTATTTGGATTCAAGTCACTTCATTACAATAAAACTCTGTGCTCTCCGCGTTCTCGGTGGTTAAAATTGCACAAAGAAATGAAAGAAACGAAAGAAATAGATTTTTGAAGAAATTATAAAAATTTTTTCTTTTATTTCTTTCTTTTCTTAGTGATTGATATAAATTCAGTAGAATTATTTGTTTATTTGGAAGATCCTGTGTTACTTTACAATATGAAAAATGACTACTATATGAATAATGAAGATAGTTTCACTAACAATGACAAAGATTGAAAATGAAATTCAGTATAAGATTGCATTAAAACGTGTTGAGGAGTTGATGCTATCTCTGCCGGAGGATACTCCTGAAGATACTCCGGAAATGGTTGAACTGACGTTGCTTGGTAATTTGGTTGCCGATTATGAGGAAGAGCATTTCCCAATTGAAAGACCCTCTTTGGTGGATATGCTTAAATTGCGTATGTATGAAATGGGGTTGACACAGGTGGCTCTGTCAAAATTATTGGGTATTAATCCATCCCGTATTTGTGAATATCTTTCAGGCAAAAAGGAACCGACACTTATGCAGGCTCGCGTAATGAGTCAGAAATTGAATATCGACCCTGCAATTGTCCTTGGTGTCGATACCCCATGTTGACCGTCACTGTCATTACGCCACATAGCGCACGGGTCATTATACCGCAGCGCGTGAAAGATCGCACCGCATAACGCGTAAAAAATTACACCGCAGAGAGCGCGGAGAGCGCGGAGATCACGGAGATTATATAATAAGACTCTGTGCTCTCCGCGCTCTTTGTGGTTAAATTTGTACGAGATTTATTGTTCGGACACTCCGTTGGAGTAGAGCCATTCCGGTGCAATGTCTGCACCATTTGCCCAAAATATAGTTTCGTCTAATCCAAATTGCTTGAATTTTTCAATGTCAGTCAATTCTTGAAATGCCGGAGCAGACAAGATAGGAGTCAGATCTACATTTTTTACCACTCCATCATTGAATGTACATTTCAGAACATAGTTTCCTTTATATTCAACATCAGTTACTTGCAGATACATAATAATTTTAATTTATCGATTGATTTTTGTTAATTTTTCACCTCTCTGAGCTTTTTCCCAAAGTTCCATAACTTCAGATTCGTGCTTGTCAAGAAATTTGTTGACAAGTGCAACGGATTTGAATCTTGCTTTACCTTCAATAAGACGATCTTTAATTGTAATGGTAAATTCTTCAGAACCTCTCCTAACGTGAATATGTGGAGGATTATGGTCAAATCCATAGATGTATATCAACAAACCCTCAAGTATGTATATTGCACCCATTTTAATTATAATTTATCTTATTAAATGTACAAAGATAGTGATTTTAAATCATTTTATCATATAAAAGAGAAAAATAAAAAAAACTCTGTGCTCTCCGCGCTCTTTGTGGTTAAAATTGCACAAAGAAATGAAAGAAACGAAAGAAATTATTTATTGAAGAAATTATAAAAAAATTTCTTTAAATTCTTTCTTTTCTTCGTGCGATTTCATGTCGGGTGTCATTAACCGCTCGTTGTATTTGGTGTTGTGATTAACTATCAGGTCTTTATTAATGTTATTTATTTGTTTTAAACATATTTTAATGCCTTTATTTTTTTGAAAAAGTATTGATCTGACTAATTTTGCAATCATCTCATGAACATGATTGATTGCACCGCAGAGCACACGGAGATTACGGAGATTTTGTGTTTTGAGATAATAAAAACTCCGTGTTCTCCGCGCTCTCAGTGGTTAAAATAGCACTAAGAAATAAAAGAAACGAAAGAAATTATAAAAAATTTTCTTTAATTTCCTTCTTTTCTTCGTGCGATTTCATGTCACTGGGATAAAAAACTCCGTGTTCTCCGCGTTCTTGGTGGTGAGATTTACATGAGACTTTTTTACATATAAACTATAATAACTATGCGTAACTATTTATTTTTATTGTTGCCGTTATGCTTGCTATCTTGTAATGGTAACAATTCCGGCACGTCCAAGAGTGTGGATGAGCCGGAAGTCGTCGAGGTGTCAATTGATTCCGTATCTGTTGCCGGCGACACCTCGAAGCTCCACCTGCAAAGCTATAACCCTACCTCTTACCTTGATCAGAACAGGTCGGTCTATGGCTATAACTACAAGCGTCATGGGTTGGATGTGATAGATATGGCTGGTTTGAAGATAGACCGTTTCATCCCGTTTGAGCATCACGGACCGGATGCCGTCAACATGCAGGTGGCGGGATTAAAGGCACTCTCCCCGGACACCATCGCGATATATGACGGCATTGCCGTATGCCTTATCGACAGCATGGGGAAGGTGAGGGATAGGATCAAGTTGTCGGATGACTATTACTGTAACATTGAGACAAATTCCCGTATGAACATAACGGATTTCAATATAGATTTTGACAAGCATACAGTGACGTATCCTGCCGTGAACCATGAAAAGGGTTTTGAGGTTGTGGTGTATGATTTTGGATCGGGCTCTGTACTGAAGAATGTCCGGTTGAGGAAACCTGTGAGCGAGGGGAAGCATGGTTTCATGGGAGCCCCTAACGTCACATTCAATAAGGATCTTGCCATATACAACTATCCTTTTGAATCAGACATATACGTTTACGATATGTCTGCCGACAGCACAAGGGTGATCCATGCCAAGAGCAACTTCGTAGATGAGGTGATGCCGGAGAGCAAGGGTGATACTTCCGAACTTCTGGAACGTTATGGAATGGAAAATTTCTTCCATTCGCCTCTGTATTATCTTGAGAAGGAGGGGAAGTATGTCATGGTCACGCTTGACGGCGCACCGGTGGAGCCGAACGGAGACATTGCGGAGGCAATATATGGAAGGAAACTGTATGCGATGTATTTCGATAAGGATTTCAATCCGGTAGGAGAATGTGAACTGCCGCAGAACCGCTATAACCCATTCGTCGGCTGGTTCACGACACCGGAATACCTCGGCTTTTTTGTAGAGAACGTATTCCATCCGGTGGATGAAGACACCATCATCATCGATAAAGTGACCTATAAAAACCGCTGATCACACCGCAGAGCACGCGAAAATTACACCGCAGAGAACGCGGAGATCACGGAGATTTTGTGTTTTGAGATAATAAAAAACTCTGCGATCTTTGCGCTCTTGGTGGTTTAATTTGCACAAAGAAATAAAAGAAACGAAAGAAATTATTTATTGAAGAAATTATAAAAAAATTTCTTTTATTTCTTTCTTTCTTTTCTTCGTGCTATTTCATGTTACAGGGATAAAAAAAACTCTGTGCTCTCCGCGCTCTTTGTGGTTAAATTTGCACGAAGAAAAAAAAGAAACGAAAGAAATTATTTATTGGAGAAATTATAAAAATTTTTTCTTTTCTTTCTTTCTTTTCTTCGTGCTATTTCATTTTACAGGAATAAAAAAACTCTGTGCTCTCCGCGCTCTTTGTGGTTAAATCTTCGTGCGATTTTAATCTTCGTGTGGATTTTGGTGTCGGATTTTGATGGCAATCGGAAATTGTGTTAACTTTGTGGATTGTAAAATATTTGGCTTGTTTGCCGGAGTTTTTGCCACAATTATGAAACGAATTATCGATTATATTACAATATGTAGTGCGATTCCACGACACATGTTATCGCACCGTAGGATAGTTACACCGCAGTGCACACGGAGATTATATAAAAAACTCAGCGATCTCCGCGCACTTTGTGGTTTAGTTGAAATTTTAGTTATCGGAGTTGTTGTCGCTACGGGTTGCGACAGACATTCCGCAGTGAGGAGCGAACTTGACAGGGCTGATGCCCTCATGGAGGAGCATCCCGACTCCTCCCTCCGTATGTTGGAGGCTATCCGATCGGATAGCCTTAGCGGAGAGGAACTTGCGCGTCATTCTCTACTCATCTCAATGGCTATCGACAAGAATTATATTGATACTACAGTATTTGACATATTGCAACCGGCAATTGACTTTTACAAGAAACACGGCACTCCGGATGAGCGTCTACAGACACTCTATTATCTCGGTCGGATATATCAGAATCGTGGAGAATCGGAAAAGGCGAACAAGGTATTTCTGAATGCTCTTGAACTGAAAGGGGAGGTTACAGATTCCATGGTTCTGGCAAGAACCAATGTTGCCATTGCGCAGACATTTAAGTATTGGCTTGTACTGACGGAATACGTGAAATATTATTCCTATGCAGCCGATATTTACAGACATCTTGGTCGTGAAGAATTGTACTACGATTGTCTGCTGAGTATGCTCAACGGATATAATCTGCTTGATAATAAGGAAAGGGCGGACAGTATTTTGATGTTGTGTTCGGAGGGTCGTAAGGATGGGCATATAGAATCATCGTTGTTCCGGAGTTATCATTTGGCGTATATCACGCATTTTGGATTGTCCGCTCAGTTGGATTCAATAATAAATCTGTGTCGAGATAATCGTGTAGGTTCAACAATAGATCTTATGATGATTGCCAATGGTTGCCTGGAAGCGGGCGATACTTCAAGGGCGGCAGAGATATTGAAAGATGTAAGGACATCTGGTATAGAGTATGACACGTTGAAATATCAAAGTATTCTGATAGACTTGTATCGAGTCACGGGTGATTATAAGAATGCCTTTGAGGAATGTCTGCGTTTTTTCAATACTAATGACAGTCTGAACCTTATCAAGTTCAGGAATGCACAGATAGAAAGTCAGCATCATCATGAGTTCCAACTCGCCGTCATATCCGACAGTCAGTTCAAATCCGGCATTATTACTGTCATTATTGCAGTCATGTTTACATTGCTGTTTGCTGTCATGATATTGGTGTATTCCCTTCGTATCCATAAGGCAAAAAACCATAGGCTCGCAATGAACAATCAGATGACAGACCTTGAACAGAATTTGATTCGGCAGATAGCCAAGACGACAGAGGCGGAAAACATCCGGTTGCATCTTGAACGAAAGCAACAAGAGTTGGAATCGGATAACATGCGGTTGCGCATGGCTGAATTGTCTTCGGAGATAGAGCATCTGAAGGAGATAAATTCAGAAAACAATCACGACGTGGCACAAGAGGTAAAGGAGGTAATACAAAACCGAATATCGATGCTCAATGCCTTTCTTGCATCGCGTTTGTCATCAAGTGCCCGTCATGAGGATTTGTATGAGAAATGGACAAGAGAACTGATCTCCGACAAGAATAAATTCATGCAGGAGAATAGACTCGCATTTCAGGTATGTTATCCCAAATTTATAGATAATCTCAAGAATCAGGATCTTGACGATGGGGAGATTGAATATGTATGCCTGTATGCAATCGGTCTACGTGGGACTGAGATTTCCTCTTATCTGAATTCAACGAGCCATCTGCATATAAGCAGTGCCGTAAGGAAGAAATTAGGTTTGGGAAAACATGACACCAATCTTGGGAATTATATAAAAAAACTATTGGATGAATCCAGATGACTTATGTTTTTCATTGCTTTTTTGATTTGAATGTCGGTAAATTCAAACTTTTGATTTTAGATTCAAACTTTTAGGTTCTAATTTTGCAGAAAAAACTATAATAAATATGCATAACTATTTATTTCTGTGGATGAAGACACCATCATCATCGATAAAGTGAGCTATAAAGGTTCATAGGGATTAGATATCGTGCTAATAAACATATAGATTGCAGTCTTATCTTTGCCAATCAATGATAAGACTGCAATCTATATGTTTAAAGATAATGATACGTTTAATTACAAGTCGTGCACAAATACCTGTTTCCCGTTACGCCATATAAATGGTTGTTCCTCATGACCTTTGGTGAGGTCTCGTAACCAATACAATGCATTCTCCGGAGCATCAAAGGTCAAAGAATGATTTTCTGCAATGGCTCTATCTACTTCTTTCCATCCTTTTTCAACAGAATCAAAATATAGAAGTTGATAATGATCTCCAGGCCAAACGAAATTATCATTGTTACGGGGTATAAATGCTACTGCTTCCACATTTTGTGGACTATCAAGTTCCAATATCAGCTTTCGTCTTTCTTTTGGCATGGCGAAAAAGGATAGTATGTCACCATCAATAGCATTTTCAGGATGAAAATATCCGTCAAACTTAGAAAATATAGAGCAGTTGATTTTTTTCTTTGCAGTGGAATCTGAGTAAATCTCTATCTGACCGATAACAATCTGATCTTCTCCCGGTACTGTCAATCTCACGTATTTTGAGTATGTTGGAGGGAATAACGATAGATGGAAATTGGTATCCAAAGTGTCGGGGAAACTTGCACCTCTGACGGATTTTTCAAAATTAAGGGAATTACTCAATTCAAAATAGCCTCCCGATACGCCTTTGGAAAACCAGTCATAAAGCCAAGGCATAAACGGCATCTTTCGGTTAATGGTGAGTTTAACCGTTTTTGGGGAAGGTTTAAGCATAGTAATTGAGCCATCCCTTTCAAATATGAATGGGAAACCACATAATTTAGTCTGTCCGGATTCCCCTTTTTCCAATACAGGGGCATAGATACTTCCAGGTTCTATATTCTTGAACACAGCTTCCGTTTCTGAATATTCCGAGGCATAATCTATTATTCTCCATTCTCCGGGAGAGAATACCCCAAGCATTACACGTTTTTCTGATGGATTGTCTATGGAGACCATGATACTGTTTTGTCCGAAATATTCTTCTGTCACATCCTTGATAAAATAATTACGGATTGGTGTCTTAATTCGCGTTGTCTCCACTATAGACTCCTTGCGTTCATTTTGCAAGGAAGGCATATATCGATATACTTTCCCCTTTTTTCTCCAATCATTGATTGAAGAATCCCTCCGCTCAACCATATTCTTACTTAAAGGGATGAACCGTCCTGTGATATTATCACGCACCACCACCCATTGATGGGATGTGGCGGTTTCAGGAGAACTGAAATATGTATCAACGGCACATGGTATTCCGACCGACCGTAGTGCATAGACTGCATGGTCACATTGGTCGCGGCATGGACCCGAATGACTTAAGAAGAGGTCAGTGGCTTTTCTGTGAGGCCATATTGCACATATATTATATTTGAAATTCTCTTTTTCCAACTCTTCGTAAATGATTTCCGCTGCCTTAAGAACGTCATTCCCTTTAGGATAAAGAGAATCAAGAAGAATTCCGTAATGCGACAAATAAAGATGACGCCAGTCTGACAGTTTTTCATCTCCGATGCGATGTGGAAGAATAAAATTATTGAAATCATCGTCTTTCAGTTCCACATTCCATTCCCTGATGTTACGTTGTTTCCATGCGTCATCAATATTTTTTATCAAAAGAGAATCTGTAATGGTATGGCAATCGTAAAGTCTGGGGAGTGTCGTATAGTTGAAAGATGACCAGTCCCTTTTCGTAATATCTTTGAAATACCATAGGTTTTCTGTTACAGCAATCTGATGCAATAGATTTTCAATTGAGTCAAGTTCTCCCTTATCTGAATAGGAATACCAGTGAGGCAGGTTTCTAATAATAAATTTAGCGGATGATAATTTTTCAGGACTTTCATTATAATGAGCTAACACATTTTCCAATGCATGCCGATTATCGGCTGCATAATCTAAGACAGTCTCTAAAGAGTTATTTTGTCTACATGAAAATAGACCTAAAAAAGTTATCAGAAATGATATTTTCTGAAGATTCATGATGTGTATATTTTTATATTATAATTTAGTTGTTTTATATCAAAAATCAAGTCAATCTAATTCTACTATACTTAAAGAATATTATTGATAGTAAAATTGATCAAGTGATGAATTATGAAGCTAACTTTTTTAGGTGACTGCAAAGTTATAATATTTATTTAAATAATAAAAAAAAGATTGTAAAAATGTAAGGTATAAAGTGTTTTTAGATTATATGGTCAGTTATTTTTTAGAGGTAAATAGCATGCATATTATTCGTTGTTTATTGAGTTAAAAATTTTTTTTTAATATTCAGATGATAGAGGTTTTTCTATTGTAATGCGTATAAGATGAGGGCAAATTCAAACTTTTAAAACTTTTCGGTTAGTTTGATTTGTGATTGCATTGTAATTTCTTAATTATAATACAATTATAAAATGTTAAAAAATATAAATTCAAACTTTTGATTTTAAATTCAAACTTTTGAATATTAATTTTGCGAAAAAATTTAACACGTAATAACATGAAAAGATTTGCATTAATAATGTCGGTATTGCTTATGGCATTCTGCTCAACTGCGGAAGCTAAAGAAGATGAAAAAGATGTCATAACAATTGTAATTAATAAAACAAACATACCAGATAAACCCCATAGAATGCCTTTGCGTCATAATATATCCGCGTGGTATGACACATTGGAGAATGCCATATATATGGAATCTTCTATGTCGGATGAGGTAGAGGTATATATAACATCGAATAATGAGGTGTTGCATTATTCCCCGACTATAAATACCGTATTTTATCTGCCATCAAATAACGGTACATATATGATAGAGATATATAGTAAAAGTTGGAGTGCATACGGTATTCTTGAACTATGATAACGCGTAAGAGATGAAGATTTCGGCAAGGTCGGTAGCAGTAGGATTCATAGCGTTTGTGGGTTGTATGCTCCCCTCATGTGTCAAATCCGGAGATGATGCAGCAGCAATTGTCAGAGAATGGATGGGCAAGGAGATTGTTGTTCCGGAGAATCTGACATTTGTATTGCAAGGCGATACTGTGAATTATAATTGGCAGAGTGCTGACTACCGTATCGTCACTTATATTGATGGCGAGGGTTGCACGGAATGTAGTATGAAATTGCCGATCTGGCAACAAATGATTGACAGATTCAATTCTTTGGGTGAGACAGATGTGTCTTTCCTTATGATTGTGGAGACAGATTCAGCAGGATACGACAAGGTTATAGAATTAGAGAGGAAGAATAAATTTTCTCAGCCTATAGTTATTGACGTAAACGGGTTATTCAGTAAGAGCAATTCCTTATCGCAGGAATTAGCATATCAAACTTTCCTACTTGATTCAGACAATCGTGTTGTTGCTATTGGTAATCCGGTGTATAATCATAATGTGAGTTCATTATATGAGGATATAATCCGAGGATCCGAAAGTATTGGGATGACTGATAGTGTAAGGAGTCTTGTCGGTTCACCAATCTTGTGTAGGAACATAGGGATGACTCATAAAGGAAAAACCAGCAAGATTTATTTTGAAATAACAAACTATTCCGATCAAGACATAATTATAGATAGGATTGCGACATCATGCGAATGCACTGAAGCTTATTCAGATAACGATACAATCCAATCGAAACAGAGTGTGACACTTTTTGTCAACTACACTCCGGATAGTGTCACGGAAGGAGAGTTTGAGAGAGAAATTATGGTCAATTTTAAAGGTATTGAAGAACCATTGGTTTATAGGATTATCGGATTTGTAAAATAATCTGATTTAATCTGAAATCAAATAAATTTTATTATAATTAGTGAACATGACAAAGAAAATTATCTTGTCTGCAGCGGCGACCTTAGCAGCTGCTGTGACAGTTGCTATTACCATTGATAGTAGCAACATTGAAAATGACTTCTCCAAATTGGAGATGGCAAATATAGAGGCTCTGTCAGAGTCTGAAATTGGGAGAGAATGCGGTGGATGTAGGACAGATTATCCAGGGAGGTATTGCTGTACCTTATACATAGGAGGTTTACCGTGGGTGTTTTATCATAGAAGTTGGTAATTAATGAAAAATATAGAGTCTGGCTGCTTAGGTGGTCGGGCTCTGTTTAAACTAATGTCTTTAGTAGATTATGGGATTTTATAATAGGAAAATAAAGTTATTGGCAACAGCTGTTGTCCTGTCGGGTATGTTTTCATGCCGGGAAAATAAGGAAGTGGGAGTACTTGACAACTTGGATGGGATTGAAGTTGTCAAGAGTGAGCACATATTGGATAGTTGTAGGTTTCTGAGTCCGTTTACGTTGACAATGGCAGGAAACACACTCCTTGTTAGTGAAAATCAAGCTGAAGGGATGCTTGGAGCCTTTGATCTCAATAATGAGACGGCTCTTGGAGGAATCGGAATGAGGGGAAGAGGGCCTAATGAGTTTATGAACATGAGGGTGGTCAGATATTCCGATCAAGATTCATTGCTGTTTATCCTTGATACGGGATCACGCAAGGCATCGTACTTTAAATTTAATCCGGAGAACCCCATGTTGTCGGAGAATAATCTGGTGAAGCTATTGGATCTTAAATCCGCTAACGCGCATGATATCCAGCCATCTAAATATGGACTGATCACAGATGTGGTTAACGGGGATGACTTATTTGCATTACTTGATGACAATGGAGGGGTGAAGTACACCTTCGGGAAATATCCGGGAGACAATAAGGGTATTGAGAATCCTATAGAATTTTTGATGGCTCATCAGGCGTTGTTCTGCACGAATCCCGGTGGCAACAAATTTGTATTGGCAGGGGCATTCAGCGACTGGGTGGCGTTCTACAATATAAAAGCAGATTCTGCCGAGTTGAGTAAGGAGTATTTCACTTTTGAAACTCCGGTAAATGTCCATAGCAGCGGAGACGAGGGGGAGCAGATTGTGTCAATGAGATACCTGCCTGAGACTAAGTTGGTCTTCACTCAACTGATTCCTACAGATAATTATGTCTATATCGTCTATAGCGGTGCTACAAATGCAGAGATTGAAGCAGGCGAAAAGAAACCAAAAAGTATTTTGAAGTTTAATTGGGACGGAGAGTTTATAAATGGATACAGACTTGATGTTAATACAATTACAGAGAGTGTCACATCTGATGATAAATATATAATTGCTTCAACTGAGGATGAAGATGGTAATTTCCGAATCCTAAGATTTACGATGTGATATTTAAATGGTTTAAGGTTTAAAGTTTATGGTTTATTGTCATTGAATTTTGTATAATTGAAAAGATTCGAGGATTCCCGTGAATCTTAAACCTTAAACTATAAACTATAAACTATCAACCACTGAAATGTAGCTGGTCAACTTCGGATATAGAATGCAATTATTTTTACAATATGATTTTTTAAGAAAGATATTTAGAGCAGTTTGTCGGGTTATCATTATTATCTTCTGTGTAGTATCACTGTATCAGATTGTGAGGATATTTGTCTTTGATCAATTTGTCATACCGTCCAACTCCATGATGCCTACGTTATGTCCCGGAGACAGGGTTATCGTGAATAAGCTGCATTTGGGGGCGAGAATCTATACGGATTTTGATTTCCGCAGTGAAGGGAATCAGCTTGAGTCCATAAGGCTTAAAGGATTACGAAGGCTGCGACATAATGATGTGGTGGTGTTCAATTTCCCGATAAACAACGGCAGAATAGCTTTCAAAATCAATTATGTATATTGTAAACGTATAATGGGTTTGCCTGGAGACACCATAAGAATAACCGACGGATTCTACAAATCAAATAATTTTTCTGGAGAACTCGGTATCCCTCGGAGACAGAGACAATTGACGGTTTATGGAGTGAATCCGGAGGTATATGAGGGATGGGGCGTCGGACCGGAACAGATTGGATGGAATTGTCTGAATGCCGGACCATGGTATATTCCGAGATGTGGGGATATTGTCAGGATAGGCTGTAAGGAGGGTTATCTTTATAAGGATATATTGGAATATGAGACAGGAAAGAGGGTGACAGTTGACGATTCCCTCAGGCGGGTGTATGTCGGAGACCGGAGAATTGAACAGTATGAATTCATACATGACTATTATTTCGCTGCAGGCGACAATGCCTACGATTCTTATGATTCAAGGTATTGGGGATTGGTGCCGGAGGAATATATTGTAGGGGTAGTTGATCTCATTTCGTATTCAAAGGATCCTTACAGTGGGAAACTCAGATTCGACAGGATGCTTAAAAAGATATGAGGATGGTTGAGACTACAGCAATATCGGAGAATCGAACAGGTGTCAATGGTATAGATATCATGGTGACGGCATTTTTCGTGTATTGTGCCGTCAATGCCCTGGTGGTGTCTGACGTGCCATGCCGGACTGAATCGCTGACCATTGCTCTGTGCTTCGGATTATATCTGATTTTCAGGGTGCTTTTCTCATTCCGTTTGCCATCGGATATGTTTGTGGCATACTTGCTGCTCATTGTCGGCGAATATGAGGTGATTGTGGGATTCCTACAGTTGTTTGGATTCATTCAGTCAGGACATACCCATTATGCAGTCACCGGAACATTCCCCAACCCGGGTCCCTTCGGAGGATTTATTGCGATAAGTCTATCCGCAGGTTTTTGGTTATATCGTCACAGGGGAGGTGGATGGGTCATGTACGCAATGTTGCCTATGATGATTGCATTGTTGGTGTCAATGAGCCGTGGGGCGTGGCTGGCGTTGGTGGTGTCGCTGTCAGTGTTATACCGCGATAGGCTGAGGTTTGAGAAACGGTATGCTGTCGCAGGCATCATACTGATTGCTGCAGTAGGGGTAGCCGTCTATCTTATAAAACGTGGGTCAGCCGACGGGAGAGTGGCAATGGCATTTATGGCATTGAAGGCCTGTGGTGTTTCGCCATTCCTTGGCTGGGGTGCCGGTGGATTCCTGTATGCGATATCGGAAATGCAGATAATGCACTTCTCGTCATATCCCGACTCCGCGCTTATATCGGTAACGGGAGTGGCAGACTATCCATTCAACGAGTATCTTCATGTGGCGGTGGAATTCGGCATTATCGGATTATTGCTGTTCTTGTCGGTAGTGGTATCTGTATTCCGTAAGTTATATGTTGCCGGGAGGGTTGAGATGTATCCGTTCCTGACGTTCCTTGTATTTGCCATTTTCTCTTATCCATTCTCATTATTGCCGTTTGGAGTATTGTTTATCCTTATAGTTGCTTTGGCGGCGGGTATTGAGGGGGATTTCAGGAGTGGGAAAAATGGGGTATTTGGAATAATTACCCTTGTAATTGGAGTGCTCATTACGGTGGGGAGTCTGGTATGTTATGTTCCGGTAATACGGGCATCAGAGATATTTGCAGGCTACGGAAATATTTCGAACCCGGCATCCATAAATCCGGCTCGTGAACTTTCCGCTGATCTTTCAGATAACCGAGACTTCCTGTTCTCGTATGGAAAAAGTCTTCGGGAGAGTGGCAGGTATAACGACAGCAATGCGATATTGCGTCAGGGTATGCTTGTCTGCAACGACCCAATGATGCGTATTGTCATGGGAAGGAACTATGAATCGCTCTCATGCTATGATAAGGCGGAGGAGATGTATCTTCAGGCGTTTCACATGCAGCCCAACAGACTATATCCACTATATAGGATGATGCTGCTTCAAGAGGCAACAGGAGACAGTATCAGGACTAAGGAATATGCCAATAAGGTCTTGGAATTCGATCCCAAGGTGCAATCACCTGCCATAAGGGAGATGAAATGGAAGGCCAAAGAGATAATTAACCAAATGTAACATCGTTAAAAATATATTGTGGTCACGAAACAGACATGAAACATATATCAGTATAGCTATGAGCTATTCCGGTTGAAATGATATATACCGTGATAATTTATAAAAACAAACCATAAAATCAACATTCAAAATGAATAGGAAAATTTCTTCAGCTATTCTTGGTATTGCTTTTTTAGGCGCAACTGCATTTGCGTTGCATACCAACAATTTCGGCAAGACGGTTTCAGACCTTGAACTTGCTAACATCGAGGCTCTTAGCGAAACGGATACTTCTGTAACAGAATGCCCTCCTGGAGGATATACAGAATGCCATAGAATTTTGGCAGGCAATGTAATTTATATTTTCAATAGGAAGTAATAATTGTAACCTAATATTGTGTGGGATATTTCAATAATTTGCCTTATCCCACACATTTTTTACTTTAAATTGAGAAATTTATGAAAAAAAATAGTTTGTTGTCCGGAATTATGGCAGGAGTCCTGATAATCGGGATAAATAGTTGTGAGTTAGATAATACAAATAAAGAGCATATTTTTGATTTTAATATCTTACACACTAATGCGTTGATTGATACCCCTTTGGATATTGCTGTGAAGGGGGATTCATTGCTGGTCAATCAGTATTTTGGCGATAAATTCCTTGTGTGGTTGTCGTTAAAGGATGGGAGTCTGATTAAGACGGATATATCCAAAGGGAACGGAAGACGGGAGATGCAGGGACCGTTGTTGGTCAATTCTTTCTCAGACAGCTTGTTGATATACGATAGGCAGAGATTCGGTTTGTATAAGACTGATTTTATGTGCGATTCCATAATCACAGCCACAGAGCGACTGCCATTCTGGACTACAAAAGTATTTCCTTTTAAAAACGGGAATATGCTGGTTTCCAAAATCCCTTTCGGAGTGGAGGATGCGGAGATTGCTGACACGAGATTTGCCATCATGCGTGGGGATTCGGTATTGTCACATTTTGGGGATTACCCGAGATTGAGTAATTCTGATAAGGAGAGTGATTCAGAGGAATTGGCCAATTTTCATCAGATACGAGGTTTTCAGGAATTGCCGGATAATGAGTTTGCAGTGGTGTCGTCTCACGTATTGAGTCTATATTCGGCATCCGAAGATGGTTATGTCCTGAAAAAGGAGATAGCGGTTGTCCCTTATGAGTATAATACACGGGCTGCCACACAAAATCAGTCGGCAATGTCTTCCTTAAAAGAGGGGGAGAGTATAGGCGTTCCCATAGGACTTGCATATCATTCCGGAAAAATATATCTGCCTTTCCAGGAAACGGAGGATGACGATATAGTCATAATGTGCTATGACATGGATTTGAATCTTGTAGGCACAATAAAACCTGCGGTTTCAATAATGCCTCCATTTGTGATTGATGACAATGGCAGGATAGTGGCTCTTTCAGAGAATGATAAGGAGACAAGCATCGTTGTCTCGACAACAAGCGTGGATGATATCTAAGGAAGTGGTCTAAACTTATAATAAGTTTAGACCACTTGGAATGAATCGTTTAAGTAATTGTAGAAAAATAAGTTGTGAAAGTTTGGCGCATATTTCCGAGGGATTCCGCGCTCCGAAAGCACCGGAAAGATGCTGCCACAAGAAAAATTTAGATTTATAACTTTAACAAGTTTTTTTTGAAGATTACTAAATTCGGAATAATAAAGTTCATGTATGACGTTCTTTAAAAGAAATAATTTTCACAAATTTTTTATTGTCGGTATGACATTTCTGCTTGCCGCATCATGTCAAAAGTATAGTCAGGATGTTGTGGATTGTAATATATCCGGTAATGAAGCCGTGACTGTTAAGATTGATAAATGGTCATTATGTGAAAGTGATGTTATGCCTGATAGCCTTCAGTGTCATAGAAGTCTGTTGGATGCTGATGTAGAAAGGAGGATGTTTCTCTTTTCGCAAAGAGCTGTCGGCAACAGGTATATTCTGAATGGTGATACCCTTGAATTGAAAAGATTCGAACAGCAGAATTATTATCCGGTATTTCTGAAGGAGGGAATCAACGAACTTATTGCAATTACTGACACAGCAAGTAGGGAACGGCATATAAGTCTGGAATTGTGTGACAGCGTGATTGCCATACGGTTGATGGCTGAGTCAATGTTTGGCAGGATGTTTTATCCATTAATCAATCCGGACTCAATGATGTTGAATCTTGATATGAAGTATTGTAAAGTGATACCGTTGGAGTCTTCGATGGAGATATTTGATGTGGTAGGACGTAAGATTCATGAGCTGAAGATTACGGATGATAATCTTAGATATGAATTGCCTGCATTGGAGGTGGGTAAATCTTACATGAGTAAATGGACTATTGGGGAGAGTTCGACATGGCAGACATTTCTCTGTGGGGATCCGGATAAGGTATATGAAATGTATCGCAATAGATTTGATTCTGTCCGGATAAGTGTCGCAGACTCTTTGGAGATAGACCAATTGTTATGGAGATTCCGATTCTTGCTTGAACATCCTTCAAGAAAGGATGACTGGTGGTGGCAGTTTAAGATTGCGCCTATAGCATATCAATTGGAGTATGCTTTCCGTCGCATGGAAGGGGAGGATGGAATCGCGCCCACCCTTAACTTTGAATCATATAATTCAAGGATAGACGGGATGGTTCAGAGATGTGTGGTGTTTACTCCCAAGGATATGACAAGGCATTATCCATTGGTTGTGATGATTCGACCTAATGAGGAAAACAGACATGAGTTCTTTTCTTGTCCACAGTTGGCACGTCAATGGGCAGTCAATAATGTGCAGATGCTTTGTGATAAGTATGGGTTGATTGTAATGATGCCTGAGGGAAGGATGCGTTCATTTGGTCTGTTGGATGAGGATAACGAGAGGGAAATAATGAATGCCATTGACTTTGTGAAGAAGAAGTATCCTGTAGAGGATGGTAAGGTATATCTTCATGCCAATTGCAGCGGAGGAGAACGTGCATTGCAGCTTGCATCTCATCATCCGGATAAATTCAATGGTATGGGTCTGTATGCTCCATTTTTCAGTAGGTTGAAAAATGAAAAATATCCCGATAAGATTCAGATAAAATTGGAGAACCTTAAAGGGATGCCTATTTTTGTGCATGGGGATCCGCTCGATGGACATAGCCCACCGATATTTTATAAGGATCTTATCAATGGTATGGATAAGGTGGGGAATCCCTGCAAAGTGAGTATGGAATACCACTCCGGAGAATTGTATAATGTGACAATTGTGGGGGAGGAGGCTCTTCAATATTTTAAACAAATTGAATAGAACGGAATCTCTTTTTTTTATATTGTTAAGGTAATTTTGTTAATTTTATGATAACGGATAGTGGTATTTTCATTAATTTTGTGAATTATCGCTTTTTTAGAGTGGCATTGAGAAATCTTTGTTAAATTTAGAGTGTATTGGTTTATGCGTTTCTTTTGGGTTGTTATACTTGGAGTTGTGGCGAGAGGGGCGGTTGCGCAGAAGTTGTCGCTGTCGCTCGATGATGCCATACGGTTGGCGTCGGAGTATTCGCTGGATGCGCAGTTGGCGAAGTTCAGCTATACGGGTGCGTATTGGACTTACCGTTCGTTTCGCGCAGAACTGTTGCCGTCGATTAATCTTGGCGGGAATCTGCTGAATTATAATCATTCCACTGTGGAGGCCCGTAATTATGAGACAGGCGAGATCAATTATGTAGACAACAACACGCTTGCAAACAGCCTCACCCTATCCATCGACCAGAATATACCGTTGCTTGGGGGTAAACTTTCGGTGCAGTCTTATCTGTATCGCCTTGACCAGTTTGAGTATGACCGCACGATGTATAATTCCCAACCCCTGCGTCTGCAATACACCCAACCGCTCCGCACATATAATGAGCTTAAATGGAGGAAGAAGACTGAACCCGTGGCTTTTGACAGGGCGGGGAGGGTGTATCTCGAATCGATGCAGAACGTGAGTCTACGCGTGACCGGTCTGTATTTCAACGTGCTTTCCGCGCAGAGCCGATATAATCAGGCTCTCGCCACGCTGAAGGACCGCGAGACGCTGTATGAGCAGGCGAAGAAACGCCATGAACTCACAACGCTCTCGAAGAGTGAGCTGCTTCAGCTGGAACTGTCGCTTATCAATGCACGCGTGGAGTCGAAGGATCTGAAGCTGAAGCTCGACAATGAGCGGTTTGCTCTATTCAGCTATATACGCGCCACGGATTATGACCGGGTAGAACTCGTGCCCCCCACCAACGTGCCGGATATCGTGCTGATGCCCGACGACGTGCTCCAACGTGCTTACGACAACTCTTCCTATCTTCCCAACAACAGGCTGCAGCTCTTGCAGTCGGAGCAGAGTGTGGCATACGCGAAGTCGTTGAAGGGGCTACAGTTGACCCTCAGCGGCGAGGTGGGTTTCAACAAGACGGGCTATTCATTCTCAAAGGCGTACAGTCGTCTTAATGATAACGAGATTGTGGGGCTAACGCTGTCGCTGCCGCTTTTCGACTGGGGAGTGAGCAAGGGGCGTGTGAAGATTGCGGAGGCTAACCTCGACGTGGTGAAGACGGAGCAGGAGATTGCCGACATGGAGTTTCGCCAGCAGGTGCGCAGTCAGGTGGAGACTTTCAACACCCAGAGTAGCCAGTTTACCGACTCTCGGCGTATGCTTGAGATTGCGGAGGAGAGGTATCAGCTCACCTACCGGCGGTTTGAGTCGGGGGGCGTGACGGTCACGGAACTGAACACCGCCCAGCAGGAACTTGACAATTCGCGTGCGCAGTATATCAGCCAACTCTCTTCGTTCTGGACAAGCTACTACAATATCCAGAAGATCACGCTGCATGACTACCGCACCGGGACGGATCTTTCCGACGGATATATCTACGAACTGCAAAAATAAAACTTAAATGGTTTAAAGTTTAAAGTTTAAGGTTTAAAGTTTATTGTCATTAAATATTTAATAATGAAAAGATTCGTAGATTCTCATCATCCATCACCCATAAACCATCAACTATCAACCATCAACCATCAACCATCACCCATCAACCATAGATTATGAGACCTTACATGATACCATTGCTGCTGCTCTGCCTTATGGGCTGCAAGCCTGCGAAGGAGGAGACGAAGGGGGAGAACTCTCCACGCAGCAACGCCACGCTGACTGAGAATTTTGTCGACACAATGAGGCTGTCGCGACGCGATTTCCGACATCAGACGGTGTGCAACGGCGTGTTGCGTGCCGGGGTGAAGAGCCGCCTTGCCACAAGGCATCCCGACGTGATTACGGAGGTAAGGGTAAAGACCGGGCAACGCGTCGGGAAAGGGGAGCTGCTTGCCGTTACGGAGGAGGAGAAGTATATCCGCGCTTTGGAGAAGGCGAAGCGTGATCTGGAGAAAGCGGAGATCGATTTTGCCGACAAACTGATTACTTTGGGCTATGACGACAAGGGGAGCGTGCCGGAGGAGACTCTGAAGCGTGCGGAGGTGACGTCGGGTCTGTTCTCGGCGCGTCATCAGCTGAAGCAGGCGGAGAGTGATCTTGCCGATTGTCGCCTGTATGCCCCGTTTGCCGGGGTGGTGGCTGACCTTGACGGGAAACTGTATCAGAAGTGTGACAATTTCTGCAACCTTATCGATGAGTCGGCTTTCGATGTGGATTTCAGCGTGCTGGAGTCGGAACTGCCTTCGGTGGCGGTGGGGTATGATGCGATGGTGATACCGTTCGCGGGCGATAAGGGTACGCGTAAGGGGAGAATCACGGCTATCAATCCGACGGTTTCGGATAAGGGTCTTGTGAAGGTGACGGCACGCATAGCCGGCGACAAGGGGGTGATCGACGGGATGAACGTGAAGGTGATAGTGGAGCGCACGGAGTCGGGGCAGTTTGTGGTGCCGAAGGATGCCGTGGTGGAGAGGGACGGCTACAACGTGGTGTTTCTCTATCGCGACGGTAAGGCGGTCTGGACCTACGTGGATGTGGTGTCGTCAAACACCGACAGCCATGCCATAACGGGGTGCGAACGTAAGGAGACGGAACTGCATGAGGGGGACGTGGTTGTGACGTCGGGGAATATGAACCTTGCCGACGGCACGGAGATAAAGGCACGATGATATAGGGGTGGATTTTTGATAAGACTGACAGAGGATTATGATTCTGAGACTGATAAAGCGTCCGGTGGCGGTGACTATGTGCGTGATAGCGTTGACGGTGGTGTGTATCCTGAGTCTTCGCGGTCTGCCGGTGTCGCTCATGCCGGATATCGACATACCGAGGATAACGGTCAACGTGCCGATGCCGGGCGCGTCGGTGAGGGAGGTGGAGACAAGGGTGGCGGCTCCGTTGCGCGGACAGCTCATGCAGATAGCCGGAATAAAGGAGATCAGGAGCGAGTCGAAGACCGACGGCACGACCATCACGATGGAGTTCACGCCGGGGAGCCGCATGGATCTTCTATTTATAGAGGCGAATGAGAAGGTTGACCGTGCGATGGGTATGCTTCCGGAGGGGATGGAGCGTCCGAAGGTGGTGAAGGCGGGGGCTACGGATATCCCGGCGTTCTATATCGACGTATATTCGGATGACGACAGTGAGGAGGGTTTCGCACGATTGTCTGACTACGTGACGGGGGTGGTGCGTAAACGCGTGGAGCAGTTGCCACAGACTGCCATGGTCGATGTCAGCGGCGACACGAAGCCGGAGATCGTCATTGAGCCGTATGCGGAGAAGACGGAGGCTTTGGGTATCACTCCGGAGCAGATAGGCGCGGCGGTATCTTCCGCCGACCTGCGTCTGGAGGCTCTCAGCGTGGCTGATGGCGCATACCGCTACAGCCTGCATTTCGATTCGCAGATGTCGACGCTCGATGATATCCGCAACATAACCCTTCGTCATGACGGACGCCTTCTGCGGCTCGGTGATCTCTGCTGCGTGTCGCAAAGGCAGATGGGTGACAACGGGAGCGTGAGGCATGGTGAGAACCGTGCGATCTCGCTTGCCGTCATAAAGCAGAATGATGCGCGGATGGAGGATCTTAAAGAGAGTGTGGAGGGTCTGTTGGAGGAGGTGCGTCGGGATAATCCGGGCGTGAAGTTCGTGCTGACGCGCGACCAGACAAGTCTGCTTTCATATTCTATCAATAACCTTTCGTGGAACCTCGCTCTCGGTATCGCGCTGGCGTGTCTTGTGCTTTTCGCGTTTATTCGCGACGTGAGGATTCCGCTGCTCATCGTGGTGAGCATACCGCTGTCGCTGCTGCTGACGATGCTCTGCTTCAAACTCGCTGGTATCTCTATCAACGTCATATCGCTTGCCGGTCTGATTCTCGGTGTGGGTATGATGGTGGATAACTCGATAATCGTGATTGACAATATCACGCGTCTTGCCGATGAGGGGAAGCCGCTGGATGATGCTGTGGCGCTGGGTGCGTCGGAGGTGTTCACCCCGATGCTCTCGTCGGTGCTGACCACTTGCTCGGTGTTTATCCCGCTGATATTCCTGAGCGGCACGGCAGGGGCATTGTTTTATGATCAGGCGATGGCGGTAACGATCTCGCTTTTCTCATCGTTGGCTGTGGCGATGCTCGTGATTCCGGTCTATTTCCGCGTGTTTTTCAAGCGGAAGGGGGTAAGGATGAAGCATCGGAAGGATGGAAGTGTGCCGTTGGTTGAGAGGGTCTACAACCGTGTGCTTGCCGCCACGCTGGCGCATCCGTGGAAGGTGGCTCTGTCGATTGCCGTGCTGGTGGTCGTAGGTGTGGCGTGTGGCTTGGGTCTGCGCAAGGAGCGTATGCCCGACGTGTCGCATACGGATATGCTTGTGACGGTAGACTGGAATGAGGGTGTGTCGCTCAATACGAATGAGGAGCGTATGGCGCAGCTCAGGAGCCGGATAAAGGGGATGGCGCAGACCACCACGACGATGGCAGGGAGCCAGGGTTTCATCTTGTCGCATACGCCTGGACTCTCGTCGTCGGAGTCGGTGATGTATGTCGCGGCTGATTCGGAGGATAGGATTGCGGAGATAAAGGATAGTATTTCGGGATTCGTGCGCGGGCGTTATCCGTCTGCCTCGCTGTCGTATGCCGTGTCGGGCAACGTGTATGACATGATCTTCTCGTCGGATATGCCGGATCTGGAGATAAGGCTTCAGACTGCCACGGGGGGACTCCCCGACGTGGTGCGTAGCCGCAGTTTCTGCGACTCGCTTGCCTTCCGATTCCCTGACGTGGAGATCTCGCCTGTAGCCACGGAGGAGAATCTGAGGTATGAGGTGGCGGGTGATGTGGCATCGCTCTATGGGATAGGCTACAGCCGTCTATATTCGCGTCTGCGTGAGCTTGCCGGGAGCAACAGTGTATATACGATTAATGACGGGTCACATTCCGTGCCGGTGATAGTGGGTGCGGAGCGTGCCGACAGGTATGGTATGCTTCAGAACAGCATACGCACGAATGACGGCGTTGACGTGCCGCTATCTACTCTGCTCAGGGAGCGGCGCGGTGAGGACTACAAGCATCTCTATGCCTCTTCGTCGGGGGCATATTATCCTGTGGGTGTGGATGCCGACGACAAGACTGTGGAGAGCGTGATGGATGAGGTGAAGGCTCGCGTCAACAGGGCGGATTCCGGGTTGTCGGTGCTGTTTGCCGGTGCGTATTTTGATAGCCGCCGTCTGATCGGGGAACTTATGGTGGTGCTTGCCGTGGCTCTCGCGATGCTCTATTTCATACTCGCGGCGCAGTTTGAGAGTATGCTTCAGCCGCTCATCATCCTCAGTGAGGTGGCGGTGGATATAGCGGCTGTGCTTATCGCGCTCTGGATAGCGGGTGAGTCGCTCAATCTGATGTCGATGATCGGAGTGGTGGTGATGTGCGGCATAATCATCAATGACTCGATTCTGAAGATAGATACCATCAACCGTCTGCGTCGCGGCGGGATGAAGACTGATGCCGCGATAATCACGGCTGGTCATCAGCGTCTGAAACCTATCATCATGACGTCGCTGACCACGATTCTTGCCGTGGCACCATTCCTGACGCGTGGTGACATGGGTTCTGACCTTCAGTTTCCGCTTTCGTTCACGCTGATAGTCGGTATGACGGTCGGCACTCTCGTGAGTCTTTTCATAATACCCTTATTCTATAAACTTGCTTATGACTGAGACTCCATCTAATAAACAAATGCGTTCTCAATTTCGCGCCATATTCGTGATGGGGGTGCTGATGCTCATCGGTGCTGCCCTGATATTCAAGGTGGACACGGCTATAGATCCGCGACCGAAGCAGGGGAAGACGCTGACGGTCACGTTCTCATGGCAGGGTGCTCCGGCAAAGGTGGTGGAGCAGAATGTCACGTCGGTGGTGGAGGGGCTTGTGTCGTCGGTGAGGGATGTGGCTCGCACTGAATCCACGTCGCGTTTCGGGTCGGGGAGTGTCAAGGTGGAGCTTAAACCGGAGGCTGACGTGTCGGCTGTGAAGTTTGAGATAGCGTCGCTTATGCGTCAGATGAAATCGACGCTTCCGGAGGGTGCATCGTATCCTGTGGTGACGGGTGGTGAGGTGGTCAATGAGAGCCGCGATGATAAGAAGACGGTCACTCTGCTGACCTACCGCATTGTGGATGACCTGCCCACGAATGTGCTGCGGGAGTATGTGAAGAACAGGCTTGAACCGGCTTTCGCGTCAATTGATGAGGTGACGGGGGTTGACGTCAACGGCGGTACGGAGAAGTATCTGGAGGTGAGCTATGACCCTGCGATGCTCGCACGCTATGGCATAACGTCGGCGGAGATAAGCGAGGCTGTGAGGGGATATATCGGAGAGAAGGGCATAATCGGTGAGGTGGATGATGAGGGTGGACGCATGGCGTTGTGGCTTGATTCCGACGGCACGGGTACACCGCTGGAGCATCTGGCTGTAAGACAGTCGGGACCTAATGGGAAGACGGTCTATCTTAATGATATAGCACGGTGCGCCTATAAGTATAAGGAGCCGAATGATTATTACCGTATCAACGGTATGAACACGGTCTACGTCAACGTGAAGGCACAGGCGGGCACTAATCTGATATCGCTGTCAGACAGGGTGCAGCGTAAGGTGGAGGAGGTGGAGAGGTCGCTCTCCATACCGGTGGGTCTGGAGCTTACCTACGATTCTGCCGAGCGTCAGCGGTCGGAGTTGGGGAAACTGGTGAGCCGTTCGCTACTGTCGCTGCTGATACTGATGGCGTTGGTGCTTGCGGTGAGCCGGAGCGTGAGGTATTTCTCTGTGGTGGGTATCACGCTTGCTGCTGCGTTGCTGATTTCGGTGATAGCTTATTATCTGCTTGACATAAGGCTCCATATCTTCTCGCTTGCGGGGATTACGGTGTCGTTGGGTCTGATTATCGATGCGGTGATAGTGATGGTGGATCATTATGGGCGTTACCGCGACCGTGGGGCGTTTTTCGCGATATTGGCGGCGTTGCTGACTACGATCGGTTCGCTCGTGCTGATATTCTTTATGCCGGATTATATTCAGGATGACCTTCATGATTTCGCGCTTATCGTGATGGTGAATCTCACTGTGGCGTTGCTTGTGGCGTATCTCTTCGCGCCTGCGCTGGTGGATGCGCTCATGAAGCGGAGTGGCAGGAAGCGGAAGAGGGGAAGCGGAGGCAGGAGATGGAGCCGGCTGACGATGAGGCTGACAAGGGTGTATGCTCGGAGTATCATGACGGGGAGAAGGTTCAGATGGCTTGTGACGGTGTTGCTGGTATTCGCTTTCGGATTGCCGCTGTTTGCTCTTCCGAAGGATTGGGAGTTTCCGTATAGGAAGGAGCTTACGGTCTGGCTCGGCGGCACGCTCCGTATGTTTGCAGATTGTCTTGATTCCAACACCTATTCACCGAAGAAGGAGGAGATGAAACTCCATATCATCGCGCAGATGCCGCTCGGCGGCACGGCGACGCAGCTTAATGAGAAGGTGCTGGCATTGGATGAGTTTCTGAAGACTCAGGAGGGCATAAAACGCTGGACCACGAATGTGGGTGCGTGGGGTGCGACGGTTGAGGTGGAGTTTACGCCGGAGGCGTTGAAGACCTCGCTGCCGTATAATCTGGAGAATCGGGTGATAGGTCGCGTGATTGATATAGGTGGCGCGGATTGGGCTACGTATGGGGTGAGTGAACGAGGGTTCAGCAATTCGCTGAATCTTTCTTACAGGAGCAGCCGTATAATGGTGAAGGGTTATAATTATGAGCGGCTTGTGAGGATTGCGGAGACGATATGCGACACGCTGCAACGTAATCCGAGGGTGGCGGATATCGCGGTCCAGACTCCCGGTTATGAGAATCAGGAGGATGAGTTGTTTGTGAAGTATGACCGTGAGCAGATGGCTCTATACGGTATACCGGCTCAGAAGCTACATTCGGCACTCGGTGATCTTCTCTCCACGCGCCGGGTGGGGGTGATTGATGATGGTGTGACTGTCACGGATGTGATGTTGCGTCCGGAGAGTCGGGAGACGTTTGATCTCTGGTCGCTCGGTAATTCCTACATACGTATTGACTCGGCTGATTATCGTGTCGGTGATTTCGTGATGATCGGGCGGCGTGAGGCGAAGAATGTAATAGAGAAGCGCGACCAGCAGTATGTGCTTAACGTGGCGTTTAATGTCATCGGGTCATATACTTATACGTCGAAGTATATAGAGGGGGTTGTTGACACGTTCAGTCGGACGCTTCCGGTGGGTTTCAGTTGTGAGGTGGCTACCTACGGATGGTATCAGGATACGGGTGAGCAGTATTGGTTGCTGATAGTGGTGGTGCTGATCATCTATATGCTATGCGGCATATTGTTTGAGTCGTGGACGCGTCCGTTTGTCATCATATTGCTGATACCGGTGTCGTTTATCGGAGTATTCCTTACGTTCCGGTTTACGGGGATACCGTTCGGCACGGGTGGGTTTGCATCGTTGGTGCTTCTGTGTGGCATCACGGTGAATGCGGCGATATATATCTTGAATGAGTATGACCGTCTGACGCGACTGTATACTGGAAGGAGAGGGGTGGATATATATGTGAAGGCGTTCAGCCGGAAGATAGTGGCGGTAATACTTACGGTAGTCTCGACGGTAGCCGGACTTATACCCTTCCTGCTCGACGGACCGGAAGAGAAGTTCTGGTATTCGTTTGCTGTCGGCACAATCTCCGGACTGACCTTCTCCCTGCTCGTGCTGGTGCTCGTGATGCCCCTCTACATGCGCCTCCCCACCGCTGCTAAGTTATCAACCGCAAAGCACGCAGAGAGCACAGAGAAATTATAATTTCCACATATAGATTCAAAAGATTAGAAAGATTTTATTCAAAAGCAATAATCTTTAGTTACATTGGGAATGTACTGATAGCTTTGAACGCTTCATACGCTTTTCTGGCAGCTTCTTTTTCGGAATTGCTGACAGGAGATGGATTCGCTATCCTACGGGCAAAATTCTCAGCGTCTTTACCTCTTAGAACCGGTGTCTCTTTTATTGGTCTTGCCATATTGTTACTTAATTTATATTTGATTACAAATATACAACAAATTTCTGATATGTAGAGTTGAAATTGAAAAGATTTGTAAAGTAATTTGTTAGAATAGAAAAATCTGATTAACTTTGCAAAACGAAAAAAGTGTATTTGGATGGTCCAGATGCTGCCAACTGCACTATAAACAAGATGAAACCGAGTCCAGTCTCTTAGATTGGGCTCGTCTTGCTTTTTTATAGAATATTGGTTGTTGTCTGTATATAACCCCATGCGGTAGATTACGGGATAAATCCTTCCTGATCGTAGCCGCGATGGTGGCGGTGGATTGAGTTGATAAGGGGTTGAAGGCGCGTATCGGTAAGAGGTGTTGATGCGAATTGCAATTGGTCGTTATAGCGGTCGGGAGATCCGGATGCAATCCGTTGGTCAAAATCTGAGGGGATAAGAAATGATGAGCGTTCTCCCAAATGGCAGAAATATTCGGTGAGGTATATCCTTATACCGGCAAGGTCAAGGTCGCCAAAATGGACGTATCTGTTGGGAATTGCTTTAAGCCATCTTATCAAATCGCCATGTTGAGTCTGCGGATAACGGCTTACAAACAGGAGGGGAGAGGATGATGAAAGGTTTTCTTTAAAGAAAACCTTCTGTCGTGAAATCCAACGGAAATTTTCGGGATTCTCAATTCCAACGACCATTACATCCTCCGGGATAGCGAAGCCGTCGAAGTCATATATGAAAGTGAATGTGCCCTCTTGCGGATGAAGTGTAAATGGTTTACTGTTGAGGGTGACTTCTATCGGCTGATAGCAGCTGACCATAAACCCTTTGAAACTGCGTGTGGATTTGAATTTTGAATCACCGATGGTGTGCACTTGTTCAGCACGGCTGGTATCGCCGGATTCCGCCAAACGTAGCAATTCCTCCGGATTGCGTATGCCATAGACGCTATTCAGATACGACATCAGAGCCGTAGCATCTTGAACGCGCCAACTCTTCCGGCTGCCACGGGTCATGGCAACCAGAAGTTTCTCCTCTTTCAACCGGTTGAATAAGTCGCCCTTCAATCGGCTGTCGGCGATGGTCTCTCCGTTTGCAAGAGCTATGAGGAGTCTTAATGAGGATGCCGAATATTTCATCTTATAGTAAGAAGAGATTTTACGATGGTGTTGCTTTTGGCATCCTTGCTAAGGGAGTAGGTATAGCGGTAGGCTGAGGCATTGTATGTAGTGGGCGAACTATTGATCAGCCGGATGTTGCGTGCGTTTGCAAAGGCAAGTATCCCGGCTACATTGTTGGGATGAAGTTTGCCGATTTCATCCATCATGCAATGGAGAGTGAAATCCCCGAAGCGGGATGAAGCCTTACGCTTGAATACGTTGATGAGCATGATGTTGACAATCGCTTTCACAAGAATATCCGTGCCGTCAGAACCGACATTTGTGAGCTTTTCCACCCAGTTTGTATCCTGGTCATTCTGTTTCACCTTAAATTCCAGTTTGAACGTGTCGGCAAGCGTCACCCTCTCACGTTTACTTTCAGCATCCATAAGGTCGCCGAGAGTCATGAGCATCTTTGCAGCACGCTCGTTTGTCTTATCCCTGTTTTCAATGTCGGAAAAGAGATTGAGTTCGCCAAGGTCTTGACCGTGGTTGTCATCAAAGCTCTTGATGATTAGCAGTTGCTGCATTATGCGGTCGTTGCTCTCCACAGCCCTGAGTTCAATCTCCTTTATCACTCCGGCGAAGTTATTGTCGCGGAAATCCTTGTTGATGTCGTTGATGGTCTTCCGAATGTCGGCACCATGCTGAATCAGGTCGCTGACCTCGCGTGAGATTCGTTGAATTATGTCAGCATACATTTCGTTGGTGCGTGTCCGCATGATCTCAATCATATTGTTGCTGATGAAATCACTTAGCTTCACAGCAAAATTCCGATAATCTGCGATAGATGATATGTCAAATTCAAAACCGAGTGTATTGACTGATGAGAAGTTACCCTTGAAGTCGTTGACCGTTTTACGGAAACTCTCCTCACACCGCTGATAGTTCATCAGTCTGTCGCGCAGACTCTCAAAAATATCGGATAGCGACTTGACAGTCTCAAACGGTAGGATGGAATCGAAATTTTTCGGTCGTGATTCCGATGATAGAAAACCTTTTACTTTTGAAATTGCCGTTTCTCGTCTTGAACGGTCTTCGCATGTTTTTTTCAATTCAGAATCCAGACGATGCAGCTCAGAGTCGAGACGCAGTTTCCTATCATCGTATTTTCTCTTCAGGTCGTCTAATTTCTTACGTGTCGCTTTAAGTTCCGAACGTTTCTCATCCTCCTGATCCAAGAATTCCTTCTTGTCTTTTAGCCATTCGAAGTAAGTCTGTTTATTGCGTTCTATGTAGACGAGTTCATCAGAGATTTTGGATAGCTGCCTGCGTAGTTCATCAAGCTGTTGGAGATTTACTCCGGCACCTTTCAGTTCTGCATCCATACGGGCAGTGATTATGCACAATTCCTTTTCTGACTCCTCCGTTTTGAGGTTCTTCTCTTTTTCGATCTCCGCTTTCAGAAGATTAGTTCTCTTTGCAATATCATCTCTCTGTTTACGCAGATTATCCTCGCATGTCTTCTTATCCTTCCTGTATTTTGCGTCTGCCTGTTGTTGACGCGATTTGATTCCGTCAATCCTTTTCAATACCTCTGACAGGGCTGAGTCTATTTCATCCAGTTGCGCTTTCTGCCATTTTTTAAGTTTGTCATCCAATTCCGACAACTCCTTTTTAAGGCGAGTCATGCGTGCGGGTATGGAGGATAATTCTGTGTTTATTGTCAGTTCATCTTCCTGTAAGGACTTCCGGAATTTCTTTGATTTGCCAAGAATATCATTGATATCAGAACGCAATTTTTCCTTACGACATATAATTTGATTCTGAAGTTCAGAGATATTCCGTTCAAGAGAGTCCATACGATTCTTCAGCTCCCGTGGGCTTCGCACATCGCGCTCAATATTGGCAGTATTAAGACGTATTCCGTAGATAGAGTCGGAATCATCTCCCATTTGTGGGTTGAGATTGGTATTGTAGAGCACTGCCTGCTCATCAAGAAGCAGCCCTATATTCTCTTCCCAACCGGGTCTGTTTTCACAAAGCCATTCCATCAACGATCCGTCATAACGTTTCAGCAGATCGTTATTTTTTTCAAGTTCAGTATTGAGAAGGGCAATCTGATTCTCGATTTGAGCCACATCTTTCTCACATGCTGCCGTCAGATCCTTTTCCGCAATTTCATCCTTATGCATACTGCGGTCGATTTCGCTGCGCGTCCGGGATAGCTTATCAGTCAACTCCTTCTCACGTGAAGAGTATTCGGAAATCTTGCCGTTAATCTCCGTCATCTCCTTACTGTAGGGATTGGTGTTGATGATTTGAATCTTGCGTATTTTTAGATCATTGCGTTCGTTTTCGGCAAGACGTAATTCCTCAGCTATGCTCTTTTTCTCTTCCTCATATTGATTGCGGATAGATTCGAGAGTCTTATTGTAAGCATCAATAAGTTGGTTTTTCTCTTCGGAAAGTATCTCCTTCTCCTTATTGAAATGGCTTTCAATCTCATTCAATGATTCCGAAAGTTTGTTCTTTTCCGTCTGGAGCAGGGCTTTATAACGGGTAGTGACATCAAGGTTCTTGTTAGTCAGGAGTTCAAGTTGCTTCTCAAGGTTCCCTTTCTGTATATTCAGTTCCCCCTCACGATTTATGCGAGATACAATATCCGATATTCGGATGTTTTGGTAGTATTGAATTTTATCTTTAACGCGTTTCAGAAAATCGTTCAGTATCCCTTCCGTCTGTTTCAGTTTGTCGCGTTCATTACTGTATTTTCCGGCTTCCTCGCTGATAAGACGTCTTTGTCGGGTGAGATCATTGGAAAGTTTTGTTTCCAGTTCAATCATTTCCGGTAAGGATTTTTCATCGCGTTCGAGGGCATACATGAGTTGTCCGCACAGTTCGTTGATTTCACTGCACAATGCCTCGTATTTAATGTGAGAGTCGATCACTTTGTCGGCATCCACACGCACCTTCACGGATCCGTTTTTCTCCCTCTTATACCATTTCCAGATATCGTCATATCGGTTGCGGAATTCATTGATATGTTCCCTGTAGGATGCGAGGTCAACATTGTCATTTGAGAAGTCGAGAGAATCGATTATGGTATCCTTGATTACCCTTGATTCCAATGACTGGTTAAGGAAAATATTGGTTATGGCTCGCACGATATTCTGATAGCGGTCGCTCTCCATGATACAGAATCGGCGCAGATTAGGATCTACGTTCTGGCGATTGCCATAGATGATATCGCGAAACTCCTCATAATGGCGCAGAATCCTGCTCTTGAATATATTCTGACCGATTGCCTCGTTGATTTTTCCCCACTCACGTGCCATGCCGGCTTCATCGATGAATTGGCTGCGGTCATATTTACAGTCTACTATGCGGAATGCTGTCCGTCCTTGCGAACGGAACGACATTATGAAAAAGATACCGTTTTCGCGCACCACCTCATATATGATATAGGAATTGGAGTAGGGGAGATAGAAATCGTCATATCCCTGCTGCTTGTCTTGGGTGCGTATGCCAAGTCGGCTCTTGTCGGCATTATAGAAGAAAAGTATTGAGCGGAGAAGGGTAGATTTGCCTACGCCTTGTGTGCCGATGAAATGCACGTTGCCGTCAAGGGATACTTCTGCGTAAGGCACGTGTGCGCTGTTGATAAAAATAATTCTATTCAGGTATCTCATCTTCAATATCTTCGTTGATGTTGATGCATAATATTATCTGTTCGATATATCCGAAAGCAGAGGTCACTTGAAACTCCTCTTCCTCGGCATTTATCAGTTCGGCAAACCCGATTGCCACCATATCGTCGGCAATCTTCCGGATCTTGTCATGGTTTGCAGCAATGTCAAGGTTCAGGTTTGCAAGTTTGTCGCGCAGCTCCAGATCCGACGCCATTCTCCCCTCTATCTGAGAGATACGGAACTGAGTGCCGCTGCAGAAAGTGGTATCGTATGTCTTCAGGAAATCAAGATAATCTATCCATTTGAACAAGGACTGGAGCTTGTTCTCAATAATCTGCCTTGCCTCATCACGGCTGAAATAGAAATAGCCGTCTCCCCCCATCAGTTTGAAATCAATCTGGCTGAAATAGTCATAGTATTCCTGTCGGTTCTCTTCAAGGTCGTTATAGAGCACCTGTATATCCCGGTCAACACTGTTGCTTGAGATAAATTGTCCGCGTGATAGTCGCTGGAATATTTCTTTGGTATGTCTCATAATGGGTAAATCAATGGATATTCATAATTCCCTTTCTTCGCAAATGTATCGGTGAACCTCAGCGATTCATAGAATTGAGATGCGAGCTGAAGGAAAAGAACGAGTCGTTCCTCCTCATTGACTTCGGCAGCAAACCGATAGTTCCAGATAAAGGAGAAAAGATCATCGCTTTGAGCAGAGAATGCCTCGGCAAGCGATCTATGGTCGAATGCGCGTGTGGTCTCTTTCTGCTCTTCAAGATATTGGGGATCAATGGTGGAAGCGCATCGGTTCTTTATGGCGGTGGATTTATTCAGTTTACGTCTGACGTTTGCCAGCAATTCCAGTGCACCATCCTCATTGCGAAGGAAATCGATGGAGACCTTGGTGGAGAATGTGGTGCGTGGTTCAAGCCAGACTGCATTCTCGTTTTCAATCACGTTCTTGATATCGGTGCCCTCATTGATAAGGAGCTGATCGCGCAGATATTTTAATTTGCGGACTTTCTTGACAATGCGGCTTTGGTATTGTATCCGGTTAAGATAGTCAATGATGAGCGACTTTATTGAGATTAATCCATGTGCGGATTCCTTCAATCCGTTTTTCACCTCGGCAATGGTCTCTTTCAGACCGATGTCTTGCACGGTTGAGAAAAAGATTGCCTCATCATCTATCAGAGTTTCAGTCTTGGTTATAAGTTCCTTTATGGCGGTGGCTTTCTCATCAAAGGCTTTGAGACGCAATTCTTTTATCTTGAAATTCGGTTCCTGCTTGTAGGTATGTTCTACGTTTCGTTTCAGATCAAGCACGTTGCGACGCGTGTTCTGATTTATTTTGCTGAATATATGCCTTATCTGACGCAGAAACTGGGGTTGTCTCATACTGTCGGCAGCAAGATACGACGCTATATTGAGTTTCAGGGAGTCGATATTTTCCTTTACGGATGCAATACTTATCTCCTCGTTGACGGCAAGTATTTTCTCGAAAAACTCCTGATATGTGCCGTCAAGTTCAAGATTGTTGCCCGACTGAATGATGACTCCGAATTTAATCATCCTTTTCAGGGAGTCCTCCTTCCCCTCAAGAGTCTCCACAGCATCGTCATACTTTACGGATATGGTCTTCCTTTTCTGAAACATATCGAAAAGCAACTTCTGCCCTTGGTAGAGAGTGTGGGTGAGTTCTTTGATATTTCGGAAGTATGCCATGCTGAAAGAGGATTTGTTATGCGGTCTGCAAAAGTAAATAAAAAACTTGGAATTACTTACATTAACCGCTTATAAATGTAAATAATCCAAAATTATTTTAGGAATCGCCTATGGATTTATGATATTGCAAGATCCGTTTTTCCAGATTTGCTATGTGCTGTGATAGCATAATGTCCTGAATGATTGTGCTGTCCTCATTCTCCCTACTATCAATCAAGGCTTGAATGTATTCCCCCTTATCCTCTTTGGTGACGATTGATGGGATGAGTCCTAATTGTAGTTGCAAGATATTCATTAGCAGGCGAGTGGTGCGTCCGTTACCATCCACCCATGGATGAATTGTCACCAACCGGAAGTGCGCTTCAAAACTCAACCGATAGCACGCCGCAACATCGTTTTTATCAATTGCAGCCAATTCTTGGTTCAGCCATGTGCAGAAATCTGCCGTTGCCTTAGGTACTTTTGAAAAAGCCAAGTAGCTTGTCCCTCCGATACCGGCACTCACATTGCAACGACGAAGGTCCCCTTTAGAAGAGTCGAAGGTGCCGCCTAATGTAGAATATTCCGATCCGGTGCGGCGCATTACCTTGGCAGACAGTCGGCATAATAAATCAACAGAGTAGGGTTGATTGCTTTTTGCCCAATCAAAGCCATAGAGATATGCGTCTTTCAGGTCGATATTCATCATCTGCTCATTTAGACTTCTACCTTTTGCCGCGATACCCTCATCGAACAGCAATTGATTCTCCACCTCTGTAACCGTGGAACCTTCAATAGCCGTGGAATGGGTAATAAGAGAATAGAGGTAGAATTTCTCATAATCCACCTGTTGCTCTATACCTGAATCCTTATATCGGTTGATTGTATCAACCAGCTTCTTGTCCAACTCTTTCATCATGCTGCCTTATTACTGAAGTTTAGCAAGCTGCACTTCAGTGGTTTATAGTTTATAGCTTAAGGTTTAAAATTCACGGAAATCTACGAATCTTTTGATTATACAAAATTTAATGACAATAAACCATAAACCTTAAACTTTTTTACAATGCAAATGTAGATAAAAATCCTGAGATTATCTACATTTGCTTACGACTTTGAGATTTAATGTAAACTTCACGCATCTTTTGACGCATATTCTTTTTGTCAGGCAGTGCAAGTTCATCGCGTGCAACCATAGTAGACGATAGTCTTCGGCTCATCGCGTATTCCTCCATCTTATTTTTAAGTAAGGGTAAGCGATTGAACGAGATGAATATACATTTGGTTAGGGACATGAATGTCCCTAAGTTCACATTAAGCATACGGTCTTACAGGAATAATATTTTAAGTAAAGGTAAGCGATTGAAAGAGTTTGAGTTATAATTTGCTTCCGTCATGAATGTCGGGAGCAAAAACGTAAGCATTAACTGAAGAATCCTTGGCATGTGCAAATTTTACACATGCCAAGGATTTCTTCTTGTGCTTGAAATGCTGGGCGTACTTCACCACTTGGTCAATTATAGAGTTTTATATTTCTGAAAACGACTTGTGGGCTTGTCGGGGATTGTCATTTGGATGCAAGTGCCGAGAAGTGGATTCAGGTAACGCTCTCGGAACTTTCGCTTATCTTGGAAACCGCAATGAGCGGTTATTTCTGCCAATGAACGTGGCTCCTTGCAAAACTCGATGATTTTTTCTTCGATGGTTTTGGCTTCTTGACTTGTGCCTTGACTTGTGCCTTGACTTGTGCCTTGACTTGTGCCTTGACTTGTGCCCTTTGATAAGTCATCTTTCTTTGTGGCGTTGACGGTGACGCGGAATGCTGTGATTGTATTCACATCGAAGACTGCCGGAGTGTTGCCGTTGTCTTTGAGCATTTCTTGGACACGGGTCACACCTCGGTTGAACTTGTTGACGTACTTCATTACGCGCATAGCCTCGGCAACAAGTGGATTGCGATAGTCATTGACTGACGGGAAGTTTTCAGGACGGGCTTCCCCATATAGACCTCCGGCATTCATTATCTCAATATAGTCGTCAAACTGATATAATCGTATCGGCATGTTTGACTGATAATCACGGTGCATACAGGCGTTCATCATCAGCTCGCGTATTGCTCCCTCCGGATAGTTCCATACCGTCTTTTCGCGGAAGAGAGATTCGGGCACAGGTCGCTGGGTTATGATGCCGTCTCGGACAAATGACTCCAATATGGGTAGCATCTTGTACAGCGGACCCGCAAATTGGCGTTCATTGAGAATGTCGCCACCCTTGTCTTTCCCGGCAAACCGCACGAACTGAACATAGTCACCGAGAAGAAAATATTTCGGATTCTTTCCAAAGAGTATGATTCCGGCGTAGGTCGGGCAATCGTTTTCTCTGTCATAGAGATGTATTGATGCAAGTTGCTCTTTTATGTCGCGCTTATCATTTGTCAATGTTTCATCATCAAGAAAAGTAGGAAGGTATGAGTTCTTGATGTAATCAACATCTAAATCTTCCAATTTTGCATTCAGACAAGGAGTAGCGTCAAATGTTGCCATAAATGAACAGCGACGCTCTGCAAGAATCCGCTCTTCTGCTTCAGTTGCGATGTCTCGCCGTGGACCAATACGGATAAAGGCTCTGCCACGATAGCGCACAGGCGGTAAATCCGATGGTCTAACCTCGGCAACGAGCAATTCTCCTTCCGGGAACACAAATCTATCCACCGACATGGTAGGGAGAGGAAGTATGTTGCCATCCGAGCGAATACCTGAAATTTTCTTCAACAGGGCATCATCTACCTTCATTCCTACCAGTTTTCCGTCATCATTAGCCCCGATGATAAGATAGCCGTTCTTTCTGGAATTAGGCATATCGTTGGCAAACGCACAAATGGCCTCACAAAACTTGTCCATGTTGCCAGTGCTGACAGTGCGCTCCACCCGATACGTCTCGGTGGATCTCAGCAATTCCGAAACTTCTTCTTTTGTTATCATATATAGACTATTACAAATGCAAAATTACAAAAAATCTGTGAAATCTCAATAATTTGCTATTTCAGGAATAGTCACAATCTTAAATTCTTCAGAAGTAAGTTTTAAGATTAAATTTAAATTAATTCAAGCCGTATGCGAATATCTCATCTTATACTCACTACCAGTACCGCCCAAGATATTTTGAAGGCTATGAACAGAGATTCTTTGGAAAGATAGTGTTCCTGCTTAAAATTTCTTTTGACAATGCCAACTTGGTCTATTCAATTACCAAGTAGTGCTCAATATGAGAATATTTCTGACAGTGTAGATTGGGTGCTGAGAGACCACATGTGTAAATTTTGCACATGTGGGGGGTGATGGTTATCAACAATACGTCACAACTCTTTATAATCTTGATGTGATCATTTCAGTCGGCTATCTTGCCTAAGATGCAGACTACTTCCTATATCTTGAGTAAAGTCTAAGCAATCTATCAACAGCATATTTCCATTCTATATAATCTCTATGGATTATTCTTGTGTATCTAAGTATGGAAGGAGTATTGAAAGAGATTTGTTTCTGGCACAATTTAAAACGTTTGTTTTCTATGTCACTTGATAGAAAACGCTTTATCACATCTATCGCCTCATCATATTTTGAAGTAATTACATTGAACACCAAGCTACTTCGTGATGAATCAGAAGTGTTCTCATATAATAAGACACATTTGTCATTATCCTGATAAATCGTAAATAAATACCCATCCTCATCATATTGATTTTCAGAAGCCGAATGTATGACTGTTTCCAACATTGAAAATATTGTTCTTTCTTTAACCTGTAGGGTACTCAAATACGACAAAAAAGGAGACTTCCTAACAAATGAATTTTGTTGAAATATTTCAACGTAAAAAGAGTTACTAAATTGTTTACGGAATGAATAACTAATATCATTATCATCAATTGAAGAATAGTCAACAAAAGTTGGTATCAGAGATCTGAAATCTTCAAAATTCAACAGTCCGATAATATTACCATCTTTTGATTCAACCCTTAATAGGGGTGAGCGTTCCTTAATATACATCATTATATCTCGGAAACTCTTTTTTATATCTGGATGACGAAAATGGAATGGATTTATATGGGCTTGTTGTGAACCATTTGGATGATTCAGATACATTATCCCATCGTAAAAAGTCACATATCTCCAAGGGAGATCAAATTCTCCATCTAATGGATATTCGTTATTCTTTTCTTTAATTTGAACTTTTTGATGTCGATCAATTTCTGCCAACAAATACGATAGATCATTAGCCGGATTAAACAGGAACCCGGAATATTCTTTAACAGAATAATCTTTTACCAACTCAAATTTATGATCTATTTGGTATAGTATTTTTTTATTCTTTAGATTAGGTATTCTTACCGACTTAAGAATAAAATCACCATATTTAATACAACCCTTGCTGATGACTAATTCACTGGCAGAAACATCTTTTGCGATTATTTTTCTCGCCAATAACTCCTCTTTGGAAAAAGTGAAAGGCAAGGTGCTGTTTTCCTGTTTATATTCTGAATGTAGAGTACTATCTTTTGCGATTATTTTTCTTTCCAATGACTCCTCTTTGGAAAAAGTCAAAGGCAAGGTATTGCTTTCCTGTTTATATTCTGAATGTAGAGTACTATCGTATTTTCGCTTATCTGTTGAAAATAAATAATTCAACACTTTCGTGTAATCATCCTTATCCCAAAATGTAAACTGCCTATGTCTGTTATGAATGCGTCTTTTTTCTACTAATACAACCACATTAAAATCAGAATCAGAATCAAAATCAATTACGAGATTCTGATTTATGTTAGGGATTTTAGATATTTTACAATAATAATACCTTCCCGAATATTTATATTGAATATATTTTTTATGGGCATTTATTCCTAATATTTTAAAATCAGATAGGGAGGGGAATGGAATAATATTATATGTCTCTATTGTTTGCTGAATATAAGGCTTTTCCAAAAATGTAACATCATTAATGTTATCTAAACTTAAATTGTTATTTATGTTACTTTCAATCTGAGATAATAAAATATTTTGTAACAATTTGAATGCAAATTTTCCAATCTTTAACTCTAATTTATTGGTGAAGTCTTTTGATGTGAATAAAGTAAAATCAAGACATAAAAGGATAGTCCATTTTCTTAGCAATTTTGATATTGAATCATTTTTATTCAACCAGTCTAAGGCATTAGCTGTTAATTCTAAAGGATTGTATGCTAATAAATTGTTTTTTTGATGTTTCTTTTTTTTGCTCATAAAAGTTAAGAATAATATATCAGGATGTAACTATTCAGCGAATATGTGGTAATTAAGTGGCTGATAATCTATTGTTTGTAAAATATGATAACTGCCAGTAAATTTACAAATAAACCATTTTGTCTGAAATTAGAATAAGTTTTAAGCTATATTCAGTTGTAAATCAAAGATGATTATTCGCTGAACAGTTACATCAAGATTGTTGATTGTTAAATTGTGTCACTATTATTTAGTCATAATCTCCACAACATAAGCGAATTTAGGATAAATATGACGATATTTTGGGTTTTTATTCTCAGTTATGCTTTTAATCCGATGAGGGACTTGATTGTATTCTTGTTGCTTCAAGAGACACTCTCCTGTTGCCCACATGCCATTCTCATCTTTTGATGGGATAAAAACATATCCAACTTCATTTTCTTTTGCGTTCTCATTAATCAAGAGAGTCCTCTTAGACTTGTTGCGTTCAATGTCAGATGAAGACTCGCTGTATAAGTCCTTAATCTGTGTTACTAAATGGCATAAACCAAGTGTAAGGCTAAATATTAGGCTTCTTGACATCGCAGAACTTACTTTTTCTTCTTGTTGGATTGACGGTACATCCTCTGAAGGTGTATGTGAATGAGCATTTCCATAGGTAATCACGGATAAAACAATACCGCTTAGATATGTAGAAATTAAACTATCTCCCGGATGTCCATAACGAACACCGGAATGTTTTGTTTCAATTCCGGCAATATATCTTGAACTTTCCATCAGATTTACATCCCCATTGGATAAACATTCTTCAGGAATAAGACCACATCTAAGCATGACACGGAAAACATACTCCAAGGCTGTACGTAATCTTGGATAATAATCCGCAGGCACAAAATCTGTGTGATTCGCAGGAAAGTGCATTACCCTTAATATGGCAACAATAATCCTAATCGATTCACTGTCGAGTTTTACGGATTCGGCGGAATGAAAAAAATCAGAATATATCATTTCGATCTGTTTCCTTTCCGATTCTCCCATAGCCTTTTTCATATCCTCGAATAGTCTTTCATCATCCCTCTCCTTTATGTAATAGTTGGGATGAATTTGACGAAACATTTCATTATCGATTAAATCCGGTTGACCTGTAGATATGAAATATGGTACTGACCTTTTCAAATCAAGCTGATTAATTCGATTGACTGCTTTTTGCAAACCATTTAGATTAGCTTGCTCATTGTCGGATTCATCGAACATCTTTGCATCAAGCAGAACACCGTCAATTGATTCAATTTGACGTTCAAAGAATTCCATACCTTCTTTTCGATTACGAAAGGGAATTAACTCAATATTATGAGACTCACGACATTCCTCTTGGAACAATGGCATCTTATCCCATTCGTCGTCAATCCAAATCACTCTGTACTGTAACATAATCAATTAGATTTTAACGGTAAATATACTCTTACTGTTGGATTACCATTTAGAGTCACTATGTCATAGTCACCTCCGAAATGCTTCACAATCCTATTAACAATGTTTCCTCCTTTGCCATCTCCTCCGGTAAGTCCGGCTTTCTCTCCAAGCAATCCATATCGTTCTTTCGTGAGCCCTTCGGGAAATGGAGTACCATTGTTTGATATATCAATCTGGAACATCTTATGATCATTAGCATTGACAACAGATACTCTTATCTCAACCTTATTCCCTTTGATATTTCTTTGAGAAAGGAAACCATGCTTGATGGCATTTTCGAGGATATTGTTCACCAGTCGTTCAAAATCCACATGGTTAATGGAGGTATAAAGGGGGTATATCTCAATTTCTTCCTGCCTGGATACGGTATGATTCAATGAAGAATCTATGATACGTTCTTCAATAGCATCTGTTATTATTCCAGCTTCTTGAATAGAAGCAGAGTCAGATGTATATTCTATATCGAAATATTCTGAATGAGTATTTTGGATACAGAGTCTACAGAAATATTCGTCAATATTGAAATCTTCAGGAGTTCCAAAAGCATCCTCTTCAGAAAGAATCTCAACAAGATTTGACAAAGCTTTTATAGCTACTTCTTGCTTGTCAAGAACACCTAAAAGTCTATACGTTTCACCTTTATCAATATATTTACGAAGCAATCGAACTGCGGATGAAATTTCCCTTAGATAAGGGCGCATATCATGTTTCCGGCAACGGACTTCATTTATATATTCGGCTTTAATGGACTCAATAATATCCATTAAACCTTGTTCCTTTGCCATTAATATTTGATACGCTTTCTTTCGTTCTGAAAACAATGATCGCTGTTCTTCATAAGAAGACAATCCGACTACCGATGAAAGAAAACTTCTTTTGGTTATATGTGGAATAGCAATCCCAACTGCCAAATTAGAGGTGCGCTCCAATATTTCTTCCCGTAGGTATTCCAAACAAATGCCATCGCGCGAAACATGCCATGCCTGCACATTGGGCTTCAAATAAACAGGTGATTCAATTGAAGCATTACAAATCGTCGGTTTAACAGAACGTATGGTAGAGATTAAAAGACAACGTTCAGTTAGTTTTGTGAGATTTGAAACATTACCTTCACTAAGTTTTTCAATGACAATTTCATTTTGAAATGGTTTATCACTTAGGTCGGAGATAGAAACAATCCTCCCTGTTTTATCCTGATGGTTTCTATTGGATGGAATGAGTGTTAGAATATCTTTTAATGGAACGACTTCAAAACCCTCCGGAATCCCGATAGTAGTATCCTTGTATTTGTTGTAGATAAATGAATAATCCTTATTTCTGCATTCTTCAATGGATGGACTTAGAACATTGGAAGACTTATTTTCATATAAATTCAAAATGCGTTCATAATCAAGGATACGTCTCCATTTTTCAACTTGCTGAAAACACTCGCTGGCATCTATGATTGACAAATCGGATTTATTATCTTTGTCAAGCACAAGAACAGAACACACAATAGAAGTGCCATTCAGAATTTGTTGTGGCAGTTCTATAACAGCAGACACAATATGTGATTCTGTCAACTCTTTACGTATTCGCTGTGTACACCCTTGCTGAAAACAAAACGAATGAGGTACAATGACAATACCTTTATTCCATCCGGGCATGGATAGGAACTCAGCAATCACAAACTCTGAATCATTTTTGACTTCATAGCCAAAATTAGACATCCACCGGTACTTATCTTTGTTAATCTGCATTCCAAATGGGGGCATTGACATTATGGCTTTGCTCCCTAACCATGCGTGAGATCGTGAATCTTCAAGACAGATATCGCCCGTATTACAATTATGGGCATCAAGTCTATATTTGGCAATAGTCAATATCAACTCATCTAACTCTTCTCCATGATAATTTTCATAGTTGCCATATATCTCAAAGGAACACAAACCTGCATAAGGATTATACACGTCTTTAATGTTCATTGATTTTGAGATAGAAGTACATAGTAGAGCCAACTCCTTTGGCATAGCCCATTCGCCTCTAATTCCGGAGGATGAAACGTACAATTGAATTAGCGACTCAACGAAAGCAGTATAATTGTTGAGAAAGTCAGATTTGCATAATGTATTGTCAAGATGTGAAAATATATGCCGATCTTGGTCATACCTTTTTAATTCTGTTAAAAAGCCGCGTACAATATCGTCCGAAGCAAATTCTTCGTAATCACTAAAATCTTCAATGGCATATCGTTTATGCTTGCAATAAGTATACAGCATTATATAAATAAAAGCATCTCTTCTCGGGAGGAAGGCGATAGCACGATTGATTGTGTTGTAAACGAGAGCATCGATATTTGATACAGAATTCATAAGTAGTACAATTTTATTGAATCCGACATTGGATTCGATTGCAAAATTACTGTTGATTGGTTCAATCAATTTGCGCCTATTGGTAGTTTATTATGGCTTTTTCCAATCGAGACTTTATTTCATTAGCTAATGAACTGGGTGTTAACACTCTTAATCCTTCTCCAAAAGAGAGCAAAAGTTGCTTAAGTTCATAATTTACATATACTTGTATTTCAATATCCACATAATCAGGTCCTCGGTGATTTATTTTTTGTGTTTCATGAATCGGTTTTGTCGCTATATATGGAAACAAGTCGTTTGTAACTCTCAATATGATTTTTTGGACTGAGGTATCGTTCGGGCGAGTTACTCCGACCATATCAGAGAAATATTCATCATTGAAATCTATGTCTATATTAGGAATATATGGTTCGTCAACGAGCAGTTGAACATCTTTTATTCGGTCAAAAGCAAAAGTTGATATAGTTTCATAACCCTTTGTCCTTCCAAGAAGGAACCATCGATTATTATATTCTTTTATGTAATACGGATACACTATAATCTGCTTGTGTTTATTTTCTCTGAAGTTTTTATAAGAGATTGATATTGTATTCTTATTGCTTATAGCAGCAAGCAGTTTAGAGAAATGTTCACGACCAATCAAGTATTTATTTACATCGAAACCAACTACTCGAGTACCTTCCGGATCTATATTAAGTGATAATTTGAATCGTTCCATAAAGGATTCAAGCCACTCCATTTGAGGAAGTCCCTCAAATTTTGACAAAATTGCCATACATTGTGATAACTGGCCAAGTTCTTCATCGCTAAGTTGCAACTTATATATAGAAGAATTCGGATCTTCGTATGAATATGTTTTATTCCTTCCGGATTTAGTTTCTACAATAGTAACATTTGGATATGTGGCACCAATATATCTCAAATCATTGCGAATAGTATTCAAGGCTGTGACAGGTTCATAACCTTGAAATTCCAATTCTTTGCTTACGGCATCCATAAGTCTGGCTGTCGAGTAACCTCCACGCCGGAGACATCGGTCAAGAACTTTATATCTTATGTCAGAACTTTTGGTATTAGGCATATTCCAATGTTTATGATTGTTTTGCAATTGCGAAATTAATAAAAGTTTCAAAACATTCAAATAGATAGAATGGTTAAGTGATTATTTTGCATTAGCATAATGCCCAATAATCTACAATCGGGATGTAGATGTCAAACAAATTGCATAGTCCGGAATGGTAATTTATCATGAGGACAGACAGAATTTCAGTCGAGGCGGTATCCCTATCGACATGCTATCTTATTGCTGTCATAAACGTTGGTACAAATTGAATACCGAGGAATGAAAATAACTTGTGGAATTTTCATGAAGTCTTCAATGTACTTGGTGGAGAATGCTTATGTAGTCCAATGGTCATGGAAGACGGGTCGGTAACGTGTTTCAAACGTTTCGCTTGTTTCGCTTGTTTCACTTGTTTCGGGTGAAACAGGTGAAACACCCGAAACGGGTGAAACAGCTGATTCAGGTGATTGGGGGTGAATCAGTGGTGGGTTGGGTGATGTAATCATGTGCTAAAAATTTATGGCAAAATGATTTCTTTCTTTTCTTCGTGGGTCTTTGCAATCGTGGCGATGTTGTCACTAAGAAATGAAAGAATTAAAAGAAATGTTTTATTTCCAAATAATTAGAATAATTATGATTTCTTTCTTTTCTTTTGTTTCTTCGTGAGCTATAATATGGATGATTCAGAGGGATTCAGTGAAATTTATTCATCGCTTACTAATTTCTCTGCCTCTTCTGCTGTAATGATCACGGGATTTCCGTTGCCATCGGTCGTTACTACCGATTGTCCTAATTTTTTCTTTAGTTCAAGCATTTTTCTGAATGACTCTTTAAGTGCTTTATTCAGTATCTCCCGTTGATTAAGTTTATCTTGTTCTGACATGACCTTCTTTGATTTTATTGAATAATTGTAAATCTCTTATGCTCTCGCTGTCTGCAATAAGTTTGGTTTGTAGATTATTATCGTATAATGCCCAATAATCTACAATCGGGATGTAGATGTCAAACAAATTGCATAGTCCGGAATGATAGCGTTGATAAATAGTCGGTATGGGAATGTTGTGACCTCCTTCTGATACTCGTTGTGCCACTCGTTCACACGCCATTTGGGGTGATTCAAGCCAGAAAAACAGCAATTGAACTGTGTAGCCTTTTTCTTGTGCGCGTCTTACTAACGTCTGATAACTGCGTGTTGCCAATGTTGTTTCAATGGCAAACGAAACACTAATTGCCAGCAACGTCTGTATTCGATGAAGCATTAGTTTGCCGGCTTGAATAGCAACTGATTCGGGATCAAAAGGCGAAATTCCTTTTGCTATCTCGTCTGCGTTTACAAACTCTTTGCAATCAAGAATTTGAGGCAGCACATTGAATGAAGCGGTAGTTTTACCAGCTCCGTTGCATCCTGCTATGATATATAGATTTGGCATAGGTAATCAAAGTTGATAAATATAATTGACTTCTTCATCTTTCTCATGATGACAGGATGAATCCCAATCGAGGGGCAGGTATTTCAGATTGGTGTTACTATTCCTATTTACAAAGTTAGAAAGATTTTTTGAGTTGACAATAGGCTTTGGTAAAAATGGGCAAAATATTTGAGTCTTACTCACTTTAGTAATCGTTAAAAAGAACGTGTGGAATTTTTCATGAAGTCTTCAATGTACTTGGTGGAGAATGCTTATGTCGCCCAATGGTCATGGAGACGGGTCGGTAACGTGTTTCAAGCGTTTCACTTGTTTCGCTTGTTTCAGGTGTTTCACTTGTTTCGGGTGAAACAGGTGAAACACACGAAACGGGTGAAACAGCTGATTCGGGTGATTGGGGGTGAATCAGTGGTGGGTTGGGTGATGGTAATCATGTATAGGGCACAAAACGAAGCGTGCAAAGTGGGTGATGGTGGGGTGGAATGAAAGGCTTTTGGTTTCAGTGGGTTAGGTGGGGTAGTGGGGTGTGGGCGAAATAAAACGAAACGTGAGAAAAGTTTACGTAGGTTTACGTGGGGTTTACGTGAGGGGACTGTTTTGTGGGTTTTGGCTTACGCGGGGTTTACATGGGGTTTGCATGGCGGCTACATCGGCATGGCGGACGTTCATCGGCGGCAAGGGTAGGGCAGGGGACGCGGCTTTACGCCGTTTTTTTGTGGGCGGTTTGATGTTTTATGTATCTAAAATATTCCATATAGATATTATTTGGTATATTTGCACCGATTAATTAAGGAGATATGGCAAAAGTTATTCATGTTCATCTGACCCGGCCCATCGAGGGCACGAGGCGCAAAGACTGGTATTTCAGCAGCATCAAGGCCGTTTTTAGTGTTTTTACGGCTGAGCATGTGGGTGCAACCTACAACTACCTGCGCCATGCAGGGCTGTCGGGCAATGGTACAATCGTCACTAAACGCGCTATAATCAAGCAATCTACGCTCATATCGGGTGGCAGTGGCACAGACTATAAGGATGGCATTTAAACGGCCTTAGAAGGTGTTTCTGACGCTTTTGTAGGGGTGTTGTCGGCATGGTGTCGTCAATGCCCCTGCATTATATTCAAAAATGCCGATTTTAGGGGCTGGGTATTCAGGTGGATATTCAAAGTGGATGTTCAAACTGGATATTCACTTTCGTAAAAGTGGATATTCAAAATCGGGGATTTTGAATGCAAATAACTGCGATGAGATAGCCGCCCAAAAAGGGGCATCAGTTTTAAAAAAGGGCGTTTGAGTGTGAAGCAAAATACCCCCTCTTTTTCAGCGGCGAGGGTGAAACGCCCCGAAATCAAGGGTTTCGAGATTGGAGGTTGCGCAAAAGGGGAGGGGAGGCTATGATTCGGGGAGCCGAGGGGGTGACAGAGGGAGCGGCTGAGGGGTCAGTTTGGGTATATCCGGAAGGGTATGCCATCAATAATCACGATGGAGGGCTCTATCTGTCTTGCAAGACGGGCGGGGAGGGGGTCTCCACCTTTGGAATGTTTGTGGTGGGAAAGACCTGGTTATCCCGACGTTCTTTTTCAAGCTGCTCTATTCGAGCTTCGAGCTTTCCAATTTCTTTGTTCAAGGTACCAATTTCTTTATCCTTCTCCTGTAGATACCCCATAAAGCTATCAATTACGGGTTTTAAAGGTTGTTTATCTCCTATTAAATTCGTAATTTTATCCTCTAAATTGTCTTGAGTGTTGTCGGTTTTAACCTTAGAGGTACGTTTCGTTTTGAGCATTTCGCCAAATCCTAACATAATCCACTCCACGCTAACCTCGGGATAGGTGGCGAAAAATTTTGTAAGTACATCTTCTGTTATACCAGTCTTGCTCTCTAAAGTACCCCTTGAAACCCCAATTTTTGTATAAAAATCACGCTTGCTGATACCCAACGTACCAGCGAAATACAAAATCCTTTGTTTTATTGGTGAAATATTTTGTTCTTTTGCTTGCATGGTGGCGAAATGTTTTTGTATCTTTGCAGCGTGTTCCAGATGGAACGAGCGGCCAAAGATACAAAATTTGGTGCGGATAGACAAATTTTAACGGTTAAGCAAACTTAAGCAAAAATGAGTGAGACAAAGAAAATGACGAAGAAGGAACTTCTTGAGATATTCAAAAGCGAGTATAAAACCGTCCTCCGCAAATATGAGCGCAAGGTTGAGAAGTATGCCCTCAAGATGAACGAGGACTACGAACACTTCTTCCGCTGGCACGGCGATGACATGTATAAGGCGCAGGTCAACCTCAAGGCAGTCCGGGAACTTCGCCCGATGACCTCATGGGACGACATTGACAAGATAAGGACTTGGCTGAATCATCAGATAAAGAGCATCGAGACCACCCTCATCGAAGGCAGTCAGTACCCGACAGGCACAAACATAATGCACAATGTTGCGGACACCCTTCACAGGGTATCCCTTCAGGAACTCAGGGAAGACATTCAGCGACTGCTGATGGTAGTCACCTATAACGGATAAGACGATGGACAAAGTGACTTATAGAATCAGCATAAACGACTTTCATACGGACCCGGATAAATGCCGGACACTGGAGTTGGACGTGGACTATCCGACCAAAGAGGAGGCAGCCGCCGCAGGCTGGGCGATAGTTGAAGCCTTCGCCCTGATACACGGACTCGGATATGAGAACCAGGGCGACCGGTTCATGGCCTTCTACCAAGGGGGCGAGAACGACGGACTGGGAGCATTGACCATCGAGGTCTATGACTCCAACGGTCAGCCGGCAGAGCTATAAGGGTGAGACCCAAGAGATGGCCATCCTCCGGCAAGAGAGCCGGTAAAAGCCGCAAGGCACTACATTTGAACCGCCGCCGGAATTGCAAGCCCGGCGGCATTTCGGGAGGATAGTTCAGTTGGCAGAACACCCGGCGGTATCCAATCCGGCCGGTTCGTCCTCGGTTCGAGTCCGAGTCCTCCCACTAAAAAATCAGACGATGAAGCAACGAGCCGAAATAATGACAGAAAATGCCGTCAGGGTCCTGTTACAGACCCTGACCCGGAATTTCAATGACACCGGGATAGTCCTCGACCAGTACGAAGCGACCCATGACGACCGAGAGTGTGACCTGTCGAGGACATACTCTGCATTGGTCGCCGGCCATTTCGCCCTCAAGGAAGCCATCGACAAAATCAACAACCAACTAAATAGAAAGTGAGACTATGACAAAGGAATTTCACAGTCAGGAGAAAGAAGCCGAGTATTACAACGGCCTCAGCAAAAAGGGGAATCGTATCCCTCAAACGGAAACTTCTTCAGCGGCGAACCAAGCAGCAGAGGTGCGAGGGCGTCTGCAATCACTGAATGAAAGCTACGGTAAGAGCCGGAGTCAACAATCCCCGCTATGCCGTCAATATCTAACTGGAATTGCACAGTTATCGCAGATATTTGCAATGCTGCAAAACGAAGAAGAATCGAGTCAGGACGGCCGACCCACTTCTTTGCCTCACGCCTCGACGGAGGTAGAGCGATATATTTCAGAATGTCTGAAAGGTTTGTTGTCAGGAAGTCTCGGTACCAGTCAAATCCCTTCTCTTTTAAGAACGTATGGAGTTGTGACACCTCTTCCTGACGGAAAGAGCAGCGTATCTCCGTTTCAGATACATCTGATCTTACAAGATAGTTTTCAAGGCTCATGGCTTTGCGGTCTTTTTGATATGATGTTTGGATGCCGACCGGACGTGGAATCCAAGTCGGTGATTTACTAACAATCTACAAAGATAACGAATAAAATCCAATAAGTGAGAAAAATGAACAAGTACATTTCAGTCAGCAAGGAGGGCATCAGGTCCCTGCAGCGCACCTTCAAGGTCAAAGGGAAGGAAATCTGCGAGCGTTGCGTCAAGAACGCCCTTGCCTACCGCACGGATAACGAGCTTGCCAGGAAGATACGATTCGCGGCGGTCAGGCACCACATGGGCTGCACCTATTACGTCATTCCGGAGGGGGAGTTCTTTTTCGATTCCGACAGCTGCTGGCACGCGGTCTATCCTAACCGGGCCGAAATCTACCTTGACAAGCAGACGGGCGAAGGCACTGTCTATGACCCCAAGGGTAATGTAGTGGCAAGATACGACCACGTCACGCTGTCACAGATTAACGAGTTGAAGAGCATGGCAGAATCACTCTGACAAACGAGATCATGGAATACTACGACGGAAGATTATGCGTATCGATGCGAGAGCTCATTGACAACAACATTGTCACTGAGTCGAACTATCGCAACTGGACAAATCGAGGCCGTGTCGAGGTCGCCCGTCGTGGAGGAGGTTCCGCCGACAATTATGCCCTTGTGGTGGTTGAGTCGCTGCCGACACGGTACAAGGACGCCGTCCATGAGAAGCTCGGCAGCGGGGACGAGATACTCGCCGCCGGGTGGTTCCGTGAGAACTACGAGCGCGACCAGAAGGCCGTGGTATGGTTTAACGACCGGGAGAAATGCCTTGTCGACTTCAAGGACGAAAAGAAGCGGCGGCAGTGGGTCGAGGAGTGCGTTGTGAACGCGAGCGTCCTGAACTGCTGCATCCGTCTCCACAGCCGGGCGAGCGATTTCCAGAGGGTCCTGGGCAACACCTACCAGTGGGAGAAGATGGCCAAAGCCGTCGAGAGCCTGCGCGAGCAGTTCGGGCACACTCTGCCGACCTCGATGTTCCGCTTCCGCAAGAAGGTGGCCGAATACCGGCGGGACGGCTACGCCGCCCTGATCAGCGGCAAGTTCGGCAACCAGTCTGCTCGGATAATGACCGCGAGGGAGGAGCGCGTGATAGTGAGCATAGCCTGTCTCGAGAACCAGCCCTACAACACCACGGTCAGGGAGATGTACATCATGTTCCTCACGGGCGAGCTGGAGGTGTGGGACTACGACACCGGCGAGCTCTACGACCCCGAGACCTTCGCAAAGAAGGGGGAGGAGCCTTGGATACCGAGCGACGCGACCATAGCGAACTACCTCAACCGGCGCAAGAACAAGATCATCATCGAGAGGCACCACCGCAGCGGCAGCGACTTCTACCACGAGCAGATGCCGCACATGCACCGCCACAACGGGAACTTCTCGCTGTCGCAGATAACGATGGACGACGTCGACCTCAAGCGCCGCATGAAGGGGAACAAGAGGGTCCACGCCTACTACGCCTACGACGTGGTGAGCCAGTGCAGGATAGGCGCGGCCTACGGGCGCGAGAAGGACGACGCCCTCGTCGTCGAATGCTTCCGCGACATGTTCCGGCTCATAACGAGGCACGGCTGGGGTATGCCCGCCGGCATCGAGGTGGAGAACCACCTGATGGGCAAGTACCGCGACGGCTTCCTGAAAGCCGGGGAGATGTTCGACTGCGTCCACTTCTGCGCCCCGCTTAACTCGCAGGAAAAATACGCGGAGCCGCTCAACGGCGCCTTCCAGCGCTCGATAGCCCACAAGAACCACACGGGGCAGGGCCGCTTCTACAGCAAGGGGAAGAACCGCATCGACCGACAGAAGGTCAGCGACGAGAGCAATGACACATACCGCGACAGACATTACTACACCTTCGAGGAGCTTGTCGCCGACGACCGCGCCGACATAGCGGAATGGAACAACACCCTCCATCCCGACCAGAAGAGGTTCAAGGGAATGACCCGGTGGGACGTGCTCGTGTCGAGGATAAACCCGACCTTGCGTCCTCTCGACAGGGCCTCGCTGAGCCGCTATATCGGCGAGAGTGTGCCGACGAGCGTCAGGCGCAACTCGACAGTCAGGGTGTGCGGCGAGGACTGGAGGCTGAGCCATCCGAGCGTGCTCGAGCGCCTCGCTCCCAACGACCTCAAGGTCACGGCATACTACCTGCCCGACGAGGAGGGGAAGCCGACGGACGTCTACATCTACCAGGGCGCGTACTTCATCGACAAGGTGAGCCGGATAGAGACCTACAACCGCGTCTATGCCGAGCAGACAGACGAGGACCGCGCCAGATACACCGAGCAGTGCAAGATGGTGTCGGAGTACAAGAAGTATGTCGAGGACAACGACGTGCCCAAAATCGGGATAGCAAAAAAGATGCGCGCTTCGGTGCCGGAAATCCCGGCGGAGGCCGTGGTAATACCTTCGGCGGCAGCCGTGCCGACGGCAGCCGACACCGCGGACGGAGTGTTCGCCGGGATAGATTGGGCGGCCGCCGGATTCAGAGACCAGTAGAACAACGTTAAAACGAAATTCAAAAAGCATTAGAATATGATTACAACAGAAATCAGATAGAAAATCACCGCCGCGATCACGGTGGCCCGGCGGAACTACCCGAGCGACTCCAAGCACGCCGCCTCGCTGGGCATCACCACCTCGGCCTACAGCGCCGTCAAGAACGGCCAGACCGACCGGGTGCTGAGCGACGCCAACTGGATAAGCATCGCCCGCAAGCTCGGCGTGAGCCTCCGCGACGAGATAGAGTGGAAGGCCGCCAAGACCCCGGTGTTCCAGTACGTCACCGCGCAATTGGAGTTCTGCCAGCAGTCTGGTGTCAGCGGCATACTCTGCGACGAGCCGAACATAGGGAAGACCTTCACCGCCCGGCTCTACGTGCAGAGCCACCGCAACGCCGTCTATATCGACTGCTCGCAGGTCAAGACCAAGCTGAAGCTCATTCGTAAGATTGCAGCCGAATTTGGTGTCGACAGCAAAGGTCGGTACAGTGATGTCTACGGCGACCTTGTGTTTTACCTGCGCTCTATCGAGCAACCTCTTATAATACTCGATGAGGCCGGCGACCTTCAGTACGAAGCCTTCCTTGAGTTGAAAGCCCTATGGAACGCGACCGAGCGCTGCTGTGCGTGGTATATGATGGGTGCTGACGGGCTCAAGGAGAAGATCAACCGCTCGATAGAGTGCAGGAAGGTCGGCTATACCGAGATGCTGAGCCGCTACGGCGACCGCTTCAGCAAGGTCACGCCTGACAATGGCGAAGACCGCCGTGCCTTCCTGCTCGAACAAGCCCGGATCGTGGCGAAGGTCAACGCCCCCGATGGCGCCGACATAGCGCAGATAGTGCGCAAGACCGGAGGCGGGCTGCGTCGCGTATATACCGAAATCGAAAAACTTAAAAGACAGTGACTATGCCGAAGAGAGCGTTCAGCCCCAAAGAGGTGCTTGCCAAGACCTACAGGACCCTGCCGTGGGACGGCGAGTGGGCCGAGGCCTTCGGGCTGCCCACCGTCAACGAGACATGGCTCATCCATGGGCAGTCAGGCTCCGGCAAGAGCAGCTTCGTGATGCAGCTCGCGCGGAAGCTCACCGAGTACGGCACCGTCCTGTTCATGAGCTACGAGGAAGGAGTGGGGCAGTCCTTCCAGAAACGCATCGCCAGGTTCAAGATGAACGAGGTGCAGGGGCGGTTCCGCATCGCCACCTCCGACACCATCGAGGAACTGACGGCGCGGCTCAGATGCAAGAAAAGCCCGAGGTTCGTCATCATCGACAGCTTCCAGGCCGCGGGGTGGGAGTACCCCGAGACCGAGTCCCTGATAAAGAGCTTCCCCCGGAAATGCTTCATCTTCATCAGCCAGGAGCACAAGGGGCAGCCGATGGGCAAGGCCGCCGTCAGACTTAAGTTCTTCGCGGGGGTGAAGGTCAGGGTCAGCGGCTATAAGGCCTACTGCCAGGGCCGCTTTATCCCGGCACCGGGTGTATATTACCCGGTATGGACGGAAGGAATATTGAAAACGACCAACAATCCCGGATAACTATGAGTAAGAAACGAACAATGATAATCATCGAGCCGGACAGCCGGATACACAAGGAGGCGTTTATGACCGCCCCGATGACATGTCCTTATTGCAACGGCAGGGGAGGATTTGGTATAGACACTTCCGAAGGACCGGATTTTCAGCCATGCCCGGACTGTGCCGGCACCGGCGAGGTGGCTGCAATGGTGACGATAGACTGGAAACCGAATATAAAATAAACGATTATGAGTGAGACAAAATTTACCTGCTGCATCTGCGGCAAAGAGGTCGCGGAATACGGCAACGATCCGTGGCCAATCAAAGAGGACGGTCGGTGCTGCAATTACTGCAACTGGACGGTAGTCCTCAAGGAGAGAAACCGATTAAGTGAACTAAACAGAAAAAAGAACAATGGCTAAAGACAAAGATAAAGTCCAACTTCAGGTTCTTGATGAGTTATGCGGCAAGACAAGAACTTCGCTCAATGCTGCACTTCATTACCTTGAAGTAGTGGCTGTAACCGAGACAACAAGGGATACAGCGATGGTAAAAACCAAAATTGATGAAGCTCTTATGTGGCTTGAAAGATACCATACTGGTGTCATGATCGATTTAGCTAATAAAACATGCGTATAATATGAAACAGGAAGTAACAAACTTCGCCCGGTTCTATGCGGCAATCAAGGCTCTTGATTTTTACACCGACCGCGATGATATGAAAAAGAATCTGGTACACCGGCACACCGGAGGGCGCACCGACAGCCTCCGCGAGATGACGCGGGAAGAGTACGACCGCTGCTGCGAGGATATCAAGCGCAAGGTCTGCGGGCAGGACGAGCTCCGCAGGGAGCGCAGCAAGACTCTCAAACTCATGCAGCAGATGGGAGTTGATACAACCGACTGGGGGCGCGTCAATCTGCTGTGCCGCGATGCCCGGATAATCGGCAAGGATTTCTACCATATCACCGCCGAGGAACACCGGGAACTGCGCCGGAAGCTCAAGAGCATCGAGCGCAAAGGCGGCATACGCCGGCAGCCGGTGGAAATGCCAGAGCTGCCAAAGACTCAGCAATCCCGGCAGCAAGTAATAATAATTCCCATGAGCATGGGTCAAGCATAATAAAAACATGAAGAAGCGACATTGGAAAATAAAACTCAGGGAACGCTCCACCGGCCACATACTCACGCCCGAATACGACGGCTATCTCGACCGCGACGGGGTTATAGAGTTCTTCGGGCTCGAGAACCCCGACGTCGAGTGGTACAGAATAGAGGAAGTCCCCTGCAAAGAAAACGAATAACAACCCTTAAAAAACAAGAGATATGACAGAAAAAGTGGAAATGACAGCCGAAGAGCGTCAGGAATTCGAGGCTTTCAAGGCCGAGAAAGAGAAGAAGCGCCGCGAGCAGGAGCGCAAGGAGCAGCGCAAACAGTACGCCGACATGGTCGACGAGGAAGTCGCCGCCACCATTCCGCAGCTCCGCGAGCTGAGCGAGCGGATCAAGCAGGTCAAGGAGGCCATATTCGGCAACTTCGAGACCATCCTGGGCATGAAGTCGGAAATCACCGGCGTGGCCCGCAACGGGCAGAACAGCCACACGTTCACCAACTCCGACAGCACGCTGCGCGTCATCCTCGGGGTGAACACCATCGACGGCTACCGTGACACCGTGGAGGACGGCATCGCCATGGTCAAGGGCTACATAGAGAGCCTCGCCAAGGACGATGCCACCAAAGCCCTCGTCAACGCCGTGCTGCGCCTTCTCAGCCGCGACGGGCAGGGCAACATCAAGGCCAGCCGCGTGCTTCAGCTCCGCAAGATGGCCGAGGACAGCGGCAGCGAGCAGTTCCTCGAGGGCGTGAAAATCATAGAGGAGGCATACCAGCCGACCGTCTCCAAGAAGTTCATCCGCGCCCAGTACAAGAACGACAAGGGCGCATGGTGCTACATACCCCTTGGCATGACCGATGTTGATTAAAACCTGATGAAAATGGAAAAAGAAATCAAGAGACCGCCCCGGATCGCGGTGTGCAAGGAATGTCACGGCACCGGGATACAGCAGACCGACGCGCCCCGGAGACACCCGGCTCCGTGTCCGCAGTGCGAAGGCAGCGGCCGGGTCACGGTGAGCAGCGTGACGACACTCGACATCAGACCTTACAGACAGATACAGGTTAAAACCATGTGACAGCAATGGCAGACAAGCGCGGCATGTCCTACAGAAAGCGCGTCGAGGACATAAACCGGATATATGACCGGTACGCCAGGAGCGGACTGAGCAACCGGGAGATATGGCGCAGGTACATATATCCGGCCTATTGGATCAGCGAGCGCACTTTCTACAACATCATGAACGCCACGGCAGGGCTTGAAACCCCGGTCGTGGCGTCCGACATGCCGAGCCTGTTTGACTTTGCAGACGAAAACCCCGAAAAAGAAGATACGGATGAATGACATTGACCGGCAGACACGCGCCATCTTCAAGAGCATACTGCGCGACATCAAGGTGGAGCTCGGCGACGAGTTCGACCGGAATTTCGAGCGCGAGGCCTTCTTCTCGCAGTCATGGGCCAGGCGCAAAAGCCCGACACGTCCGGGCGGCCACATACTTGTTGACACCGGCGCCCTCCGCCGGAGCGTCCGGAGCGAGATAAGGGAGAGCAGCATCGTGTTCTTCAGCGACCTTCCCTACGCCGCCATCCACAACGAGGGGGGCGAGATAAAGGTGACCGCCAGGATGAAGCGCTTCTTCTGGTACAAATACTACTCCGCCACCGGCTCCTTCGGCCGACGTAAGGACGGCACGTTGAGGCAGGACAAGAGAAACAGGCAGCTCACTTCCGAGGCTGACTTCTGGAAGGCGATGGCGCTTATGAAGGTCGGAGGCACCATCAAGATACCGCAGCGCAAGTTCCTCGGGAAATCGCCGGAAGTTGAGGCTGCGGTGAGGGAAATCATCGAAGAGAACCTTAACGAGTACATCAACAATATAAATTTCAATATTAAATGAGAGAAAATGACAAACCCCTCAACGGCTTAGTGCTGAATGGGAAATTTTATGAAGCAGTAGATCTGACCGAGGAAGAAGTTGATGCTATTACCGAGAGTGGGCATGGGCTATGTAATGAAAGTTGCGATTTTCAAGACTATTGTATGGGGTTTGCCAAAGACCGCTGTCGCTTAGTATGTGATAAGATTCCCTTTCCGCATACGGAGTGCTACACAGTCTTCCGCTTCTCCCAGTCAGTCACCGATAAAATTAATAAGAAATGAGAGAGGAAATATATAACGCAATCAAGAATAGGCTCGAGGCATTGTGCGTCAATGCAGCCGGAGAATATTATGAACGCCCGGACGAGGCAGACATGGATGATGATATTTATCCTCGTGCGATAAGGCACATAGACCTATGGAACCATAATGTCGAGTTTATCGAACAGGAGGTCGCATGGGAGCGTCCGGCAGTGTTCATCGAGTTCGTGCCCTTCAAGTGGCACGCCATTGTGCCGGGAGTCGAATACCGGGCACAGCCGCTGATCAACCTCCATGTGGTTACAGACTGGGCAGAGCAGAAAGGCATCGGCGAGTTCCGGCTGCTCGACAGGATTCATGAGCTGCTTGCCGGCCTGGAGGGAAACACCTTCATGGAGTTTGACATTGACAGTTCTGCAACCAACCACAACCACGAGGATATTGTCGAGAACATCGAGACCTATACCTGCGTCGGATTCCGACATCTGAAATAAGGTCCCATAAACGCGCCGTGTCGCAAAGGAAAGAGAGAGCCGCATCCTTTATCGGGTTGCGGCTCTCTCGGCTATATATGGGCGCGGAAGCGGCCTCAGACGGCCTCCTCCGGGGCATTGCCCAGCTCGGTGAAGAGCATTATGTCCGTGTAGCGGGCATTGTAGTTCATGGTCGCGTCAAACTCCCTGCGCCGGCAGCGCTCGAAAGGGTTTCCGAGCGACGGGTTGCGCCCCATCCACTCGCACAGCTCCACGAGAGAGGACTTGTCGGAGGTGAAATAAACGAAGTCATGGCCGGAGAGCACAGACAGCACGTCGAGGTAGTCGGCGAGACGCCATGACATGCGGTAAGTGCCGACCTCGGTTGACAGATAGGGAGGGTCGACCAGGAACACCACGCCGGGCATGTTCCTGAAGCGCTCGAACAGCTCCCGGTAGTCGCACGACTCTATCTCCAGTCCGGCAAGATAGTCAGGGCATTCGGCATATCCGGTTTTGCGGACATTGTTGTAGAGCGTTTCCCTGCGCATTTCAGGGATGCTCATCTTGTACTTCATCGAGAACATCAGCGATGACGACAGCGTGATGAAGTCGAGATAGCCTGTCTCGCGCTCCTCCTGCTCGAGCAGCCTGAAAATTTCCTCCCTCGCCTCGCCGGTCACGGGCTTGTGGCGCGGGAACCGCGAGGCAATGGGACGGATACGGTCAAGCAGGGCGTTGGTACGCGGAATCTCCTCGATGCGCCGGCGGTAGTTGTCAAAATCGTTGTATATTACCCGGGAGGCGGGATGGATATGCTTAGTGATATGCGACAGCAGCCCGGAGCCACCGAAAAGGTCGACGAACACAGTTCCGGCAGGGTATTGCCTTACCACCTCGATGAAGTGTTTTGCGAACATTCGCTTCTGCCCCACAAAGGGCAGTGGAGCGGACAGATAAAGGCGGCTCATACGTTCAGCTCGAATTTTACGCCGTCCTCACCTGCAAGGAGGCGGCGTGTGTTCTCGATATTGTTGTCGTACACATGCACGTTGCCCAGGAACAGTGTTATCGACTTGAGGGGGAAGTCTATGTGCCGGGCCATGAGGTAGAGGTGGTATATGTCGGCCGGCAGCCCGAGGTTCGCGTCGGAGCTGCGCTGGTAGGCCGACACTACAAGTTCCCCGTCCTCGATCTGGAACTGCACGAGCGACAGGCATGGCGCCTGGCTGCTCTCGGCCTCGGTAGCGCCGAGGAACAGCACATAGTTCTTTGACGGGCGGCGCTCCGAGTTTATCCGGGCGAGCAGCGGCGGCAGCTTCTCGAAGTAGGTGGGGTAGGAGTTGACAAGGATCGAGCCGCAGTAGTCCCACCAGTTTATTCCGGCCTCGCGGTACTTCTCCACCGAGCGCTCGCCGCTCATGAAGAGGCGCAGCTCCGAGCGGAGCTTGCGGCGGGCCAGTCCGTGCCCCTCGAAAATTTCAAGCAGGTCTGCCGGGGAAAGCGAGAGCTGCTCGTTGATAAGGTAAGTGATGTTGCCCTTCTTGTTGATCTGGTGCTTGCCTGTGTCAAGAATCCGGGCAAGAATTTGATGATATTTGTTTCGTGCCATTTCTGTTGATTGTTGGTGATGGCGCAAAGGTAGGCATAGGGGACTGTTCCCCCGCCATCGAGAACGGCAATCACAATGCATCGTGGCTGCAGTCAGTACGGAAGTGCCGGAGAAGGCTGTAAACCTTTCGCTCGCTTACTCCGTATCGGTCCGCGAGGACGGCCACGGCATAGGAGACCTTGTCGCCGGAGTTCACCATGTCGCAGAACTCCGAGAAGAGATCAATATAGCGGGTGTCGTCGAGCCTCACACCCATTCGCCCGAGTCTTTCAAGCATCTCCCTGTTAAATTTCAGAATCTCAAATACAGTCATGTCAGGAAAATTTATTAATTTTGCAGTGTCTCACTTATTAAAAACAGCGCCACTGTGCAGCCAGGGATGGCATAATGCCCTCGGCGGCTGCACAGTGGTGCTATTTGTTTTTAGAAAGTGAGACGTCTAAATAACAGGCCGGGGGCATTTTTTTGTGCCCGCCCCCGGATGGACAATGGTATTTCAGGTCATAGAAGACATTGGATCTATTCTTTTTTAGCAGGTTTTACCGGTTGATCCAAAATAACGGATCGATGCCACTTGTCAGGGCGAAATGCGGTTACGGCAAACAACGCAGCAAGCCGGAGGTAATCAAAGAAGCCGGGAGCAAATACCCCATCATATATCCTTTCCCCTATGATGTCCCTAATTTTGTCAAAGGAGACGCATCCATGACAGTGGGTTTCGGTGTAAATTCTCACCATCAGGCAATGGATGAATAACTTTTTGCCCTCTTGAAACATTTTCTGACGAATATTTATATTTTTCTTGTCCATAAACTTTTGTGTCTGGAAAATAATTAATAATTTTGCGATAGCCTAAGAAGGCGAGGGAACTTCACCGTCGCCTGGGTCATAAGCTGACTTTCGAGTCGGCTTATTTTGTGATATTGCGTATCGTTCCATTCTTGAAGACACAGATGACAGATTTAAGAGTCTGCCCTAATTGGTTTATAATTTGGCCTTCATCGAACATGTCCGGGTCATGGAAATACAGGATCACGGAATGACAGTCCGCCCCGGTCTTCCTGTTGAAATTCTTCAGTTGCTTCTTTTTGGAATTAAGGGCGTTGCGTATGGTGTTCTTGCCGTTCTCAGTAATGGCGCGGATATCGATATATTCCCCATCGGTCAGCGTGTCCAACTGTGGCAACTGCAGGCCGGAAGCATCAAGTTGGGTTTCATTTTCCAGGATACAGGAATGACCCTTTCGGAACAATATATCCTGGCAAAGCAGTTCAAGGTCGGTTGAAGTCAGTTTCTCAGCGAAGAATGTATTCTCCTTGTCTGATGAATGGACGATGTGGCCTCTGTGAATACCCTTAACCCCGCCGGTTTTGTCATCCATGGCCACGTCAAGGTAATCAGGGTCGGATTTCAGTCGGTCGTAAAGTTCTTTATTGGCGCAGCGTCTGGAGTTCCTGATAAGGACACACGCCTTGCAGACCTCGTTGTCCGGCACGAAAGACCGGGCGAGCTTGCCTCCTTTGTCACCCTTGGCTATGTCGCAGTTCCGGCACCGGCTGACGGTGTAGGGGTTATAGTCCGGAACGGACTTCCCCTCCTTTCCGGCGTTGAACCGGAACATTCCCTTAGTGTCGCGCTGCAGGGCCTCGTCGCCGAGGCGCATCGCCTCGTCATGGTCTGTAGCGGGACACTTTGACTTCCGCACCTGTACCACGGTACAGCGGCAGTTCCAGCCGTTGGGCGGGTAGAACTCCTCCCAGAATGAGTCAGAAAGCGGCAGGGTCACTCCGTCGATGGCGGCGTGTTCCGGGCGCACCTTGTCATCGTGCTGTGTGCGGTACTGGAGATTGTATCGGTCGCCGTCGGCCATGAACTGCTCCCACCTCCCGGCCATCTCCGCGGACGCCGCCACGAAGTTATACTCAGCCCGGAGATAGTTGGCGTTATACGTCTTGTCGATGCTTTGAACATCATTCAAAAACCGTTCAAACGGCTTTCTGTCGCCGTTCTCATCAAGAAGCGAGGGGAACGCCTCGTGCAGCTCGTGAAACGCCTTCATGCCGGAAAAAATGTAATTCGACCGGGTAAGGCGCCGGCGCATGGCCTCCGACATATCCACCTTCTCAAACGCCGAGTCGAGAGCCGAGGCATGGGCGCCGACAAACTCCTGCACCGCCGGGTCGGCCACAAGCTCGACACGGAACTCCGAGCCTTTCTCGTTGAAGAGCGACTTCATCATGCCGTTGAAAAGCGAGGACAGACGCCTGCGCACGTCATCGCCGGGCGATGCGAGTTTCTTAATCTCCATTCCGTCAATCAGCGAGGCATAGCGTCGGTGCAGCCCCTCGTAGTCAGAGGGGCCTAATCGAAAAAATGTTTTTTCTCCTTGCCATCCTCTGCAGTCTTGTCATCGTCAGACTTCTCAGACTTTTCGGACCCGTCGGCCTTCCCGGCCGGAGGGAGCGCCATGGGATTGCGCCGCTCCCCGACAGGCATATTGTACTTGTCGGCGAAATACGACGGATCGACCTCGTAGCGGTCGGCGATCATCGTCTCGTATGCCACCTGCTGCTCCGGGGTGTAGTCCACCGCGTCGTCCCACTCGAAGCGCAGACCCTTCACAGGGAACCCGTGCAGGACCATGAGCGGAATCAGCCGGTTGTTGACGATGTCGCGCAGGAAGTCGCGGTCGGACTCTACCAGGTTCATGAACACCTGCAGGTGTGTCTGCGACTGCGAGAGCGACGAGCCGTCCTCGATGGTCATGGTCTGGCCGATGACCAGTTTGGACATTTCGGAATTGGCCCGGTCGATGCGCCTGTCATAGACGTTGAAGGCGTCGCCCTTACCGGATTCCACGAACTGGATCTCCGTCTCCATGCCGGCGACCATACCCTGGCCTGCTCCGCCGTTGTAGATCATATCCTGCAGACGCTGGAACTCCTTCGGGTCGCGGGTGGAAGTGCGGGCGATGCGCCAGGGCATTCCGAAGATTTCCGCGAAGCAGTCCCAGAACGTCATAGCGTGCCTCTTGGGAATTGTGTGGAGTGCGGCCTTGAGCAGCAGCCCGAGGTCGTCGGGACGTCCGGCCTCGATAAGCCAGTCGCTCCACGGCCGCTCCCGGAACTCGATGCCGGTCTCCCAGTTCATGCCCGCGCGCCGCACCACACGGCCTTTTTCCGGGATCACATGCTTGCGGGGAATGAGCGACACGCCGGAGAATGCGGGATGGCCGTCGCCGTCGGTGACGACATCGCCAAGCTCGATGAGCGAGTGGCCGTACCATATCGACTCCAGGCAAAGCCGGCACAGGTCCTTGAACCACGACTGGTCGAACAGGTGCTCCGCCGCCTCGACCTGGTCGCCGTCCTCATTCACGAGCTTGAACGAGCGCGACATGACAAAGCCCACGCGCTGCTGTATGCAGCCCGAGAGGTGCGAGTCGGTCATGGCGTCGCGATAGATGTCGTAGAGCTTCTGCCGGGACGGGTGGCGCGGATCTATCGCGCTCTGCCATGCCCGGCGCCAGTCCTCGATGTCGTTTTTTGAGAAAAACTCCGCATAGCGGTGCAGCTCCAGGATAACGGATGACTGCTTCTGTATCCTTGACCGGGCATCCTTCTGCGCCCGGCCCAGTTTCGGTCTGTTCTGTCTGCGTCCCATTGTCACCAGTCGTGTCTCAGTTTGGGGAGTGAATGATAGGAAATGCCGAATCCGGAGCTGCCGTCACCGGACACGACAAGAGGAAGGTCGGGGACAATCCTGCCGGCCTGCACGCCCTCGAGCCATCTGACAGCGCGCTCATAGCGCTCCTTGCGAATCTCGCTGCCCATCTTCTGCGGCTGCGAGGCAGTGAGGTGGTACAGGACGATGTCGGCGGTGTACATCACAATCAGCCGGTTGCGGTCACCGCCGGTCGCGGCGAATATCGCGCCGGTGTCATAGACAGGGCGCAGATAGCCCGAAATTTCCTCGATGGCCTCCGCCTCGGCATTGGCTATATTCTCAGGCGAAGACTGCGACACGACCTTCAGGGCCGCATCGCCTATCACCACCCTGTAATCTTCATTGTCGATAAACATGCTACCATATATTTTTAGGCGAGCGGCGCGGAACCGCCACCGGTTTGAAAACTTCCTGACGAGAGCTGCGCTGCAGGTACCAGATTGCGCCCTCGTCGGCATCGGGCGCGTCATCATGCGCGCGGGAGCCCCGCTCGAGCGCGAGGGTCTGCTCGATGCCGACCTCCATGTCCGGGGACTCCTTCAGGGCCTCGTTGTAGAACACGAAGCCGCGCTCCCACAGCGGCGACACCGCCTCGATGCGCTGCACCTTCTCCGGCTTCTTGCGGGTGTCGGGCAGAATGGGCAACTGGTAACCCCGGATATTACCCTCGGCAGCAAACTCGTCAAGGATTATGTCCTGCATGAAATTGGCCTCCATCAAGAAGGTGATAGCCACGCGGTCTCGCGTGCGCTCATATAGGTCATACTGCCAGCGCACCATCTCCGACACCGTGCCCTGCCGGACATAGCAGTCGATAAGGTGCAGCTCGGTCCCGATCTTGCCCCACAGCCGGCAGGCCTTGTAGTCGTTGGCCGTTGTCGATTTGAACGACGGGTCTGTGTAGCACACGAGCATATCGTACTTCTCGAGTTTCGGCATACGCTTGAAGCGGATCCACTCATGGCGGAAGATGGTTCCGTCCGTAATCGGGTTGTGCATCATCTCCTTTTCCCATGCCCGGTATCCCATGAAATCCCTGACGGACTCCGCCTCCTCCTTAGTCCATTTTTCAGCCCATACAGGATTGCCGTCACGGTCGACGGCCTTGACCTCGGACACATGGACGCCTTTGGAGGCGGCGATATTGGCAAGCACCGAGGTCTTGGATATAAGGTTCCCGACCATTATGAATCTGCCACGTCCGACATCGAGCGCGCCGAAGAGTGCCTCCTTCACCCAATCGGTGAGTTCCTTGACGCGCTTCTCGTTGCGGCAGAGCTCGTCATCGTCAAGGTCGTCGATGACGATATAGTCCGGGCGGGCCTCACGGTCACGGAGGCCGCGGGGAGACTGTCCGCGGCCCACGGCGAGGAACTTGGTTCCCCCCTTGGTCTTGAACTCCCCCTGGAGCCAAAGCCCGAGGTTCTTCTGCTCTCCGAAGTCCGCGATGATCTTCTGGTTGTATTCCAGCTCAGCCTGTATGTCGCCTATCAGACGGTTGGCGCTGTCCTGCGACTTGCCGACTGTAATCATAAAACTGACGAGGCTCTTAGGCTGGAATATAAGCCACAGGGGGATGAACACGCCGATGTGTGTTGACTTGGCATGGCCGCGCGGCCACTTGAACACCGCCTTAAGATTAGGCGTGTTCCTTATCTTGAGCGCCGCCCTGGTGTGGAACGGGGCGTTGTGGATCATGCGGACGACCTCGCCGGTGGCCTTGTCGCGCAGGGTGAGGAAGTGGGCGAAGTAATACTCGCAGAACTCGTCATAGTTGGAAAGCAGCCGCCTGATGCGCCGCTCCTTCTCTACGGGGGATTCCTTGACGACCGACAGCGATTCGGCCGTCAGAGCCTGAACCTCCCGGCAGTGCTCCTTCCACTGCTCGAAGGCCTCCCTCTGCTCCTTTGTCAGCTTAGTCGCCATATTCCACGAGTGCCCCCTTGTTGAATGACTCGATCAGGAATCCGTCCTGGAGCTTGTTGACCTTCTTGATGAACTCGAGGGTCACCTCCGGGTCGGTCCTGGAGCGGAATTCAAGATATTTGGAGAATGCGGTGAACACCTCTATGGCAGCCACGACGTTAGCCTGTGACTTGTCGAGCTTGTCGATGGCGGCGGTCAGTTTCGAGAGCTTGTCGCCGAGGCTGTCGATAAGCGCGAGGTCGCCCGATTCGTTGACCTTGTCGAGCAGCGTGTTAGTCGCCAGGAGCAGCTTCTTGATAAGCTCCGGGCGCGTGATGGTCTTTGCCGCGCGGGTCTCCTTCCATCCGTCGGCCGCGCACCATTTCGATATCGTGACCCTTGACACGCCGACCATCTCTGCTATCTCGGTCTGCTCCTTTCCCGAAAGATACAGGGTGCGCGCCAGGTCTCTCTTTTTTTCAAGTTCAGCTTTAGTCATACGGGGATGCGATAATGAATTATGGGGCAAAGGTGGCTGAAAAAGGGAGGCCGGGCAAAAAAGTGTGCAACCGTTGCATAGAAGTGTGCAACCGTTGCACACTTTTTTGGAGATTGGCGGGCGTGTGGCCAACTTTGCGCCGCAAACAATCACACGACCGCAATGGGCAACAGAGTAAGACTGACAAACGACACGCTCAACAGCTACGGGTACCGCGTCCTGACCGACGGCGTGGACATATCCCAATATGAGCGCAACCCCATACTCCTCTACATGCACAACCGAGGCAAGGCCATCGGACTTATAAAGGAGATAAAGAAAGAGAAGGGAGAGATCACCGGCGAGCTCGCCTTTGACGAGGCCACCGAACTGTCATGCCAGTGCAAAAAGCAGTGGGAGTTCGGGTCGCTTCGGATGGTGAGCATCGGCTTCGAGATAATCGAGACAAGCGAGGACCGCAGGCACCTGCTGCCCGGGCAGCGCTACGCCACCGTCACCAAGGCCAGGCTGATAGAGGTATCGCTCGTCGATATCGGGGCCAACAACGACGCCATCCGGCTTCACAAGGACGGACAGTTAATAACGCTGAGCGAGGGCGGCGACTGCCCCCTCCCGAGGCTGAACCATAAACCAACAAACAACGAACCGCAAATGGAACTAAAAGCACTCGCCTTACAGTTAGGCCTGCCGGAAACGGCAGACGAGGCCGCCGTCAACGCGAAACTCGCCGCGCTCAAGACCGCCGGCGACGAGGCCGAGAACATCCGCAGGGAAAACGAGCAGCTCAAGCTCGAGCAGATCACCGCCGCAGTCGACGGCGCCATAGCCGCCAAAAAGATTCCGGCGGATAAGAAGCAACACTTCCTTGACCTCGGCAAGACAGTGGGCATCGAAACCCTCAACGCCACCCTCGACTCCATCGCTCCGGCGCAGAAACTCAGTGCCACACTGCAGACCGAACCCGAGAACGACGAGCTCCCAAAGAAAGGCCCGTGGGAACTTCGCATGGATGAAATCCGCAACAGGCTCAAGAAGTAACACCACAACCCCATACAGACATGGCAATCAAAGTAGACAACACCAATTACAACGGCGAGGTACTCGAGAGAATCCTTACCGTCGCCACCACGAGCAACGAGCTTGTGGAGAAAGGCCTGATCCACGTCATTCCCGGCGTGGAAAAGAAAATCAGCATTCCCCGTCTGAAGGTGGGCCGCATGCTCCAGAAACGCAAGGAGAATCCCGTTATCGAGGACAGCAAGGGCGACTTCAACTGGTCTGAGCAGACGCTCGAGCCCCACGACTTCATGGCCTTCACCCTGTTCAATCCCCGGGCCTTTGAGCAGATCTGGCGCAAATGGCAGCCCAAAGGCAACCTCGTGTTCGCCCAGCTCCCTCCTGAAGCGCAGAACGCCCTTCTCGACGCCCTGTCCAAGCAGGTGCAGTTTGAACTCGGTGACCACTACGTCAACGGCGAATACGTCGAGGACGGGGATGACACCAAGCTCATGAACGGCATCCTCACACAGGCGGCCAAAGCCGCCGACTACAAATGTGTCGACGTGTCGAAGGCCGACACTATGCTCAAGAAGCTCAAGGCTGTACGCGCCGCCATCCCCAAGGCCATGCGCTCAAACCCCTCGCTGCGCATCATCATGAGCGTCGAGGACTTCGACAAGTACGACGACGAGCTGACCGAGCGCGAGGCCAAGAACGCCAGCGAGACCGAAGTCAACCGCAAGCGCTACAAAGGCATCACCATCGAGACCGTGGCAGCATGGCCCGAAGGGCTCATCGTCGCCACCCTCTGTTCCCAGGATGCCGACGGCAACTTCTTCGCCGCTGTCAACCTCCAGAACGACGAGTCGGTAATTCAGATCGACAAGTATGCGCCGGCATCGGAGCTGTACTTCTTCAAGCTGCTCATGAAGGCCGACACCAACATCGCCTTCGGTGAGGAATTCATCGTGGCCGATTTCCGTGCCACGCCCAAGTTCACCAAAAAGGCGGCAGCCACTGAATAAGCGATGGCCCGGTTGAAGTATCTCGTACTGCACTGCACCGCGACACCCGAAGGGCGCGAGGTGACTGCCGCCGACATCCGGCGCATGCACCTCTCCCCGGTGTCGGCCGGCGGTCGAGGATGGAAGCAGGTCGGCTATACCGACATCATCCATCTTGACGGCAAAGTCGAGCGGCTCGTCGACAACAACGAGGACGCCAACGTGGATCCGTGGGAAATCACCAACGGCGCCAGGGGCTACAACTCCGTCAGCCGTCATGTCGTCTATGCCGGCGGCTGCGACAGCTCGATGAATCCCAGGGACACCAGGACGCCGGCGCAGCTCAAGGCTATGGAGGCATACGTGAAAGACTTTCACCGCCGCTTCCCCGAGGTCCGCATCATCGGCCACAACGAGGTCGCGGCCAAGGCCTGCCCGAGTTTCGACGTGCAGAAATGGCTCAGGTCAATAGGCATATACCAGTAACAACCAATCAAACCAAACACAGCGATGTCGCTCGCCAGGCGCAATTCATGCGTCACTCGGTAAGCAAATGCAAGCATCCGTTTACGCTCGTTAGCTATGAATTTCAGCGAAATCCTAAACATTCTTCTCGGCACCGGCCTTGTGGGGCTCGTGGTGGCAGTGGCCACCATGAAAGCCACTGTGCGCAAGGCCAACGCCGATGCGGAGAAGGCAAAGGCTGACGCAGAGACCGTGCGCATCACCAACACCGAGAACGCTACACGGATTCTGGTGGAGAACATCGTCAAACCCTTAAAAGAAGAACTCAATGCAACACGAGAGGACCTTCAGGCCACAAAGAAAGAGATGGCCTCTACCAAGAGAGAAATGGCCCGGCTGCGCAAGGCTGTCGAGGCTGCTTCCGGTTGTCGTCATTCTGACTATTGCCCTGTGCTTTTCAAGCTGCGCGACAACCCAAAAGACACAGACGCAGCAGGAGCAGACATCTTCGACCTTCGCGAAGAGCGACACTACCGCGTCAGCGACCAGAACGATAACTACGCTTCCGGTGCCGGAGAGCCGGGTGAGCCTGGCGATATCCGTGGACAGCCTCCTTAAGCTGCCCGAAGGAGCCGCCTACCGCGAGAGCAAGGACCGCGCCCATGTAGAGGCCACCCATCAAGGCGGTATAATCTATATCACCGGCACCTGCGACTCCCTGCAGCGTCAGGTGGAATATTACGAGGCGCTCTACCACACCGCCCGCGACGCCCTTGAGCAGAAACAGGATGAACTAAACCGGGCCGAGGAGGGACGGCGCGACAGTTCCCTTTTCGATAAGCTATATCTTCTCGCGACAGGAATCGCTGCAGGCGCGTCATTTACAACAATATTCAGAATATTCAAAAAGGACCAAAAATGAACAAAGACTTCATGTACGGCATCGGAGCCGTGAAATACAAGGGAGCCCCCGTGGGCTATATAGCCAAGAACTCTTTCGACATGGGCGGCGTCAAGCCCGAGGCCGCCGAAATCGAGGCCGAGCAGGTGCCCGGCGCGGCCGTGCTCGTCATACCGCAGTCCAACGGCAAGATCTCGCCCAAGTTCGACATGATACAGCTCAACTTTGACAGTCTCAGACAGCTGCTCGGCGGCGACCTGCACAAATCAGGCGACAAGACGGTGGGCTGGACGGCTCCCGCCGCGGCCCTCGTTCTGGAAGGGCCGTGGGAAATCGCCCTCGTGTCCGGGCAGTCAGTCCTCATTCCCAACGCCACGCTGCTCTCCGACCTTGCCGGCAAGCTGACGCTGACCGAGACCGCGAAGATCGAGGTCGAGCTGAAACTGTCCATGCCGGCCACCGCCGGAATACCCCCTTACGGCGTGTTCGAGACATCGAGCCTCCCCGCCGAATGGACTGAAAAGGACGGGTGGCTGCTGCCAAAGAAATCCACGTCCGGCGAACAGGCCGCACAGCCCGAAGGATAAGCCATGGACGAAGCCACAATCCGGCACATAGAGATGGAGGGTGCGGACGCCCTTCTCGACGCGGGAGTGTCCGTGCCGCTGAAGAGCCTCCGCCTCCCCTTCAGGAAAAAGCCGGTGGAGATACGCGCCACGATGCGCCGCCCGTGCCTCGACGGGCAGATACGGATAGCGAGGATCTATCTCTCCATGGGCGTCACCAGCCGGCAGATGTGGGAGTTCACCAAGGAGCAGGAGATGCGCTTCCTCGCGGAGCACGGCCTGAAGATAGCCCGCATGATCGCGCTGACGATATGCCGTGGCGAACTTAAGCGCCGGATCCTTCTGCGGCCCGTGACATGGGCGGTGCGGCACTGGATGAGCAACGAGCACCTGCTCGGGGCGATGCGCAGGTTCGTGTCGCTGATGGGCACAGACCCTTTTATACCTATTATCAGATCGGCGGAGCGGACGAACCCGATGAAGCCGAGGACGAGCCAAAGAAGGAAGGGGAGTTAAGAGCCTCATACGAAGGCTCCCATAGCCTCTTCGGGTTTGTGTGGCAGATAGCCGGCGCCACAGGCTGGAGCGTGGACTACATACTCACCGGCGTGAACTACCAGACCCTGATCATGATGCTGAGCGACGCGCCCCGCTATGTGCGCCGCAAGGCGAAAGAGGTCGTGCCCGGCAGGACCGCCGAGGAAGAGGCCGGAGAGATAGCGGGATTCTTCAGAAGCCAACTCGAAAAATGACATGCAGCCCGTAAGGATAGAAATAATACTGAACGACCGCGTCACCCCGGGGGCCAGGAGCGCCCGGGGCGGCGTTTCAGAGCTTACAGCCGAGACCCGGAAGGCGAAGCGCGAGATGGAGGAGCTCGACAAGGCGACCTCGTCCATGGATAAGACTGTCAAGAGGCTTGCCGGTGCATTCGCCATGAAGGAACTCGTGTCGAAGATAGCGTCGGTGCGCGGCGAGTTCCAGCAGCTGGAGGTCGCATTCCGCACAATGCTCGGGAGCGCCTCCAAAGCCGACGCGCTCATGCAGCAGCTCGTCAGGACGGCTGCCACGACCCCCTTCGGACTCGAGGACGTGGCCGGCGGTGCGAAACAGCTTCTCGCCTACGGTCTTGAGGCGGAGAAAGTCAACGGCACGCTCGTGAGGCTGGGCGACATCGCCGCCGGCCTGTCCGTGCCGCTGAACGACCTCGTGTATCTCTACGGCACCACGATGGCGCAGGGCCGCCTATACACCCAAGACCTCAATCAGTTCACCGGGCGCGGCATACCGATGCTTGGTGAGCTCGCCAAACAGTTCGGCGTGGCCGAGAGCAGGGTCAAGGAACTCGTGGAAGCAGGCAAAGTGGGATTCCCCGAGGTGCAGAAGGTCATCGAGAGCCTGACCGACGAAGGCGGCAAGTTCGGCGGTCTCATGGAGGCGCAGTCAAAGACCATCGCCGGACAGATCTCCAACATTGAGGATGCCATTCAGATGATGTTCAACGAAATCGGACAGAAGTCGCAGGGAATCATCAGCGGCACACTTTCCGACGTGTCGTACATGATAGAGCATTATGAGCGTTTCGGGCGCATACTGCTCGGCGTAGCCGCCACTTACGGCGTTTACCGCACTGCACTGATGACCGTCACCGCCATGAAGGGGTGGGCCACGGCAGCCGAGGCTCTGCATTACAACTGGCTGCTGCTCGTGGAGAAGGCACAGAAAATGCTCAATGCCACCATGCTCTCCAACCCCTACGTCCTCGTGGCCACGCTGCTCGCCGGATGCGCCGTGGCTCTCGTCTCCATGAAGACTGAGACCGAACGGCTTAGGGAGGCCGAAGAGGACTACCAGGCACAGAAACAGAAGACCATCGAGGCAGAGGAGGAACACCGCCATAAAATAGAAGAACTCTGCTCCATTGCCGGCAATGAGGCCGTATCGACCGACACCCGGCGCGAGGCCCTGAACAGGCTCGAGATGAAGTACCCGGACATTTTCGCCAAGTATGACACCGAGTACGAGAAACTTAAAAACATCAAACAGATCAAGGAGGAGATAGCAGCCCTCGAGAGCGGCAGGTCCATCACGAACCCGCAGAACGAGCTCGATGCCGTGGAGAGGCGCATAGCCGAGCTCGAGGCAAAGAAGGCGACCGGGCGCTATGTGACGTCATCATCCACATGGGGAACATACAGCCATCGCACAGGCGGCCTGTCATCTGCGGAGGATACAGAGCTGAAGAACCTTCTCGGCAAGAGAAGGAACCTTTCCGCCGCCGTACGCAAGGAGGAGGTCAACGCCTACTTCGCGAACCTGACAGGAATAAGCAACGAGACCCTCGCGGCGCAGGTAAAGGCCCGCGAGGAGCTGCTGGCGCAGATGGAACTCCAAGAGAAGAAGTACGGCGCGTTAAAAGGAAATGCCGCCACAGAGGGCACATATACCCGCGAGGAGCTGCAGTACCAGTTGAACAAGCTGCGCGCGGAACAGAACCGCCGGGAGTCCGACAAGGAGAACCCGGCGACGTGGGCCGCATCTGCCAGAAGGGAGTACGAGAAGGCCCTCAAGGAGTACAACGAATTCATAGGGAAAACCTCGGGCTCCATGACCAAGTCCGAATTCGAGGAGAAGGCGAAAAAACTCAAGGAGGCAGTCGATGCAGCCAAGAAGGAATATGACAAGGTCAGTCCCGGCACCGACAAGGATGCCGAATCCGCGGTGAAGAAGCGCGAACAGCAGCATCGCGAGGAAGACCGCATGAAAGAGCAGCGCCGCAAACTCGGGCTCGAACTTGTCGCGCTGCAGCAGGAGAATGACGAGGCCGAGGTCGAGGTGATGGAGGAGGGACTTCAGAAGAAGATCCGCCAGATCCGGGAAGAATACAAGGCGAGAAAAGCAGCTGCCGACAAGCAGCGTAGCGACTGGCGGACTCAGAACGCCAAAGCCGGAATGACAGGTCTTGGCCCCGACGGTCTTACTGACGGCCAGCGGTCGGAGATTGAACGCTCCGACGAACTCAACGAATCCATATACAAGGCAGCGACTTCGAGGCTGTACAAAGAACTGGCCGACCAGTACCAGTCATACGCCGACAAGCGCCTCGAGATAGAGCGCAGGCACAACGAGAACATCGAGGGACTGCGCCAGGGCCGGTTGCAGGCCGAGGCAGCCGGCGACGAGGCAGCCATGGCTGTCTACGACCGCTCGATAGCGGAGGCGGTAAAGTCCAGGGGCCGCGAGCTTGCGAACCACGACTTCGAGGTCCTGCGCCGGTCGCCGGAATATGTCCGCGCGTTCGAGGATCTGCGCGACACCTCGACAGAGACGTTGCAGGAGCTGTTGAAGCAGTTCGAGAAAGCCAAGAGCGCGGCTTCCTCCGCGCTCGACCCGCAGGACCTTCGCGAATACACCGACACCATCCGCTCTCTGATGGAGGAGATTGACAGCAGGGACCCGTTCGGGAATCTGTCAAAGCGGGCGGAGGAACTGACCTCGGCCAACCGCGAGCTCGCGGCTGCAAAGAGGCAGCTTGACACCGTGACCAATGGCGGAAAGGTGTTCACCGGACTGAAATCCGAGGGTTTCGATGCCAGCGGCAAGCCCGTTATAGTGGGGACCTATCTCAGCATGGGGGATGCCATGAAAAAATATACCGAGGCCAAGGACAGGCACACCAAGGCGAGCAACAACTTTGTCAAGGCCGAAAAGGAGGCCCGCGACAAGGTATCCCAGCTTGCCGAGGCCATAAAGGGCGTAGGCGAGGCTATTGGAGGGACTGCCGGAGAGATAATTGGTCTGATATTCGATGTCGGCACCTTTATCACTGACACAATCAATGGAATCGCCACGGTGCAGAAGGTCGGAGTAGAGGCAGTTTCGGCAGTCGAAAAGGCATCTATCATACTGACTATCGTGTCCACAGCCGTGCAGCTCTTGCAGAAGATCAGCGAGCTCGGCAGCAACAAGGCATTCAAGGAATACGAGGCCTACGCCGAGAAGGTCAGGGAGATAAACGCCCTTACGGATGCAGTCAGCCAGTACAGGCTCGCAGTGCTTGAGGCGCGGCAGGAAGAGGACTCATGGTTTGCCGAGGACGGCTTGCGGAACCTCAAGGACTGGCGCGAGCACCACGACGAGGTTTATGCCACCTATGTCAAGAAAGCGTCCGAGGCCCAGGCCATATACCGCAACCAGAGCGGGGGCGGCTGGCTCACCGGAGCCTTCAACTGGGTCATGGGGAATCTTTCGGCACTGTCATGGTGGGACGAATGGCGCGACCTGTGGGGGCAGGGAGGATATGACGAGGGGACCACAGCCGCCGTCAACAACCTGCGCATCGAGACCCGGAAGAAGAGCAGCGGCTTCCTTGGCACCGGCATAGGCGGTCACTCACAGAAGACCGAGGATCTTGTCACCTGGGCCCGCAACAACGGACTCGGCGAACTGTTCGACGACAAGGGCCTTATAGACAAAGAACTCGCCAAGTCCATACTCGACAACTACGGCGACAAGCTCGTGGGGCAGACCCGCGAAACCCTCGAGGCGCTGATTGAACTGCGGGAAAAATATGACGAGTACCTGCGGAACCTGCGCGAGTACGTCAGCTCGATGTACGAGCCTCTCGTCGATAACCTTGTCGACAGCCTGTGGGACTGGCTGGACAGCGGGAAGGACGCCCTCGACTCCTTCAGGGAATATGCCTCTGAAACGTTCCGGGACATAGTCTCTGACATGCTGCGGACAATCGTCATCGAGAAGGTGGTGGGAACCTTCAGCGACGACATCGCAGCCGTGTATGAGAAGTACGCCGAAGGGAAGCTGGCCGAGACGGAGCTGATGGGCGAGGTGGCAAAGCTCACCGGCGGACTCATAGACCGCTATGGAAGCAGCCTCCCGACGCTGGAGGGGTTGATGGAGACCGTCGCTGGGATGCTCGGCGAGGCCGGGATAGACATCCGCGGCGGGGAGGGACACTCCCAGAACGGGCGTGCCGGAACCTACACGGCCATGACCCAGGACCAGGGAACGAAGCTCGAGGGAGTGTTCACGGGCGTGCTGATGCACGTTTCGGAGATTGACTCGACGGTCGAGAACGTGGCGGAGAAAATGAATATCGCCGAGGGATACCTCGCGCGGATCGCCGAGAACACCGGGTCGAGCGCCGCGGGCGTGGCTGAGATAAGGGACATGATTGAGAAGATAATGCGGGACGGAATAAAGATATAGGCAATGGAAGCACTCGAAGGACTTGTGACAATCAACGGGGCCGACATCTGGAAAGAGTACGGCGCGTTTCTGACCGAGGAAAAGAAGGGGGGCAGGGAGAACCTCACGACCATAATGACGCCCTCCAAGGCCAAGGCGCATGTCGGCGTGGACATACGCGAGCGCGACGGGGTGAAATACTCCGACACCCTCGAGGTCAGGAACCAGGAGCGCGAGGTCACGCTGCATTTCGCCATATTCGCCCCGACAAGGAGGGAATGGCTAGCGAGATACCGTGCCTTCATCACCATGCTCAAGCAGGGTGACGGAGGGTGGCTGACATTCTCGTTCCCATCGCTGGACATGACCATGCGGATGTTCTATGTCAGCTGTCCCGGATACAGACCGCTCACCTACCTTTGGAACGAAGGCGTCCACGCGGGGCGCTTCAAGGTGACATTCAAGGAACCCGAACCGACATTCTAACCACATTCCAACACCGTTCAGACATGGCAATAACGATATACGGAAAAGACGGCGCGGTGAAGGCCGTGCTCTCGCCGGGCGACAGCTCCACCCAGGCGAAGGAGATCCAGGGCGACAACGTCCTGACCCTTTCGTTCACCCTGCCGGAGTATGTGGCGCTCGACGTGGACGACATGGCCGAGTTCCTCGGCGAGACTTACCGGCTGGCCGAGCGGTACCGCCCGAGGCAGAAGTCCACCCTCGAGTGGGCCTACGACCTCAAGCTCTACGGGATCGAGAGCAGGATAAAGAACCTGCTGGTCCTGAACGACACCGACGGCGCGCAGGAGCCGGTGTTCACCCTGACCGCCTCCGCGAGGGAGCACGCCGCCCTGGTCGTGAGATGCATAAACGCCGGCATGGGCGGCGGCGCCGACTGGAAGGTGGGCGAGGTTTCCGGCACGGAGAACATCGTCATCGACTACGAGGGAAAATACTGCGACGAGGCCCTTCGCGAGATAGCGGAAAAAACCGGGGCGGAATACTGGTTCGACGGGCAGACCGTCAACATTTGCCGCTGCGAGCGCGGCGAGCCCCTGACGCTCGGATACGACAACGGCCTCGTGTCGATAGACCCGGGAACGGCGCGGAATGTCAAGTTCTACACCAGGCTCTACCCGGTGGGCAGCCGCCGCAACATCGACTCGTCGCGCTACGGCCACAGCAGGCTGCAGCTTCCCGGCGGACAGAAATATGTCGAGGTCAACGCCGAGAAATACGGGCGTGTGGACCACTACGAGACAGCCGCCTTCGCGGACATATACCCGCGAAGGACAGGCACCGTCAGCTCCGTGCGCTCCGAGACCAGAAAAGGCGACGACGGCAAGGACTTCACCATATACTATTTCAAGGACAGCGACCTGCCGTTCAACCCCAATGACTATGAGATCGCGGGCCTTGTCAAGCGTGTGAGCTTCCAGGAAGGGAGCGAGCTTGCCGGACTTGGGAACGACGACAACGGGACATACTATTTTGAGACAAATTACAATAGCTCCACAGGGGAGTTCGAGATAATCACGATATTCCCGGATGATGACACCCAGCTCCCCAACGACACGCTCGTCCCGAAGGCGGGAGACCGCTACATACTCTGGAACATAAGGATGCCGGACGAATACTACGCGCTTGCCGAGCAGGAGTTCAAGGACGCCGTCGATGCCTTCAATTCCGAACACGCCATAGACATAGCGGTATTCAGGGCCCCCACCGACCATGTGTGGGTGGAACAGACCGGCGCCGACCTCTACATAGGGCGCCGGGTGCGTCTCGAGAGCTCGGAATACTTTCCGGAGTCCGGGTACCGCGACAGCCGCATAACCAAGGTGACGCGGAAGGTCAACCTCCCCTCGCAGATGGACATCGAGATAGGGGACGCACTTAGCCGGACGGCAATGGACAAGGTGGCCGACAGCATCAGCTCCGTCAGGAACTATGCAAAGGGACTTGCCTCCATGTCGGCCCTTCCCGACATAATAAAGACAGGCGACCTGACGAAGCTGACCGACAGCAACCTGCTGAGCGCCCTGCGCACCGTGGCCGAGATAGCCGAGCGTGCCTTGAGCCGCAAGGCCGACGACACGGCCAAAGGATTTATAACCTTCCTGAAGGGGCTTGTCTCGGAAGGACTGCTGAAGGCAAAGGGAGGGCTCGAGGCCGGAACATTCGTCAACTCCATGCTCGCCGGCATGGGCGCCGGCGTCGATGACCAGGGCAACGCGCAGGTGGAGAGCATAGAGGTTCGCACCTACATGAAGGTGATGGAGCTTATCTTCAACCGCCTCAGCGCCGTCGAGAGCGACTTCGTGTTCTCCGAGTCCGGCACCGTGGAGAAGGTGGAGCAGACCGCCCCGGACACCTACGTGCTGACCATGCGCAAGCGGTGGGACTTCGACTTCCACGCCTTCAGAGAGCACGACGTCATATACGGCTCGGTCAACACGCTGCTTGCCGACGGCAGCCACTTCACCTCCTGGTTCCGCCCGGTGTCGGTCAACGCGAGCGCCAACACGCTGACCGTCGTGACGTACCCCGACGCGGAGGTGCCCGCGGGGAAGAACTTCGCGCCCGTGAAGGGGATGGTCATAAACCGCAGGGGCAACGCGGTGGACAAGGACCGCCAGAGCTGCTGGTACATATCGAGCCGCGAGGGGTGCATAATGTACCTTGAAGGCGTGACCAAGCCGATCCTTGAGGAACCCAACTACTACCTCTCGCTTGGCCGCCCCAAGAACCTGAGCCTGTTCAACGGCCTGCCGATAAACTACGACCACCCCTACCTCTTCGCCAGGGGCGCGATAATCCAGGACCTTCTGCGCGTCGACTACAAGGGGAACCCCGTCTATGAGATAGTCGATGTCGGCAGGTGGGATCCCGCGGCCTCCTACATCAAGGGGAAGGACCCGGACAGCGGGCGGTACATACAGCACCAGGCGTGGCACGCAGGCTGCTGCTGGCGCTGCGTGGCCCCGGCCGCGACGGTCGGCCTCGAACCCCGGTACAACAACCTCGAATGGGCCTGCATCGTCGGCGACTCCAGCTTCACCCTCGCCGTGACAAGCTCCAACGGGCGGTTCTTCCGCTTCGGGCAGGAGTGCACGCAGCTCGGCTTCGTCCTGCGGCACGGGGAGATGGACATAAGCGTCGACGCCTCGCAGGTGGAGTGGACCCGGGAAAGCGGCCTCCCCGGCGAGGACCTGCTCTGGAACATAGAGCACTCGTCGAGCTTCATGACGGTGGACATCACCCCGGCGGACATGCCGTCCAACTGGCACGAGGCACGGCAGGTCGTGTTCCGCGTCAAGGTCTCGATACTCGACGGGGCGGCGCCTCAGCCAAAGACATTTGAAACGACATTCTCACTCAAAAAATAAAAGACATGAAGACAGCAACGGCATACATCATCAACACGCCCCTATCGGTGTCGCTCTACATGGACATCATCGGGGGAGGCCTGGAGCAGACGAAGAACGCCGACGGCCTGTTCGACCCCGACAGGACGCTGTTCCCCCTGGCGCTGCGCCCCCGGCTGGCGGTCAAGGACCCCGACCACGTGCTCGCCGACGGCGACCACACCACGGGTCTTATAGACACCCGGTGGTACATCGGCACGGACGACAAAGGCACGAGGATAACCGAGAGCACCTCCGGCTTCAGCCTCGGGGCCTACGGGGAGCTTACGGTGCGGCGCAACGTCGAGCCGTCGTCGCCCCTGTCCCTGTACTTCACCTGCGGCTACATAGACCCGCGCACGCAGAAGACCATCCGCAAGTCGCAGCAGGTCACGCTGACCACCGTGCAGAACGTGGAGCTGAACCTCAGCCTCGAGATCGACGCGGCCCAGAAGATGGCCATCAGCCCGTTCAAGAACCAGGCCCTGCGCACCATAACGGCCACGTTCCGCAACGGCTCCGACCCGGTTCCGGACGCCAGGGCCGTCTATTCGTGGCAGGTGCTTGAAAGATCCGCCCTCACATGGCGGGCGATAGGGGCCGACGACCCCTTCTACGTCTCCGGGCAGGGCACCAAGGCGCTCGTCATCGACCGCCGCTACATCGACCGCGAGGCCATAAGGCTCGAGGCGCACCACAAGTCCGCCCCGTCGCGGGTCGTGTCGGCCATGACCAAGGCCTACCGCTGCTACGGCCAGTGGGACGAGCGGGAGATGCTGACACGCGGCAAGTTCGTGCGCCATGACACCCGCGAGATCGAGGCCCGCGCCGTCATCGACACCCCGAGGGGGCAGGTGACACGCCCCGAGGACTACTTCGACATAACGCACATCTTCACCACCAACGAGAAAGGCGCGCCCGAAAAGGTGATAGGCTACGGCGAGAAGGCCGTCGTCGGCGCCGGGATAGCCGGCAGGGACCCCAATGTGCTTGCGGTGTTCGGCTGCGAGGTCAGGGAGCGGACGGCGCTGCGAGTCTGCACCATAGGCGGCAGGGCGGTGCAGGTCAACGGCAAGGTGATGTGCATAAGCATACCGAAACCCTAAAACCAATAACCACATGAGCAGACCAAGACTATTCTCGGTTCCGGAGGCGATAGCCACGGAACTGAACCTCACGGAACTAAGGACGCACGACGGCGCGGGCCGCGTGCTGCTCTCCGGCCGCGACCTCGCCATCTACGGCATCGACAAGGCTCTTGACGAGGGCGCGGAGGAGCTATCGCCCGATGAGGCAAAAGAAATATTCCACCTTTAAAAACGACAGAACATGGACATAAGCGCGATAGACACCCTCGAGGCGATCGTTGACGGCGACACCATAGTGCCCGGCATGAACTTCGTCCTCCCGGCGGGTGTGGGGAAGACCCAGTATTTCAACCCCTCCACCGGCCAGTGCACCCCCGACTACACCAAGGCCGCCAACCAGCCCACGCTGTACCCGGCCTGCTATTCGAGCAACCTCGGCAGCTTCGTGCTGCCCGACATGAACAGCTTCATGTGGTACCTCAACGACCCCGGCTCCGCCTCGGCGCAGATACTCGCCGCCCCCGGCGGGGCCGTGGCCGCGAAATTTGCCACGAAGTTCCAGAAGACGACCTACACGGTCAACAACAAGACGTACCCGGCGCTGAAGATAATCGGCAACCTCGCGTCCGCAGGAAGCCTCAACGACGCGGTGATCTACTTCAAAGGCACCTTCAACGGCATGGAGGTGACGTGCCACGGCGACATCGGGGTCAAGGAGAGCGTCGGCAACCTTTTCGACATCCTGATCAACTGCGTCAACGAGGACGGCGTGAACGACACGGTGATAGACAACGACAGCGAGTACCTCGTACTTACCGCGTCGCTCCAGGACAGCGGCGCCACCGTCCAGGCGTCCGGCGCATGGAGCTGGCTGCGCGCGACAGCGGCAGGACTCGTGGCCGTGACCCACACCGCCGGGGTCACAGAGCTGAGCAACGGCAACAGGACGCTCAAGCTCTACGACCCGGCGGTGGAGGGCACCGAGGAATACTTCGCCAGCGTGGTCCACAACTCAGTGACGCACCGCAAGGGGATACAGGTGAGCGACACCCACGACCCCTTCTACATCAACATCGGGCGCAGCACCCCCTCGAACATGGTCAAGGAGGGCGACACGGTGGTCTACCGCCCGAGCGTCCTGGCCCGCAGCAGCCGCGCCGTGCAGACGGGATGGTCGTTCACATTCACCCTGCGAGACCACAACGGCAGCACCGTCAAGACCGCCACCGGCACGAGCCTGACCGTCACCGGCACGGAGGTCATGGAGAAAGGCGGCCTGAACGTCCACATCATAGCCACGAAGTCATAAATCCACGGTAATATGAAAAGCGTATCAGCCACAGACACACTCATACCGGTGCCCAGGAACGGGAAGGACGCGGTGCGCGTGACCGTCTCGCCGGAGACGGTCCTGTTCAAGAAAAGCACAGCCGTGCAGACCGCGACCGTCCGGGTGACGGTCGCGGACGGGGACACGGACGTTCCGAACACGGCCTTCGCCTGCTCGGTTCCTGCCTCGCTCACCGTCATAGAGGACGGCCTGGCGTGGTACTCGGTTAGAGCAGGGGCGAACGCCGTCGACATCAACATCATGTCCGCGGCCGGCTCCACGCCCGGCAGGGCGCTTCCCTTCTCGGTGACGTATGGCGGAAAGACCGAGAACAGGAAGATAACGGTCAGGACGGTTTCCGACGGCGAACCCGGCGCGGATTCGGTGCGCTACTGGCTCAAGGGGAGCGTGACGCAGGTCGTGCGCGACGCGCTCGGGACCTGCACCCCCTCCTCCGTTTCATGCACGGCTCTCAGCCAGGCAGGGAACGGCGCGGCCACGGCAGCGTCGGGTGTCGTCACAAAGTTCGCGCGCAGGCGCAAGACCTTCATTACCGTCGCGGCCCTTTATACGTGCGGGAATGCCGTCACTGTCGGTGACGGGGACATTGCGGTGGAATTCTACCTTTACAGGAATGACGTTCTTGTCGACACCCTGACCATACCGGTTGTCGATAGCGGCAAGCCCGGGGAGAGGGGGCGCAACGGAAGGCTTCCTGTACCGTACGGGGAGTACGACCCGGCCATAAGCTACACCGCCACCGACCTCGTGGCGCCCTTCGTCCTCCAGGAAGGGGAATACTACGTCATGAACAAGAGCGTGACGGTCAAGGGAGTGTCGCCCAAGGCCGACTACGCCGCCAACGGCACCGACGCCACGTGGCTGCACATGGAGTTCTTCCGTGCGGTCTATGCCGAGCTGCTGATGGCGCGCCTGGGGCTTATCGGCAAGGCCGTGTTCTATGACGAGTTCATGTTCTCGCAATACGGGAGGAAGAACGGGAAGGAGGTCAACTACAGCGGGGGCTACGACATACCGACCGATGCCGGAGGACTGTTCGACCCCAACATTGTGATCAACTTCCTGACCGGCGCTCTGAGGTGCCGCAAGGCCGACATCTCCGGGAACATCAACGCCGACAGCGGGCGCATAGGCGCGCTGGCGATACGCGGCAACGACCTCGTGGGCCTTGTCGACGGCGTGGAGACCGTCCGGCTCGGCATCGGGAACGTCACAGACGTTACAAAGGCATTCGAGACCCGATCCCATGAGTTCACCATGACGAGCACGGACCGAGACTGCACGACCGATGTCGAGATGACCAGGTTCGGCTACCACAGCGGCACCGCCCGGCGCCCTGGGGAGATAAGCGAGAACCGCGACGACGGCAGCTACACCGAGGACACGACGCTTTCCTGCAAGGTCAGCTTCAAACTTGACTCAGCAGTGGTCAAGGTCGAGTTCGGGCGCTTCGACGTTGGCTACAACACGCGCAGCGGCAGCTTCCGGGGAACCGCCAAAGGCACGGCGAGACTCTACCGGGTGAGCGACAGCACGCGGACAAAGGTCTCCGAGTGGGAGCTTGAGGAGCAGTCTGCGAGAGACCACGAGGTCTCAGGCCTCGCTGCCGGGAACTATGAAATCGACATATCCGCATGGCTCGTCCCGGCGGCCGGAACCGTCTCGGAATGGTGGGGAGAGACAGTGTTCTACGCCACCGCCATCTGGGTCACCTCCGGCGTTCTCTCCGGCGGCAAGACCGAGATAGCGCGCGACGGCTTCCTCTGCTACCAGGGGGAGACCAGGTACCTGTTCTTCTCAAAGGGAAAGGGCCTCGAGGTGAAGTTCGGCAACCACGGGCTGAAGGTCGGGGCCAACGGCGTGCAGAAGCTCGTCTCCGGGACATGGAAGGACATAAACAGTTAGAAAAAAGTCACAGTACAAACCAATAAACAGAAAAAATGGAAAAGATAGATCTCGCAAACGAGCTGGGCAATCTCCAGTCCGTCAGTGCCGAGGACATGGTGCTCGGCTTCTCGAAGTCCGGCAAGAAGTTCGGCTTCATCCCCCTGAGCTTCGTGACCAACGAGGGCTACGCCTGCCGACGATGGAACATCAACAACAGCAGCCCCGTCGGAGAGGCGGTCGGCAACATCGACTACCTGCGCTCCCTGCCTGCGCTGCTCGGCCTCGGGTGCTACCTCGTTGACCGCAACCACGGCCGGCGCAAGCTCGACCCGACGAACCACTACAAGTTCGCCACCGGCGAGACGGCGAAGCTCGACGGGTCGATGGGCGACTACATGTGGGGCTGGGGAACCGCCTGGTACTACGCATGGTGGACCGAAGGCAGCTACTACTACGAGGCGGCGAGCCTCAAGCCCATCCCCGGCAGGCTGAACTACCGCATCCCGGTGGCGAGCACGTCGGCCCTTGGCGTCGCCGTGGTCGATCGCACCAACCTGGAACTGTGCAGCGTCATCAACACCAGCGTCCGCTATCGCGGCGGCAACAACGACACGGCCAAGGACGGCACGTTCAGGACGCTGCTGGGCCGCGCTGCGACAAGCCTCAACGCGGCGACCTTTGGCGAATACGCCCGCAAGAAGGGGGAGGGGTGGGAGGCCTACTGGTATGCCCACGCCGCCGCGATAGGCATCCTGTTCCGCATCATCTTCGGGACAAGGAACGTGCAGTCCGCAGTGAACGCCAACAAGGATGCCAACGGGCTTTGGCAGGGTGGCCTCGGCAACGGTGTTACCGGCGCCGGGTCGTGGTGGAGCGCGTCGGCAGCCGACAACCCCAACACCTTCGGCTACCTTCCGTTCCTGCCTACGAATGTCGGCGTCTCCCTCGCCGACGGCTGCGGCTCGGTCAACTATGCCGTCAAGGGCGCTGACGGGGCGACGCTCTACACGGCCCCGGTGCCGGTGTTCTTCGGGCTGAAGAACTTCTTCGGCTATCTGGGTCGGTGGGAGCGCGGCACGCTCATCAACAAGATCACCGGCGGCGCGGCCGACATATACGTCGTGCCGAAGCTGTACAGCGCCTACTCCATGAACTCTCTGTCTGGTCTGACGAAAGTGGCCACAACGCCGGCGGCCAAAACCGCGAGCACATGGGAGTATCACAAGCAGCTCTCGATGCAGAACCTCTGCCACGTGCCGACCGTCACCGGTGCTACAATCTCGACCTATTATGCCGACGGCTACTACAACGACAACGCCGTTTCGGGGCTTCGTGTGCCTGCCCGTGGTGGTATTGCGAGCGATGGTGGCTATGCCGGGCTTGAGTACCTGTATGTGCACGCTGGTGTCTCGGCGTCCTATGCGCACTACGGCTCGCCCCTCTGCGAAGCAGAAGAGAACTGGGACACGACGCCCTTCCTGGCTGTCTGAGCGGACTCCGGGGAGCTGAGGGGTACATAAGGGGACGAGGCTGACACCGGGACGCCCGGCACGCTTTGGAACCCTGCGGAGCCCAAAGAACCCCGGAGGCGCGTAGCGCCGACCCCACCGGCATAGCGCCGTCCGGCGGCAGACACCGCCAAAGAGCACATTGACATTTTTCCATATTGACAAAATTAGTTAAATTTGCAGTCGGAAACCGGAAGGAATCCCGGTTGTCGTCCTGGAGAGCCGTTTCGGGGCTTCGTGTGCCTGCCCGTGGTGGTAATGCGAACAATGGTGGCAATGCCGGGCTTGAGTACCTGAATGTGAACAATGGTGTCTCGACGTCCAATGCGAACTACGGCTCGCCCCTCAACTTTATGGCGCGGTCAAGTCTGTCAGCTCCCGCGCCGTCAAAAAACAGGACGGGACCGCACCCCAAGGTGAAAGACAACGATGACAGGAAGTGCCGGTAGGCCTGGCGCAAGCCATCCCCGACGGCAGTACCCGGAAAAAAGCAGACAGAACCGACAAGACACCGACAATGACACCAATGACACCGGACCATGAAAAGGAAAGGCCACATTTCCTCCGCCGTCGCCACGCCGGAGAACTTTGAGAGAGGCTTCAGGGGCTACTCGGCCAACAAGTACGGGAGGCACGACATCGACCGCTTCGCCGAAAACCTCGAGCAGAACCTCGCGGAACTTCTCCGCGCGTATGCGACATGCAGCTACCGCACCTCCGGGTACGAGCCGAAGGAGGTGTTTAAGCCCAAGCACAGAATCGTCCACAAGTCCAAAGTCCGCGACCATGTCATACAGTGGTCGGCCATGCTCCCGGTGGAGCGCTGGCTCATGGACACGTTCCATCACCGCAGCCCGGCGTGTGTTCCCGGCAGGGGCACCCACTTCTTCGTCCGACAGGAAATGGAGGAGCTGAGACGGTGCAGCCAGGACGAGGTATATTATTTTGTGCAGCTCGACGTCCACCACTATTTTGAGAACATAGACCACACAATCATGAAGGAGCGTATCAGGTCCAAGATAAAGGACCCGGTACACCTGCACTTCCTCGACGAGTTCATCGACAGCTTCAGCTCCGGGCTTGTGCTCGGGGTCAAGCTGTCGCAGATACTGTCGGGAATGTATCTCGCTCCTTTTGACAGGCTCGCAATCCGCTGCTTCGGGCTGTCCGACGACATCGACAAGTTACGCTACTGGCAGGGGAGGTACGTCTCCGACTGTCTGCTGACCTGCCGGACGGAGGAACAGGCCGCCGAGCTTTCAAAAGGCGTGGACTATCTCAACCGCAAGTTCGAGGGCTATGTCCGCGAGGGGTTGAGGCATTACAGCCGCTTCGCCGACAACATAGTCATCAAGCACCGCGACAAGACGTTCCTTCACCTGATGGTCGAGCTCTCCGTCCTCATACTCGCCCGCGACTACCACCTGCAAATAAACCGGAGCTGGAACGTGCGCCCCATGTGGACGGGCAACGACCTGTGCGGATACGTTTTCTACCATGACAGGCTGATGCTGCGCAAGCGCAACAAGAAAGCCCTCTGCCGACAGGTCGCGAGGCTCCGGAAGAAGGGATATTCCGAAAGGGATATAAGGCTCAAATGCGCGAGCAGGGTGGGGTTCGCCTCCCACGCCGACACACGGAATCTACTAAAATCACTCAATATGGAAAAAAGACTCGGCAAGGTCATAAAGAACCGCCGCAAGAAGGCCCCGTTCGAGGGCATGACCCCGGAGCAGAAGAGGTCCATCGAGGACATCGTCTGCTATCCGGACGGAAACGAGAACGAAAAGCTGATACTGCTGCTCGACTACAGGATAGACGATTCGGTTATTGAAAAGAATGACGACGGCTCCCCGAGGCAGCGCATCGCCATCCGCTACAAGGTCATAGACCATGTGGACAACCCCGAATCCGAAAGCCCGGCCTACGTATGGAAAGACGGGGAGTATTACTCGTTCTCAGGATCCAAGGTCATGATAGACCAGGCAACGGAGGACTTCTCGACGGCCGACCTTCCGACTGTCACGGTGATCAAGGAGTTCATCAACAAGCAGAGAAAGAAATTCTACAAATTCACCTGACCCCCGGACACACGGGGCGACGGCAAAAACAACAGAAGACATGAACAGGAAAATCTATTTGGAAAGAATGACGTTCAGCCGCTACGACGGCGGCCGCTGCCTCGTGTATCTCAACGAGGAGAAAATCGAGAACCATGTGCCGGCGGACGCCCCTGAGGGCTTCAAGCCGGTAACCGCCTATGCCTACACCGGCCCGGAAGATGACGGCGGCACTCTGATAGAGGCCGCAGATGACAGCCGGGACTCATTGATAAACGGCGTAATCCGCAGCAGGTACTCACAGACCGAGGAAGACGCGATCAAGACACACCAGATACTCGCGCTCACCAACCCCGGCCACGACAAGGCCGCAGACTACGCCTCGGAGTGGGCGAGGTTCAACATCGAACGCGAAGATGCCATAAAGACGGTTGACTCGTGGTTCGAATGACGTTATAACGGTCAGACAACGCCAGACAAAAGGGCGCGAACCAAAGCAGGTTCGCGCCCTTTAATTTGCTTTAGCCGGCGACTGGATAGGGCAGGGTGGAGTGGGGCTTGGACTTCGATGAGAGAGCGAACCGATGGTACGTTTCGTTTTGTGATTGTTGCACGTTTCGTTTTATTTTTCGCACGTTTCGTTTTAGGAGCGTTGCACGTTTCGTTTTGCGGATTATACATGTGCTAAAAATTTATGGCAAAATGATTTTTTTCTTTTCTTCGTGGATCTTTGCAATCGGGGCGATATTATCACTAAGAAATGAAAGAATTAAAAGAAATGTTTTATTTCCAAATAATTAGAATAATTATGATTTCTTTCTTTTCTTTTGTTTCTTCGTGAGTTAGAATATGGATGATTAGGGGTGAATCAGTGGAATAATGGTGAGTTGTGGGATTGTCATCATGGTGAATATGGTTGTTGGTAAAGTCAAGATGATATGTGGGGATATATGATTGGGATGGTCGGCATCTGTCTTCTTATAGCGGCGTGGATGGGTTTCTATCAAGGTGAGTGACGTGATGTCCCGCTTCATTCCTTTTTATAAGGATGAAGATCTCCTGTCACTTTTTACTTTTTACTTTTTACCTGTTACCTGTTACTTGTTACTTGTTATCTTGCGCGAAGCGCATCTTTGTTTGATGCGACAAAGTTAGATATAAAGGATCTCACACCGGTGTTATTCTGAAACAAAACATACCATAACGTATAATCTTACCTTGATATATACCGACAACGCCTTGTATCGGGTGTTTCAGTGATTCACCCTGAAACGCCCGAAACAAGTGAAACAAGTGAAACAGGTGAAACAGGTGAAACAGCTGAAACAGGTGAAACAGCCGATACACCCGAAACGCACCGATACAAGGTGAATCAGATGAATCAGTGGAACGATGGTGAGTTGAATGTTAACCCCGTATAGGAGCGTAGCGAACATGCTTCGTTATGCAGCGACTTTCACGGCAAAGCCGTGATTCGTTGGTTAACCCCGTATGGAGTGCAGTGACATACTTGGCGGATTGGGAGGCGATTGCTATGAAGATGTGGTGAAAGATGTAAATAGTATTGGATAAAATGTAAAGTTTACTTGTCTATGTGGAAAGTTTTGTTTACCTTTGCGGCGTGAGATTTTAAGGATGGGTTTAGATGGTATCTTAATGGTATTGTTTATGGTGTTATTTATTTTTAATGGTATAATTTAAATGGTATGCTTATGAAAAATTTGCTTTTTCCTCATGCGTTTCAATTGGTGGGATGGGTGATGTTTGTGCCGTCATTGCTGATGGGGGCTTTGGTGTACTTCGGTGTGCTTTCGTTTGCCGGGAGCTTGGAGACCGTTGTGAATGATTCGGTGATTATCGGGATTGCACTGGGGGCTTTGTTTGTGGTGTGTTCCAAGGAGAGGGTAGAGGATGAGATGACGAGATCCATACGTCTTGCTTCCTTGTTGAATTCAATCTATGTGTATGTGACGTTGCTGATAGGTTGCACTATTTTATTGAATTCTGTTGATTTCTTGGCGTTCGCAGTATTTAATATGGTGTTGCTACCTATAATTTTCGTATGCAACTTCCGGTCGGAGATGCACCGGTATAATAAGATGTGCGAAGATGAGAAATAGGATTAAGGTGGAACGTGCGGAGTTGGATATCACCCAACAGCAGCTTGCGGAGGCGGTCGGTGTAAGCCGGCAGACAATCGTTGCCATAGAGAAGAACCGTTTCCTCCCTTCTACAGTACTTGCCTTGAAGATAAGTCGGTTCTTCCGTAAACCAGTGGAGAGTATCTTTATTCTTGAGGATACCGATTGATCCGTTGAGATTATTTTAAATTTATTGAATAATGTTTTCTTAAAATTAGGTATGATTATGAAACAAAAAGTAAAATTCAACACTTATTCCCGGATAGTGACCATAGGTGTGCTCGTTCTTTTTGTAGTGGGGGCGTTCTCTCTTCTTGATAATCCCCACGACCTGTTGCTTTTTGGCGTGATTATGGGGATTACGACTATTTTCGGATTGTATTATTGCCCCGTGTCGTTGGAGGCTGACGATTCAGCAATCACTATCCATCGTCTGCTTTCGCGACGCAAACGTCTTATGTATTCCGAGATTCAGTCGGTAGACACCTGCTATCCCTCTGCGGGAGGATTGAGGTTGTGTGGTAGTGGTGGCTTCTTCGGTTACTGGGGGTATTTCAGCGACATCATGATCGGAAGCTATTTCGGCTATTACGGCAGTCGCAACCAATGTATCCTCGTCCGGTTGAAAAATGGCAGGCAGTACGTGATCGGTTGTGAGAATGCAGTCCGCATGGTGGATTACGTGCAGGGGAAGATGGATAAATAGCATGATTTTTCCTTATCATAATATGTACGATAACCCTTAGTTATATTATCGTAAAATATACGAAAACTATCTTGCAATAAAATAATATATTATATTTGTAAAAATTTATTCATTTTTATTTGGTGGTTTGAAAATTTCGTTCTAAATTTGCAGCGTAAATCAAAAAAACGGAGACTACAGACCATGAACAACAAGGACACTGACATCAAATTAGCCAATAACCACATCTCGGTCGACTGTGTGGTGATAGGTTTTGACGGAGATGCCCTGCGCGTTCTCCTTATCCATCGTCAGGGCGAAGACCACGGAGAGTCATATCATGACATGAAACTTCCCGGAAGTCTCATATATGAAGATGAGGATCTTGATCAGGCAGCCTCAAGGGTGCTGAACGAACTGACGGGACTTAAGAATGTAGACCTTATCCAGTTTAGGGCATACGGTTCTAAGGATAGGACGAAGGACCCGCGTGACGTGCTTTGGCTTGAACGGGCACAGCGCACACATGTGGAGAGAATCGTGACTGTAGCTTATCTTGCGCTTGTGAAGATTGATCGTCCGCTAAATAAGCAGATGGCGGGCTATAATGCGGAATGGGTGGCTGTAAATGAAGTTCCCGACCTTGCGTTTGACCACAACATGATAGTAAGGGAGTCGGTCGAACATATCCGCATGGTGATGGATCATGATTCATCCCGACTGTTCACTCTTCTTCCGCGAAAGTTCACGGCATCGCAGCTCCGGATACTTTTGGAGGTGATTGCCGGACATCCGATAGATGCGCGTAATTTCCATAAGAAACTTGCTCAGATGGACTATGTGGTGCCTCTTGAGGAGCGGCAGACCGGAGTGGCACACAGGGCGGCACGCTACTATAAGTTTGACCGTAAGATTTACAACAAGACGAGACAATAATACACATTTTTATAACCTGATATTAACCTTATATAAGACATGTATTTATTAGGATACGACATAGGGAGCTCCTCAGTGAAGGCAGCTTTGGTCGACGCCACTACAGGCGTATGCGTAGCTTCTGACTTTTATCCCAAGACGGAGGCTCCGATCAAGGCTCTCCGTCAGGGCTGGGCGGAACAGAATCCCGAAAGCTGGTGGACTTACCTTAAGGAGGCTACAGCTTCTATTCTTGCCAAATCGAAGGTGAATCCTTCCGACATCAAGGCTATCGGCATCTCTTATCAGATGCACGGTCTCGTGCTCCTTGATAAGGACGACAAGGTGATCCGCGATGCACTGATATGGTGTGATTCCCGTGGCGTGCCCTACGGCGAGAAGGCTTTCAACGATCTCGGTGCGGAGAAGACCCTGTCGCATCTGCTTAACTCTCCCGGCAACTTCACTGCGTCAAAATTGCAGTGGGTGAAACAGGAGGAACCGGAATCTTTCGATAAGATTGCCACTGTGATGCTTCCCGGCGATTATGTCGCAATGCGTCTCACGGGTGAGAAATGCACCACGGCATCCGGTCTGTCGGAAATGATGCTTTGGGATTTCAAGGAGAATTCCCCCGCCTTTTTCCTGATGGAATATTTCGGATATGATCCGTCGATTCTTCCCGCGATAAAGCCGACGTTCAGCGAACAGGGGCGTCTTACAGAGGAGGCTGCCCGTGAACTCGGTCTCGTTGCCGGCATCCCCGTCACCTATCGTGCCGGTGATCAACCTAATAATGCATTGTCGCTTAACGTGTTCAATCCCGGTGAGGTTGCATCTACGGCAGGCACAAGCGGCGTGGTCTACGGCATCAACGGCACCGTTGACTATGACCCGCGTTCAAGGGTGAACAATTTTGCCCATGTCAACCATACGGCAGACCAGACACGCATCGGTGTGATGACATGCATCAGCGGCACCGGAATCCTCAATTCATGGTGCAAGCGCAACATCGCGCCGGATGGTATCTCCTATCAGGGGATGAACGATCTTGCAGCCAAGGCTCCGATAGGGAGTGAGGGTGTGACGATCCTTCCGTTCGGCAACGGTGCGGAACGCGTGCTTGAAAACAATCAGGTGGGTTGCTCGTTCCATGGCATCAACTTCAACATACACAACCGCAGTCATCTTCTCAGGGCTGCACAGGAGGGAATCGTATTCTCGTTCATGTATGGCATGGAGGTGATGGAGAGCATCGGCATGAAGATTGACAAGATACATGCAGGACATGCCAATATGTTCCTCAGCCCGATCTTCCGCGACACACTCGCAAGCGTGTCGGGAGCTACCATCGAGCTTTATGACACCGACGGCGCAGTCGGCGCAGCCAAGGGCGCAGGCATAGGCGCAGGGATATATAAGGACAACAATGAGGCGTTTGCCACGCTTGTGAATATGGGTGAAATCCATCCCGCCGCTGACCGCACTCCTTATCTGGAGGCGTATGCACGCTGGAAGGAATGTCTCGCCAAATGCTGATACAGATCTAACAATAAACCATAATAAATAATTTAAGTTTCGCAAGTTTTCCAACTTGCTTCACTTAAATGGTTTAAGGTTTAATGTTTATGGTTTATGATCATTAAATTTTGTATAATGAAAAGATTCGTGGATTTCCGTGAATCTTAAACCTTAAACTATAACCTATAAACCACTGAAGTGCAGCTTGCGAAACTTCAGTAACTTAACACATCTTTAATACAATGGAAAAGAAAGAGTATTTTCCCCAGATCGGCAAGATCCAGTTTGAGGGGACCGAGAGCTACAACCCTATGGCTTTCCGCTACTATGACGCAGAGCGTATCGTGCTCGGCAAACCTATGAAGGAATGGCTGAAATTCGCCATGGCTTGGTGGCACACTCTTTGCGCAGAGGGTGGCGACCAGTTCGGTGGCGGCACAAAGAAGTTCCCCTGGAACGAGGCTCCCGACGTGATGACAGCTGCAAAGCAGCGTGCTGACGCAGGCTTCGAGATCATGCAGAAACTTGGTGTGGAATATTTCTGCTTCCACGACACTGACCTTATCGGCGACCTTACCGACATCGAGGATTACGAGAACCGCATGCACGAGATCACAGCATATCTCAAAGAGAAAATGGCTGAGACCGGCATCAAGAATCTCTGGGGTACAGCCAACGTATTCGGCAACGCACGCTATATGAATGGTGCTGCCACTAATCCTGACTTCGACGTTGTTGCACGTGCTGCCGTTCAGATCAAGAATGCTATCGACGCCACTATCGCACTCGGCGGTCAGAACTACGTGTTCTGGGGTGGTCGTGAAGGCTACATGAGCTTGCTCAACACAGATCAGAAGCGTGAGAAGGAGCATCTCGCCCAGATGCTTACAGCAGCCCGCGACTATGCTCGATCAAAGGGATTCACCGGCACATTCCTTATCGAGCCGAAGCCCATGGAGCCGTCAAAACATCAGTATGACGTGGATACTGAGACTGTAATCGGCTTCCTCAAGGCTCACAATCTTGACAAGGATTTCAAGGTGAACATCGAGGTGAACCACGCTACTCTCGCAGGTCACACATTCGAGCATGAACTCGCAGTGGCTGTCGACAACGGTATGCTCGGTAGCATCGACGCTAACCGTGGTGACTACCAGAACGGCTGGGATACTGACCAGTTCCCCATCGACAACTATGAGCTCACTCAGGCTATGATGCAGATCATCCGCAACGGTGGTCTCGGCAATGGCGGTACAAACTTCGACGCAAAGACCCGTCGTAACTCTACCGATCTTGAGGATATCTTCCTCGCTCACATCGCCGGTATGGATGCCATGGCACGTGCTCTTCTCTGCGCTGCCGAGCTTCTTGAGAAATCGCCTTACAAGAAGATGCTTGCTGACCGCTACGCATCATTCGACAAAGGTATGGGTAAGGAATTTGAGGAGGGCAAGCTCTCTCTCGAGCAGATCGTGGAATATGCCAAGACTCAGCCCGAACCCGCTGCAACTTCCGGCAAGCAGGAGCTTTACGAGGCTATCGTGGCTATGTATTGCTAATCAGAGCGCATACACTTTCTCAAACTTACGGTCACAGACCGGAATATGCACATATAGAAATGGCGGGATAACTTCGGTTGTCCCGCCATTAGTTGTTTATGGTTTATGGGGTATAGTTTATGGAGTAAGATTTACGGGAAATTCCGAATCCTTTTATTCTGCGAATTTAAACCATCAACCATAAACCATAAACCATAAACTATAAACTTCTTAAAACCGGTATTGGATAGAGGCGAGGATGTTGCGTGGGCGGATTTGGAATGAGTGTTCCGAACGCGATAGGGTTCCGTATGTGGCATATTGGTAATGGCGCCGGTTGAGGAGATTGTTGGCGGTCAGCGACAGACGGATTTTGCTGTTTAAACGCCACACGGCGGAGGCATCGAGTAGGATGAGGTTTTCGGTATTCCCTTCGGAAAACCTGGTCAGGAAATGTTCCGCTCCAATGGAGAACTCCCATCTGTCTTCGGGTATGATGGAGGCATAGAGTTTCTGATTGAATGAATGATTGTGGTTTGTTATATCTCCGACAGCCAGGCGCGAGAAACCATAGTTGGCATCATAATTAAGCGATAGCCAGCGAAGGATGCTCCCTCTGAAATAGGGTTTTACGGATACGGTCTGCTGCCTGTAGTCGCAGGGAGCGTTATCACGCATTGAGGCGGCAGAACTTGTGGATGCGCTTGCCTCGCATCCGACTACCATCCGGCTATGTCCGAGACCTTTGCTGATACCTCCGTTTATGCTCCAGAAATTGCTTCCCGAAAGCTTCTCGGCGTATGTCGAGATGATAAAATCTTCAATAAACAGTTGATTTGACATAAATGAACTGCGCATATAGTTGTAGGTCAGTGAGGCGTTGGCAAAGAAGGAAGTCAGAGGATTACGGTATTTATAAGAGATTGAGGCAGCAACGCGCTGTGAATATTTGTTGATATCCCCGGCAATGAAAAGATTATGGTAATCAGATAATACAGGTACCGTAATGTTCATGTACGTCTGCGGAGAGCTGAGCTGATAACCGATGGATGCTGAAATCTCGCTCTTTGCCGAGATCTTTTTACGGGCATAGAGATTGGGGAACAGATTAATATGGTCACGTTGACCATTCACGCTCTGATGAAGCCACTTCATCCGTAGCTTTGTAGAAAGCAGCCAGCCGTTACGTTCATAGTCAAGCTGGGGCGTGGCATAAATATTCGACAGGAATGTGTTGAAGATGGTGTCGTTGTCGAATCTTTCCATCCCGATTAGGGAAAGTTTGAGTCGGTGATAGTTTATATCCACTCCTCCATTGATATAGAATTTCCAGAAGCGACCAAGCTTGCCATACCGAGATTCAGTCGTACTGCGGAAATCAGTTGTCCCCACACTCTGCGTTGCACTCTCACTGCCATTGACGAGCAGTCGGTCCGGACGGTGGCTGAATGAATTGCGGGAGGTCAGTTCAAATAGTTTCTTATCATTCCGCTTTATGAGTTTGAGGTCGTTGGTTGCCGACAGATTCCTGCGGCGGATTCTTTGATCGAGGGTGAAGGATCCGGTGATTGCCGAACGAGAATTTTCCCAGACACCATCCACTGTAAACTTCTCTTTCAGAAAATATCCGCGTTTGTTGACCTGAGCGTTGAATTGAGCCGACAGGTCATGACTTTGTGTGCGTAGGGAATTGTTCTGTATAAATTCCGGTATAGACTGGCTGAAATAGTCTGTACGCAGTCCGGAATTATAGTCGAGCCGATCGCCGACATAATTCAGTTTGAAACGCATTGAGGTGTCGCCACGTTTCCATGCCGTTATTGAATTGGCGAGCCACGACAGATTGTCGCGTGTGCGCTTCTCGTTGAGTGGAGCGTTTACGATGTCGGCTGATATATATTCCAGCCAGAGGCTTTCGTTATAATCTGTAAAGGACATGTCGTTGAAATCATGCTCCATTATCTGCTCCGCAGGGTTCCAACCGGTGTTGCCTCCCCTTAACGTCAGTATATTCTGCACCTTCGGATCTATGCGCATGGCATAGAGTGAGCCGTCGTAAAGCCACGGCTGTGCGCCTGTCGCCGCTTTCGTCACTCCGACCCATTTCCCTTTGGCATTTTCGCTCAGTTTGATGTTTATGCCCGCCTCCTCCGGGAAATCAATCCCTTCAAGAGCCTTTACCGGCTGATGATTCTCCATCACCTCCACCGATTTCACGTCTTTATGTGATATATTGTTTGTGGCGAGACCATACTGACCACCAAGGAAGTCATCACCGTCGATATAAAACTTGTTGATGGGTTTCCCCTGATACTTGATTGTGCCGTCGTCATCCACCTTTATGCCGGGCAGACGCTTTATCACGTCGATTATGGCATTGTCGGTGGCGTTGGCATAACGTGCCACATTGAAGACGAGTGTGTCGCCTCTGGCATATATATCGGGAGCCTGTACGATCACGTCTTTAAGCTGAGTGGCTTTATGGCGCATCTCCACGGCATTTGAAAAGTCATAGTCGAGGGGCAGTTTCATAGTCTCATAGCCCATACATCGGAACGACACGGAATCCGTCGTTGCCGTGACCTTTATTCTGAATGTCCCCCTTGTATTGGAGGATGCAAAAGATGTGGCTTTACCGGCTTTGTTCAGTGCCTGAACGACAACGCCGGAAATCGGATGACGCGTCTCGCTGTCAATGACAGTGCCATCCACCGATTCCTGAGCCGCTGCCATCATCGGCAGCAACCCAAGGAAAAGGCATAGTATGAGAAAATTGTATCTGTTCATTATTTCCAATCGCGTTCAATGTATTCGAATGGTAATTCGATGGGGTCGTAGGCATCAAGCGCCGGATTTCCGGCTTCATCGGTTACAGTGATATGCCCGTGTCCTCCCGCTTCAAAATAAGCGTATGGATTTACGTCATACCGATTTTTTGCATCGTAATACTTCTGTCGGGAAGTAGTGTTGTAAGGCACCTTATAGATTGTGATCGGGCGGGATGCATTTGACTTGATGCCTATGCACTCAAACGTGTAGTGACCGTTCTTGTCGTAGGCTTTCATGATGAGACCGGGTAGTCCCTGTAGTTTCCAGGGACCCTCCATGACCGGGATCTCCTCGGAATAGAACGCAGTCCATTCCCTACCCCGGAAATTGCATTTCGCTTCCCGACATTCGTATCCGAGTACGTTTGTCGTGCTGTCGGTCAGTTCCCATTCGAGCGAGGGCATATCCTCCTCATAGCGGAACCAGTCCATACATATCTTTTCGGTATGGGTCAGCCGTCCGGCAGGATAGTTCTTGAATATTGTCATAAACTCTCCGTTGGAAAGTTGCCCCTCCAAAGCTGCATCTGCCACTTGCTCCTGCGATAAGTTCATCAGCAAGGAATCAACGGTCAGATTCTTGTAGCTTGAAAATTTCGATATTCCGTCTGCCCCTATCTGGAGCAGCATGCGGTCGGTGGTGAAATTGTCGGAGAGTTCTCCTGTAGTGTCGTTACACCATGAATAGTCATAGACGAACTCCATGTTCTCCGGCGCGATAGTCTCCGTTTCCGGCACGTTGTTCTGAAATATTCCGAGCGTGCGTCTCTTTACTTTTCCAGACGCTGTCGTTGCCACTATGGCTGCTGCTATGACTACGATGATCGCTGATTTTCTCATTTTAATTTTGTCATTTTAATTTTGTTTCTTTTTTTTACGATTACTTACGCTGCAAAGTTACCGCGTCATAAAGCATCACGGCGAAAATAATCATTACTCAATTATTGGGAATTATTACTAAATTATTACTCCCGTGAAAATAGTGATCGCAATCAAATGGTTATCCGGGACATTCTGACTAACTTTGCGTCATGGAAAAGAGAATAAAGACCCTATACATACTCTCGATAATCGCTATCCTTACATTTCTCGGAATGCAGGGCTATTGGCTATATATACGTTATGAATATTCGCTCCGGGAATATGAGATGGAAACACAGGATGTGATAGAGAGTCTGTTGGTGGAATATGATAAGCTGCGCTTAAAGTTTAATCCGGAACCTGAGTCTATAACGAGAAGGATGACTGAAAACAATCTCAACACAGACATGGATTCTCTTGGTAATAATAGTCGGAGAGCTACAGTCACGACACGCGTTTTCAATGCCAGTAAGCTTTTGGGTATAACGGAAATAAGGAAACTCACGGAAGAGGAGATGGAGCGTCTCAGCAAACTGGTGGAGGATAGCCTGGCTGCCATAGATTCCCGGACTGCCACCTTTGATGCCACCAGTGCCCCGACAGACGGCGCAGCATGGACTGCAATGAATAAGTTTGAGTTGGATATGCGTTCTCCGTTTGCGACGGAAGGTATCGACTCATTGTTGCGCAGGGAGAGGATTGATGCTGAAATTTCGCTTGTCGTGACCGACAGCATGATGTGGAAGCCGGTGCTGATGCCCCACACTTCGGTGATTAACCCGCATTTTACAATGATACATCCTTATTCAGAACTTGAAAGGAAAGCTGTGGTGATTGATTGCAGGATCCCATCATCGGATGTATTGGAAAAGATGGGGTGGACGCTTGCATTGGCATTTGCGCTCTCGGCATTTCTTATCGCATGTCTTGTATGGCAGATAAAGACTATCGTCAGGCTGACTCGTCTTGACAAGATGCGGAGTATGTTTGTCACTACAATGATTCATGAATTGAAACGTCCTATCTCGACGCTTAAGATGTGCGTCTCGGGGATAGAGAGTGATAAGCTCATGGAAGACGTGTCGTTCCGTAAAGAGGTGTCTGCGGAGATGAGGGGTGGTCTTGACAGTCTTTCCTCCTATTTCTCCCGGCTGCGCGACATCACGTTTAATAATGTTGACCAGATACCTCTCAACGTGGAATCGTTCAATCTTCATGAGCTTGTTGACTCGGTAATCACGTCGATACCTGTCACTGCCGTGAAACGCGTGAATTTTGTTAATGATGTCCCTAAAGGAATGGAGATCTCCGCCGATAGGTCGCATCTGTCGAATATGCTGACGAATCTGATTGAGAATGCCGTGAAATATTCCGGAGATGAGGTGTCGGTAAGAATCAGTGGGGAGTCTGTCGATGGAGGGGTGAGGATAGATGTTGCTGATAATGGGAATGGAATCTCATCTGCCGACAAGGGCAGGATTTTCAACCGTTTCTATCGGGGGAAGGCATTCTCTACGGATATTCCGGGGATGGGGCTCGGTCTTACCTACGTTAAGCTCCTTGTTGATGCCCATTGCGGTGATATATCAGTAGAGAGCAGGGAAGGGGAGGGTTCTATATTTACAATAAAATTGCCGCAATGAAAAGGATACTTCTTGTAGATGATGATTTTAAGAATTCGATGTGGCTCATGCGTTTCATTGAGGCAGAAGGGTATGAGGTGACATACGCGTCTGATGGGGAGTCAGGACTGAGGCTTTATAGGGAGATTCATCCGGATCTGATTCTTCTTGACATAAACATGCCGGGAATGAATGGGTTTGAGTTGGCGAAGGTAATCCGAAGCGAGAACAGGCGTGTGCTGATATTCTTTCTGACAGACCGCACGGATAAGGTGGATCGTCTTTATGGCTTCAAATTGAAAGGTAATGACTACGTGCCCAAGCCGTTTTATCCGGAGGAACTGATAGCCAAGATAAATGAGCGTTTTGAGAGCGACCTTACAAATCAGGATATAGAGTATAGATTGGGCGACACGGTTTTCCGTCCTAACCTGTCGTCGATTTCCTATAAGGATGAATCACATTCTTTGTCTGTCAGACAGAATGAGATACTTTCCATTCTGGCGGAAAATCTTGGGAAAGTGGTTGACCGTGAAGCTATCCTGAATGCGGTGTGGGGCGATTCAAGTTATGCCAACTCCCTCGCGCTTAACGTGCAGATCACTTATCTGCGTAAGTTGCTCGACGACCCTTCGGTAAAGATCATCTCTCTGAAAAAGAAGGGCTACATCCTCAGCGTCGGGTAACCCTTACATTCCAAGCATGGCAGCAGGGGCTATGCCAAGAACTGTGCATATCGCACGTGCTATCCTCAGATTCGGTTCGGACCGACCGGAGATATAGTCGCTGACTCGAGAAGGGCTTACTCCAATTTCGGATGCAAGTTGTTTCTGAGTCATGCCCTTTTCCTCAATTGAAAGGCAGATGAGGTCTCCTATCGTGGGTTTAGAAATGGGGTAATGCAACTTTTCGTATTCCTCAACCACATCAGAAACTATGGTAAGTTCAAGCGCATTTCTATCGTTAGCAGGGGTCTCGTCAGTCACCAACGGCAACAGTTCCTCGATGCGGTTTAGTGCATATTCATATTGCTGTTTTGAGATTTCCATATCATTATTCTTAAATGGTTGAACAATCTATTTTGTCGTATTCAGCATGAGTCCCAATAAAGCGGATGAATATTCTTACGATTGTGAATTTAATTACTACTAAAACGGGCAAGCCTTATTTGCTCACCCATCAACTTCATTTTCTGTTCCAATTTGCGTGGAAGTTTTGTTCCCATAGTGCTTTTTGCCATACGATTTTATGTTTGAGGTAAGAGTTGCGAAATGCAATATAAGTAAAGAGATGCCATGTAATTACTCATGCTTACATATAATAATGCAAAATTAGTAAAAATATTTATTATATGATATGTTGTGTGTAAATTATTCGTTGTCTATATCAGATTCCTTTTAGATTTATTGACTTCGTAGTATATTGTGTGGATCGGTATTTTGTGGTATGCGTGGGTATATCCGGAAGCAGATAAACTTTCATTGGTATTGTTTTGTTAAAATTGATGAAGTCAGGGTTTGTGAAGCATGCCTTACGAATATTGCAACTTTACTGACCGGATCTTTTTAATAATTTAAGTTTCGCAAGTTGGAAAACTTGCGAAACTTAAATGGTTTAAGGTTTAATGTTTATGGTTTATGATCATTAAATTTTGTATAATGAAAAGATTCGTGGATTTTCGTGAATCTTAAACCTTAAACTATAAACTTAAACCACTGAAGTGTAGCTTGCGAAACTTCAGTTAATAATAAAACTAATGGAGATATATTGATTATGGATACAAAAGAACAAGATAAGAGATTGCAGACATCTGCCGAGAACGAAGACTTTGACTTCACTTCGCTGCAGGGCCTTTCATGCGGTCCGGAAGGCTGCTCTCTTCCCGAAGATTTCTATACCAGAAAACATAAAGAGAATGAAGATGATAAAGATTGAACATTGGAGCGACTATCGCTGTCCATTCTGCTACATTGCAGACGCCGAATTTGAAGATATGATGAAGACTCTCGGCGACACATCCGATATAGTCCTAATCAACAAGGCTTTTGAACTTGATCCGGAAGCTCCCAAAAAGGTGGATTATTCTACTGCCGACGTATTCTCAAAAAAATATGGCATGAGCTATGATGCCGCAGTAAGGAAGCTTGGTATGATTGATGCCTACGGACGCAAGGTCGGGATAGCCGGCTATAATTATTCCGGTGCTCAGCCTGTAAACTCGTTTGATGCCCACCGTCTTACAAAGTATGCCGAAGCAGAGGGTGTTAAGGGTATGTATGATCGTCTGATGAAGGCTTATTTCGTTGATAATGTGAATATCGCTGACTTTGATACTCTTGTGGGTATTGCCGTGGAGATGGGGCTTGACAAGGAGGAAACGGAGAGGATGCTTCGTTCCGACCGCTATGCCGAGGATGTGCGCCGCGACGAATATGAGGCATATCAGGCGCGTGTAGCAAGCGTGCCAACCTATCTTTTTGAGGATGGACGCCGGTTTGCGGGCGCGGGTCAGGCAGGACAAATTAAGGAAGTGATTCTTGAATTATTACAGTAGGCTATCCGTTGACAATATCTCGTTTCTTCATTATTGACACTGGAGTCTATTGTGGATGTCAGGATTTTGAAGTAATTTTGCAATGACAGATTAGAAGTCATGGCAAAATTACTTCAAAATTCTGACATGATGAATTTCTGTGCATCAGGAGAAATGAGCTTAAAATATGAAAAACATATTTGAATTAATATTGATATCAATATTATTGTGCGTGGTGGGATGCTCTCGTTCTGCATCGGATTATAATAGTATAATAGATGATGCCGAGAGGGTGTCGCAGACGGATGCCGACAGCGCAATGGCAATCCTTGACGCAATTGACCCTTCCGACTTGTCCGTTGACTCAATACGTGCCAAATATCATTATCTAAGGGCGTGGGGACACATGCGGCAGAACCGCTCGATGGTTGCCGATTCCCTTATATCGGTTGCTCATAGTTACTATAGTGGCAAGGATGCGGTGCGCGATATGCAGAGCGGCACTGCATTGGCGTGGTATAAATTTTGGATCGGTGATACCCCCGGAGCTATATCATTGCTTGATTCTCTTGTGGAGAGGAGAGATACGCCTGATTCTCTCCTTGCGGAAACCTTGCGTATACGAGTGTTGCTCGGAGCCTCCGAATATCAAGGCAACCAACTTGTGCCATTGGCGAGAAGACTCATGAATATCGAGACCGATTCAATGAGAAAACTTGAAGCCAAATATTTATTGCTCAGTGCTTACGAATATTCTAATAAAGTGGATTCAGCATTGATGCTGACAGATGAACTCATCGGATATGCCAAATCCCATAAGTGGGGTGACAAGCATTTCCAATTCATGCTGGAACAGTCCCAACTTCTTACAGAATTGGGACGCGAGGGTGAGAGTCAACAGACGATTGATTATATTTTCAGCCACGCGGGACCAGATAATGGCGCCGCCGACTATCTGCACCTACAGACGGCGATAAATGCTCTTAACAGAGGTAATCTTGCCACAGCATCTCGCGAACTTGCCGTTGCCGACAGTCTTGCCGTCAAGATGCGCAGTGCAGACGACGTATACTATCACAGCTACAGCAACCTGCTTCATGCAATGATTGATTTCAAGCTGTCGGGACGCGTGAAACTGTCGCACGTCAATGGCTTGAACAATCGCCAGCAGGAGCGGTTCAACCGTATGAAGGCATCGCAATGGGAATCGGAGCGTGGTGCGTTGCAGCAACAGACTCGTGCTTTGTCGCTGAAAGCTGAAAGTGAGCATAAGACAGTTGTGATTCTGGTCATCATCTTATTTGCAGTAGTTGCAATTGGTGTGGCATTATGGATAATCAGGCATCGCCGACAACGCGAACGGGAGAATGAGGAACGGGCTGAGGCGTTGCAGAAGATGGTCGATGAATTGAAATCCGCCAGGCTTGCTCCGGTGCCCGTCGATGTTAAGACTCCGGCGGCATTGCGCCGCGCCATGCTGCAACAGCTCGGCATCATAAAGATGGTGGCTGAGACTCCCACGGAGCAGAACCGTGAGATGTTGCGTAAGATTTCTTCAATTGAGAGCGACACTAATGGTGAACTCGTGAATTGGCATAATGTGTATGAATTGATAGATAATCTCTATTCCGGATTTTATTCAAAACTTAAATCGGAGTTTGCCGACTCTCTTTCCGACAAGGAAACGCAGATTATCGTGCTCATGATTGCCGGATTCTCCACAAAGGAGATCAGCGTGATCACGTCGCAGACAGCTTCAACGATATATGTGCGTAAATCGTCGGTCAGGAAGAAGATCGGCGTGCCGGAGAAGGAGGATATTGTAGCCTTCCTTCGGGAAAAATTTGCCGAATAGGTATCCTGTTAGGATCTGTTTAGGTCCGTATACATTCCATTAAGACTTTTAAGAAATGCAATCTTTGATTATCAGATGATTGCATTTCTTGTATTAAGACTTTTAGATTTGCCGTTAAGATACGTTTAGACATAATTTTGCAGTACGAAAACAATAAAAACGTACTGGATATGAAAAGACAATTTTCAACATTCGCCATCGCAATTATGATGGCAGCGACAGCGCCTGCCGTGGCTTTGGGGCGAGATATCAAGGGTGTGGTCCTTGGCGAGAACAATACTCCGCTTGACTTTGTGAACGTAGTTCTTTACTGCGACTCCACGTATGTGGCAGGTGGCATAACTGATGCGACAGGTTCATTCATTGTCAGCACTGATGCAACCTGCGACCTCTCCGCAAAAATCTCATTCGTAGGCTACCAAAATTATATGGTAGACGTACCCTCTGACGGTAATATGGGGGTGATTACCCTTTTGCCTTCTGCCGTGCAGCTTGGCGAGGTCGTGGTGAAGTCCTCCCGACCAGCCACCATTATGAAAGGGAACGCGCTTGTAACTAACGTCGATGGCAGTTCACTCGCTCTTGCCGGAACTGCGAATGACGTGCTTGTGCGCATACCGATGGTGGTTGACAATGGCGGCACGCTGGAGGTGTTCGGTAAAGGTGCCCCGGCAATATACGTCAACGGTCGTAAAGTAAACGACCTTCAGGAACTGTCGCAGCTAAATTCCCGCGACATAAAGAATGTGGAGGTGATCACTAATCCCGGTGCGGCGTATGCGGCAGATGTCAAGTCAGTGATACGCATACGTACAAAACCGCCGAAAGGGGATGGATGGAGCGGCACTTTGCGTACTGACAACGGTTTCCAGCACTATTTCCGCACCGGTAACTCCCTTGATCTAAAATATCGTACGCGTGGTCTTGAAATATTTGCCAACTATGGATGGTGGTATGGCGACAATCGCTTTGATCGTCTTAACGATATGACAACTACTGCGGCAACAGGTAGATATAACCAGTCGGTACGCACTATAGGTAATGAGTCATATAATGACATGACGGGCAAACTCGGTTTCTCATGGTTGATTAACGACCGTCATAGTGTAGGCGCATACTATCAGAATAGCCGGAACTGTCATACGACAGACGGATCCATACCGAGTGAGGTTTGGCATAATGAATCACTACTTGATAGCTACACTTCTGACGTTCATAATAAATCTACCGCGCTACCCCGGCATTATGCCAATTTCTATTACAACGGCTCTGTGGGAAAACTCGGCATTGACTTCAACGCTGACTATCTATGGTATAAAAGTAGGGAGTTAACTTTTAATGCCGAAACAGCTGTGCATGGCGACGATCGCGATGTGACAACTCAGACAGTAAATCGTAACCGTATGTTTGCCGAGAAATTGGTTTTCAGCTATCCGTTGTGGCATGGAGGGATTGAAGTGGGGGAGGAATATACTGACTCCCGCAACACGAACCTGTTCATAACTAATCTTTCGGGGATCGGTGATGCCGACAACCGTGTTGACGAGAGCAACATGGCGGCATTCGTGGAAATCGGTCAGCAAATAGGGCGTTTCAGTATCGGTGTCGGTCTTCGTTATGAGCATGTGAAATTTGATTATTATGAATCCGGTCAACATCGCGATGAACAAAGCAAGACTTACGACAATCTGTTCCCCTCATTAAATGTAGCCACACAGGTTGGGTCGGTACGGATGGGACTTAACTATTCCGGCAAGACCATTCGCCCCGGCTACGGACAGCTTGACGGCACAGTCAGCTACATCAACCGTCTTACATACGAGACGGGTAATCCTTATCTGAAACCGACAAAGATGCAGACTGTGGAATATATGGCGCAATGGAGGCGTTTCTTCGCCCAGCTCTCTTACTCTTACTTCAAGGATGGGGTGTATCATGAAACGGAACCTTACGGATCTGACGGTAATGCCACGCTTATTAAGACTGCAAACCTGCCGCATCGTCATTATTTCCAGGCATTCATAGGCGGTAATTTCCAATTGGGCGTATGGCAACCGAAAGTCAATGCCGGAATGATGAAGCAGTGGCTTACTCTTCCCGTTAATGGTGAGCCTACACGGATGAACACTCCCATATTCATGTTGCAATGGCAGAATGCAATCCATCTGCCGCTTGATATCTGGCTGAACGTGGACGCACAGTTTATGACGCGCGGATGGGACAATAATACTTGGATGTCAAACACCCCTTGGTATGTCAATGCAAAGTTATACAAAGGTTTTTTTAAGGACGCTTTCAGCGTCACGCTTGAAGCAAAAGATCTTTTTGACTCTGCAAAGAGGGATTTCAATCTGTATAGCGATGCAGTGCAGATCATGCAGAAGAATTATTCTCCCGGTCGCTCGGTTATGCTCACTTTGCAATACCGTTTCAACGCCACACGTGACCGCTATCGAGGCACTGGCGCCGGCAACACCGAAAAATCACGCTTCTAACAACTTCATCTACCCTTACCCCTGAATCAATTTTTACGATGCAAGGGTAAGGGGCAATCTTTTTATGGGATAAACAATATAAATGCAACGATAAAGTTGCATTTATAGATAAAAGATATTACCTTTGCAATATGATAACAAAAGAAGATGTTGAAAAATTCCTTGCAGATTTCAGTGTGAAGATTAAGATTTTTGGAATTCGCTTTCGTGATGATAGAGCCAAGAACCAAAATTCCCTATTCGAATTGGGAATTACTCCGAATGAAAGGCTTAATGTCATCATGCAACTGAATTGCTATGATTATTCAGAGGGACCGATTGTTGATATGCTGAATAATCAGGGGGAAATGTGGGTGTTTGGTAAAGATGTGAAAGGAAACGAAGTTTATATTAAAATCACAATGGGTAAGCCTAATGCCCATACGATTTGTATTTCATTCCATAAAGCGGAGCATCCGATGTCGTATCCTTTAAAAAATAGAGAAGATGGAAAATAATGGTTTGTCACAAGGTGAAAGATTCTTTCAAGAAATAAGAACAGCTACATTCCGCAAGGAGGAGTACCAATATATTCACACCGGAATTATAGATGAAACCGGTGATACATGGACTACGACCGAACTTGATGAGGCTAATGTATTTCAGGTATATAATCAGTACAGGACAAGACATGGCATTCCTTTTCCGGATGAGATTGCCGGCTTGAGAAAGCATTATGGATTATCATCGGCAAAAATGTCTCAGATTCTTGGATTTGGAATCAATCAATACAGAATGTATGAGGATGGGGAAGTGCCAAGTATCTCTAATGCCCGTACTATTATTGCTGCCAAAGAAAAAGTGATTTTTATGGCTTTTGTTGAGGCGTCAAAGGCAGATCTGACTGAATCTGAATATATTCGTATTAAGAATAAGGTTGAAAGTGCGGATGGTGATTTTGTGCTACACGGTCGTCCATCTGAACTTACCGGCTATAGATCTTTATCCTACGTCAAAATTGAGTCGATTGTGCAAAAGATTGTGCAGTCGATGGGTGCAACGTTCGTCACTAAAATGAACAAACTTATGTTCTATATCGATTTCATCAGTTATAAGAGACACGGTTATGGTATAACCGGATTGTCGTATCGTGCGTTGCAATTCGGTCCTGTTCCGGTGGATTGGGCAAAAATATACAGTTCTCTTCCATGCGTGGAGATGGAAGAATTTGTGTATACCAGCGGTCAGAGCGGTATTCAATTGAAGTCATCAGCAGATTGTAAAGAAAATGACCTTGATGACCGAGAGTCTTCCATTGTGGAGTATGTATGTGGTTTGTTCAAAGATATGAATGCCGGGGAAATTTCAAAAATAAGCCACAGCGAAAAGGCATGGTTGGATAATCAGGCATCACATGCTGAAATTTCTTATCAGAATGCTTTTTCTTTAAACTTTTAATAATAAGTAATTTAAAATATGATATGCGCTGAGACTGAACGTTTGATTTTGAGATCGTGGAAGCCGGAAGACCTGTCGGCATTTTTTGATATGAACCGGGATAAGGTTGTGATGAGGTATTTCCCGATGCTGTTGAACTATTCGCAGACGGACGCATTCTATAACCGTATTCAGAGTGAGTTTGATAGAAAAGGGTGGGGGCTTTATGCCGTCGAACTGAAATCGACCGGAGCTTTCATTGGTTATGTCGGACTGCATGAAATCGGTTTTGATGCAGATTTTGCGTTAGGCAGTGTTGAGATCGGTTGGCGGTTGGCTGCTGATTACCATAATCAGGGATATGCCACAGAGGCTGCTCTGAAGGTATTGGAATTGGCAAGAGAGCATGGACTGACCACAATATATTCATTCACTGCCGTGGTCAACAAACCGTCAGAACGGGTGATGCAGAAAATCGGGATGAGCAAGACAGGGGAGTTTGACCATCCAAATCTTGCAGAGGGCTCCCCGCTTCGTCGTCACGTCCTCTATCGGATGGAATTCAGACCGGAAAAAGTCTGATTCTAAACTCTATTGGCTATGAGAAAGTTTAACACATGGATATGGCATATCAAGCCGAAGTATTGGCGAAAACGGACTGGGGTAGTATCTTCACTGTTTGCGATAATATCATTATGTCTGTTTGTATCATGTGGAGATGGTTCCGATAATGTGAAAAGAGATCTATCGGAGGCAAAGACTATTGCTTACAGTGGTGATTATGACGGCGCACAAAAGGTTCTGATTGAATTAAGACAGAGGATAGATGATGCTACGCCTACAGAGGAAAAAGAGTCTTTTGAAAATCTACAGGGACAAATTTATTACAAGTTAAACGCTAAAGATAAGGCTAAGGAATCGTGGAGACGTGCTCTGGAATATGCCAAGGTCATGCGTGATACTTCACTGATTCTTCAAAACACCTTTAATCTCGGTCTGTGCGAAACTGACTACGCAAAGGGGGTGGAGATTTATAAATATGCAGTCAGGGTGTCGGAAAATAGAGAACCTCTCATGTATCCACAGGCACTTGAAAAATTGGCACAGGTATACATTCAAGGAGAAGAATATGAAAAAGCCGGGGATTGTCTTGACATGGCTTATAAAGTCTCGGTTGCATCCAATTATGATGTGGCGTTGCAGCAGATTGCATTTACAAAATGTGAGCTTTGGCAAGCGCAGGATAGTCTTGACTTGGCTCTTGCCGGATTCAAATCCATTCCGGCGGATTCCTGTTCTTTGGATGGCAAACTTATCCGTGCTAATTCTATATATTCCATTCTGTACCAACGTGGAGATTACATACAGGCGATAGAGTATCTTGATTCGGTCCATCAATTTTCTGACTCCATAAAAAGTATCGACGGGATAGGGCGGATTGAAAAAATCGAGAATGAATACAATCAGAAATATGTGGCACAGCAAAACAGATACAGGATTTTGCTCATATCAGTCATTGCCGTTGCAGTTGTGGTCATGACTGCATTCTTCTTTATATTAAAGAATATGCGATTGAAACGGAAACAGTTGGATCTCATGAATCAGATTGCAGAATTGAATGTGAAAATAGAGCAGATCAAATGTGGTGATGAGGAGGAATCCGAATCGGCAAGTAATGGCAATGCGACTGCCACGCACGAACAGATTATCCCTCTATTGATGGAGAAGTTCCGATTGTCAAAAGAGATATTCCTGACTTCGCAGGAATATGCAACTCTAAAGAAACTTAATTTGATACGTGACCTTGGAGCAGATGACAAGATTGAGATTAAGGCTGTCGGAGATGCGATTATAGGACGTTTCTCAGATTGCTGCTTGAATCTTCGGCAGTCATATCCGGCTATGACAAACGATGATTGCTTGCTTTGTGCAATAGTATATTGCGGCTGTGGAAAGGAGGTGCAATCCTCAATCATGGCAGCATCTGATGAGGCATTGCGCCGTAGAAAAAGCCGGATCAAGCAGAAACTTCCGGAGAATCTTTTCATGTTTTTCTTCAGATGAGATGTTGATTTTGTGACAAAATCGTGACAATTCCAGTGTGTCACGGTATTGTCACGCCTGATATTCGGTCAATTAGGAATGGCTGTGTAATTTTGCGGCATCAAAATTTCGTAATCAAAAAATCAATCGGATATGAAAAGATTTATCAAGCCATTCCTTATGATAATGCTCTTGGCAACGTTCACTGTCGAAGCTCAATCACGAATTGTGAAAGCACGGGTGCTTTCCTCGGTAGACTCTATTCCAATAGAGTTTGCAACTGTCAGATTATTGGATGCTGATTCCATATCGGTAGCATCTGCACTTACAGACAAAACCGGCACTTTCGTCATGGAATCCGGTGTGGATTCCGGACGCATGCTTGACATATCATCCGTCGGATGTAGAAGCCGGATCGTATCTCTTCCTTGCGACTCGGTATTGTATCTGGAAACCTCAAATGAACTTGCCGAGGTAGAGATAAGAAGTAGCAAAAGATATGTCAAAGTTACGCCGAGAGGTCTGATCATATCAATGCAAGGGAATCCCATAGCCAAACTCGGAGCTGCATCCGAGGCATTGAAGCAGCTCCCGATGATTGATGGCTCAACAGGCAATATCAATGTGCTTGGTCATGGCTCACCATTGATATACATCAACAATCGTCTTGTCCGCTCATCATCAGAACTTTCAATGTTGCCGGCTGAAAGCATATCAAATGTTGAGATCATCACGAATCCATCCTCTAAATACGGGACAGACATATCATCCGTCGTTATAATCCGCACGAAGAAAGTCAATGAAGGATTTCACTCCGTTGTCAATGGGAATGTATCTGTGGGGGAGGCTGTGTCTGCCTCGGGCAATATCAACGCAAATTATCATACAGAGAACGGTATCACCATCTTTGGGGATTTCTCTTACAATACATCCGGATTTAAACAGAGAAGGTATTATGGCGAGCATTTTTACCGACCTGAAAATCCGGCACAGATTTTATTCACAGAAACCAATGGGAATGCAAAGGGTAGAACTCGGTCGCTTACTACAGATGCCGGTATTAACTATGACTTCGGCAAAAATTCTATCGGCGGTAAGTATTCATTTCTTCGTACTCCTGCAAGTCGTTTTACGGATAATGCTTTGACTTCAACGGATGCGATTAAAGAGTTGATGAGCATTTCTTCTCAAAGTGGAGTATATTCCCAGAGTTCAATGCATCATGTCAACATATTCGGTGATTTCTATATTCCTGCCAATATCGGTCTGCGAGTGGATGCGGATTATCTTTATTCAGCAAAAAATTCCACATCAACCGTATACGAAACCGAGAGAGCCACCAATATTGAGAATGGGAATGATACTCATAGTTCGTTATGGACTACTAAAGTTGTTTTGTCGCGGAATGTAAAAAATACTGACCTTGAAATAGGTGCCGACCTTTCAAAGACGTCAAACGACCAGATCTTTACTTCCGAATCATCCGACAATTCTGATTTCCTTGTCCCCGGCAGAGATAAGGTTGTGCAAGATCTTTATGCCGGTTTTGCAAGTTTTGATTGGACACCAAATTCTATATGGAATGTCTATGGTGGCGTGAGGTGGGAATCTACTCAAACCGATTATCGTCAAAATGGGTTGAAACGGGTTGATTTATCCCGTAATTATGGCAACTTGTTACCGAATTTAGGGGTTAGCTTCAATTCAAAGGCAAGAATGACATTATACTACCGTGCATCAGTCTATCGTCCAAGTTATCAATCTCTTGATAATAATTACATATACGTGACGCCCACTTTATGGGAAACCGGAAATCCTGAATTGAAGTCAGCACGGGTTCACAAAATTGGATTGAATCTCAATTTTAGGAAATTTATGCTTCAGTGTTCATTCTATGTTAATAAAGATAATGTCGGAGTGGTATATTATTGGGATGTAGAGAAAAGAATAAACGTGACCAGACCTGTTAATCTGCCTGATTATAATTCATTCCAAATGGTGGCGGTGCAGCAACTTGACTTCGGATTTTGGCATCCTACATTGCAAGGGGTATTTTATTTGCAGAATCTTGAATATGGCACTCCTGTCAGGAAATACGATAGACCGATGTACACACTCTCCCTCAACAACAGATTTGATATCCCCGGTGGTGTATATGCCTATCTTAACATATTCGGGCTGGGCACAGGAAATCAAGGAGTGATATATTCGCATGGCACATGGCAGGCGTCGGTGACACTTAATAAAACTTGGAAAAACTGGACGTTTACGCTTTCTTCCAACGATATTTTAGGCACATGGCGTCAACCTTTTGATACGAACACCAATTCGATTGATTACTCGTCGATGAGAAAGGGTGGTTCGCAATATGTCTCGTTAAGCGTCAGATACACTTTAAATTCAGCTAAGGGACGCTACAAAGGAAAGACATCAAGACAAGATGAAATTGACAGACTCTAATATTACAGACAATATGATTGAAGATTACTGAATGAAGTCATAAGTTTAAATGACTTCATTCAGCTAAATTGACAGACATGCAACTGATACCAAGTTTATTCTCTATTTCATATACGCTCTTGAAAGAGAAGTTGACTTTGCCTGAAAGTATTTTACTGACATATTGCGGTGTCACGCCAAGTTCTTCTGCGAGACCTGTGCGCGAAAGATTATGTGACTGCATGTAGTCAATTAGCGAGAGGGCTATATTTCTTGACCAACGTAACCAACCATCATTTTCCTTTCGCCATGTGGCCATTTCTACAAAACGAGAAGGGCTTTGGCTTTCATGCTCTTTTAAAAAATCCAATGTTTTGCTCATAATGCTATTCGTTAATGAGTTCAACAAAACTATCTATATCAAAAACACCGTGGCTTTTCAAATAGTTTTTACAACTGTTGAGTTTATCAAGTTCACGGTTAGTGTGTTCTCGCTCCTGCATAGTTCGAATGAGTTTAATAGCACCGCCTGTCACGATATAAATATTTGGTTCAATCCGAATTGCATATACTCTCAACCAACTTGTATGCCGATTGCGATTCCAATTCCTAGCTTTATTTCGAGATAGACTAGCTTCATTAGCATCAGTTATATCCAAAGGATGAAAAATATTATCCAGATTTTCAGTATAAGGAAATTCGAGAATTAATTGTTCCAAAGCATCTGCATCTTCAAAGGTTTCTGCAATCGCTTCAGAGATTCTCTCAATATGAAAATATGATTTCAAATCATTGAAATTTTTCATAAAGAAATTAAGTAGATACTCGGCATTATTCCATCGATTAAATATATCGGTAAGCTCATCATCCTCCTTATCTGGTTGTTTGACAGCCCACAGATGGTCATAATCTTTGAGTATTCTTACAAATTCCATAATCTGAAAATTTAATTTATGCAAAGATAAGCCTAAATTTTTTATTGTGCAACTTATAAGTTTATATTGTTGGGATATTGGTGGTTTTATTACTAAAGTGTAATCCTTACATATTGGTAATATTGAGACCGGGCATTTCATTCTAATTTTATGACTAAATAAAAAATATCGTATATCTCAATAATTCAGTAATTTATAATTGGATATTAATTTTATTACTAAAATATTTTGATTATCACTACATCTTTAGTGGTATAACTTAAAAATTAGTATTATCTTTGCGGTGTAATTAAATTTGACACCATTATGAAGAAACTATCTGAACGTGAAGAAGAGATAATGAGTATCCTTTGGAACAAGGGTCCTCTTTTCGTGCGCGAAATTGTGGAATCGATGCCTGAGCCTCGTCCTCATTTCAATACTGTAGCAACCTTCTTGAAAGGATTGGAAACCAAGGGGTGGGTAAAAAAAGAGTTTCTCGGAAACGCCAACCGCTATCATCCCATTAAGGAGCTTGAGCCTTACCGACAGCAATCCCTGAAAAGCATTATCAGTCGATTTTTCGGTGGCTCGTCGTTCAATCTCGTTTCCACCTTGACACGTGATGATTCAATCACAGCTGATGAACTGCGCGAAATTATTGAGATTATAGAAAAGAAAAAATAAAGTCTATGGGAGCAATCACCCAATATGCACTACAAGTGGCTTTGTTGCTATGCGTGGTGTATCTACTATATAAATGGACTCTGGCGAGTTGTACTTTCAGTCGATTTAACCGAGTCGTCTTGCTTTGTATGTATGTAATAGTACTAATTGCAATACCTGCTTACACTTTGTATTCATCTGCATATACAGAACCTGATGCGGAGTCACCGGAGCTGCAAATCAAAGAGGAAGTTACTGCTCTTTCCGATAGACCTGCTCCAATGTGGCCCAAGATAGTGAGTATAATCTATATGGCAGGAGCGATTGTGGCTATCGTCGTGACATCCCATTCTATACTGCATATAATGCAAATCATCAGGCATGGAGTAAAAGAGAAACGAGATAAATTCACTCTTGTTTTTTCAGACAACAAAAAAATATCTCCATTTAGCTGGGGAAAATACATCGTAGTCCCGTATGAGGAGACACCAAATGATGATCTTGATATGATCATTGCTCACGAACGTGTTCACATTAATCTGTGCCATTGGATTGACCTTGCCATTGGTCAGGCTATTATTATTATCAATTGGTTTAATCCGGCTGCATATCTTATGATGAGAGAGTTGCAGAATGTACACGAATTTGAAGTTGACAATTTCATGATTAAGTCCGGTATAGACCGACGGCAATATCAGATGTTGCTTATCAGAAATGCCTCTGGCTCATTATTTCCATCTATAGCCGACAGCCTATGTCATGGTCAACTGAAAACGCGCATCAAATTGATGATGTCACCACGTAGCAACCCTCTGCGCAAGGTCTTGGCATCACTTTTCGTGCCGATAGTCGCCATGACTATATTTGGAATTAATACTCCGGTTCTTGCTTCGCAGCTATCTGAGATTGCCGGAACTTACATATTCACATCTGATTACAATCAGCTAATATATGAAGTATATGGCGTCAACCATTTAGTCTATTATACCCGGGATGGTCAGCTTGTAAGTATCAGTATGGATTTGCCGGAGGGAGAGACTCCAAAGTTTTATATAAACAAGCATCTTGCTTCGCAGAGTGAGTTATCCCATATAAAATCAGATGATGTATTGTTTATAATGGGAGACAGTAACAATCACAGGTTTATCATAAAGACTAAATAATATAATAAATTAATAATCAATAAACTGACTTCTTGATTTCTCAAGAAGCAGCCCGTTTTATACCTTAAAAACAAAGTTAACGAATATGAAACAGTCAACTTTAACCTTATTTTTTGCATGCATGCCAGCAATTGCATCCGCACAAACTACTACCGACTCAATTGCCGATGAATGGGAGCGGCAACTTGAACTCAACGAAGTAGTGGTGGTGGCTCGACGCCCCGTAGTGAAGCAACAGGAAGGCAAACTGATCTATCTTGTCAAGAACGATCCCTATGCAAAAGGACTTGATGGTATGACACTTCTTGACCGTATCCCCCGCGTTTCTGTCAATAATGGGTCAGTGAGCGTTGCGGGAAAAGGGAATATCCGTTATATAATTGATGGGGTTCTTATGGAACTCGATGCATCGGCAATGAAAATGCGGTTGCAAAATCTCCTTGCTGAAAACATTGAAAAAATAGAGTTGCTCACAACGCCTCCTTCGCGCTATACAGTTGAAGCCAATGCTGTCTATATCTCCATCACAACACGCAACGAGAGCTTAGGAACACGGGGCAGTGTTTACGGATCTCTTAATCAGGGGAACAAACTTCGTGAGTATTTCAGTGGAAGCATAAGCCACACTACGCGTCGGGTGGAAATAGCATTTGATGTAAACCTTCAGAACTACCATAATGAAAACGACAACGAGATGCAGTATATTTTTGCCGATTATACGCGAAAATCCTCCACTTCTAATAAGTCACATGACTTCTCCACAGGGCTTAACGCATTGTTACGATATAAATTCACCCCATCCATGAATATGGGAATAATCGCCAACTATAAATATGGCAACACATCGGTAAATGGTTCTAATTTCACTGATTATAGGAATTATACGTCATCCACACTCACCACATCCAAATCATGTCCGAATAATGCGTTGACATTAACAGGGTTCTATGATTGGTCTTTTGGGAATAAGGGGGAACGAATGGAATTGACATATAATTACTTTAATCGGCATAGCCCGGAGTCTGCCATTATCAGCACAACATATAACAATGATTTTGGCGAAAACGGAATTGATGAAACCGGAGACAATGACTATCGTTTTCATATTGGCAAGGCTGACTTTAAACTTCCATATTCTTGGGGTCAACTTGAGACAGGCATTTCATATACGGATATTCTCAACTCTTCAGATAATTACACTCAATATTTTGAAGCAGGCGGTGCCGCCGAACATTTGACTGTAAATCTGTTTGACTACAAAGAGCGAATAGCTGCCGCCTATTTCTCAGCGTCACGCTCATTTGGAAATGGCTTGTGGGGCAAAGTCGGTCTCAGATATGAATACACTTGGACTAAAGGGGTACAGCGTACAACCTCTGAAATCAATAGAAATAATTATGGTCAGTTGTTTCCTACTGCCAATCTTTCATGGAGTAAAAACAATATCGGGTCTTTTAATCTAGGCTATTCCATTGGGATGGGACGTCCAAATCTATGGGAACTAAACCCATTCAGGTATTATTCTACAACAGATGAATATTCCGGTGGAAATCCGGAGTTAAAACCTACAATCTATAACAATGCGGAAATAAACTACTACGGGTTGGGGGGACTTTACGCTGTGCTATATACATCTTTTGCATCTGATGCAATCACCCACATTCGCCGCTTTGATAAGGATGGGATTATGAGCACAATACCTTACAACTGCTTGGCAACTAATAAAACAGGCTTATATGCTTCATATAAGCGTAATATCTTTGATTGGTGGGAAATGCAAGTGGGAGGAGAAGCGTTCCATACTTATTCACGCTGCAACTTATCCGATTTTCAGGTAAATAACATAGAGGATTGGTCGGGAAAAATAGAAGTGTCGGCTAATTGGATGCTCAACAGGCAGAAGACATTGAAATTCAATGCTCGGTTTACTCATTTCTTCCCGTGGCAGCAAAATATGGTAAACTATGAATCATTCCAGATTCTCAACTTTACCATCAGATATGCATTGCTCAACAACCGACTGAACTTAAGTCTGACAGCTAATGATATATTCGGATGGAACAAAACGAAATCAAAGGAACATTATGCGGACTACACAATTCGACACACATTCAACCCTAATAGTGCTTATGTCATCTTTGGTATCAGCTACACATTCGGTCGCGAGAAGGTTGTCGGCGTGTTCCGCAATTCCAAGGAAGATCAATCCGGGCGAACTAAATAACGAAACTTCATACAGAGATTTCATGTTGTCCCATACCGGAATTATTCTTATTTTTGTAGTCTCGGTTATCACATTGGTTTGTTAACCTTTAGGAATAACTTCATTTTGAGATAAGTAAGAGTTAAAAGATTTGTATATTTCCATAAACCATAAACAACTGAAGTACAGCTTGCGACACTTCAGTAAAAAAGGTGTTAACAATTATTAACTATAAAATATAGTTGCAACTATAAATTATAGTTTATATTTGCACCATAAATTCTTTAGTATGGAAAAACTGACGGCAAAAGAAGAAGAAGTACTCGGTTTCTTTTGGAAACACGGAGCATTGCATGTTAAGGATATTGTTGACATGTATGATGACCCCAAACCACATTTCAACACTATATCAACTATTGTGCGTGCGTTGGAAGATAAAGGATATGTTGGACACACCCAACAAGGTAAGACTTACCTCTATCACGCAGCAATAGCCGAACAGGAAATGGGCAAGAAATCCATCGGAAATTTAGTGAGCAGGTATTTCAAAAATTCATATCTCAAGGTTGTTTCTTCATTTGTAGAAGACGGCAATCTGCCGATTGAAGATTTACGAAAGTTACTCAACGAGGTTGAGCAATCTCATAAAACCGAACAGTAATGAACACTATATTTTCACACTCTCTTTCGGCATCTCTTATGATGGTGATGCTATATCCGGTTTTCTGGATTATGGTAAAACGGTGTTGCTCGTTCCGGTTTAACCGAATGTTGATGCTATCAGGAATTGCCATTATGGTTTTAGTCCCAATCGCATTGACATATAAGCCAATTGCAGATGCAATGCCAACAGATCCTTCACTACAGACAAATATCATCCGACCTTTGGAAATCACTGCATTTAATGTGGTGCAACCAGAAGTTGTAACATCACACTTTGAACTTCTGCCGTTTATACTTGGTCTATATTGGATCGGCGTTTTTGTACTTGCCGTTCGGCTATTTATTTCATATTTCCAATTATGGAGGATTATCTCTAAGTCAGAGAAACAGCGGATTGACGGTTATGTGCTATGCCGTCATGAAAATAATGGGATTACTCCGTTCAGTTGGGGGCAATTTATAGTCCTTCCATATTCGGAAAATGAGCAATCGATACTGATACATGAAGAAGCTCATACATTTAAGAAACATTGGATTGATGTTGCCATTGCTGATTTTTTCTGCATATTCATGTGGTATAACCCATTTGCATGGATGCTCAAGAATCTCATCAAACTTAATCATGAATATGAGGCTGATGCTAAAGTGATTGATTCCAATATTGACGTGTTGAGTTACCAACGGCTACTTATAGCTAAAGCTGTAGGTCATCGTACATTGCATATCGCAAACAATTTTGCCATGAGCAAAAAGGATTTTCGTCGGCGAGTCCTAACTATGAATCAAAATGACTCGCCAAAAGGTATCAAATGGATTGCCTTAACTATACTTCCGATGCTTGCATTGGCAGTATACGCAGATACAGCGCCGTGGTCAGTGGTCATACACGATACAATCTTGAATAATAAATTTCCTTCAATAACTCAACCACCAACTGAAATAGTTGCAGAATATTCCGTTGAAAAAAATACACCTAAAGAATTACCTGCGACATTAGTCACTATGAGGCTTCCTTCTCCATTGACTGATCCGGAGCCGCTATTAAAGCAATTTGAAATGTCGATGGAGTTGGCGTATAAAGATTTAATTCCGGATAAGATACTTGTCAGAATACAGACTGATGAAGATGGCAATATCGTGAGTGCGACTACTGATCATGACGACAATCCCGAAGTGCGTGTGGTGGTTGAACGTGCTACCAATCAGATAGTATTCGAGGTTGTGAAAGATGGAGATCGGAAGATAAGCACGCGATTTGCTCTGCCTATACGAAAAGTATCCTTGCCAATGTAAATCAGATATTTATAATAATTTAGTTAGGTTGCCGCATAGCGGTGACGGGCTAATCTCATACCTATGCCAAAGAATAATATCATAAATATCATTACTGTAACAGCTATGTTAATGTCTGCTTTGCAAGGCATTGCACAGGTTGAAATTTGTGGGGTTGTAAAAACCGCACAGGGGAGAGGTGTGGATTTTATCAATGTAATTATCGCTCCTGCCAATTCTCCCAAACAAATCCTGTCATCGGCTTTTACAGATGAGAATGGCATATTCACCATACCTGTAAATAACGACTGCGATAGCTTGTTTCTAAAAGTATCAAGTCTTGAGATTGTACCGATGACTATCAAAATACCTAATCGTTCGGGAACATACGACATCGTCGTGGAGAATAAATCAATCGAACTGAAAGAGGTTGTGGTGAAATCCAAGAAGATATATTCGCAAGGCGACACTATAAACTACAATGTCGCGAATTTCCTTTCGCAGAATGATCAAGCCCTTGCCGATGTGCTGAAGAAAATGCCGGGTATCACAGTGTCGGATGCCGGGCAGGTATCATATCAGGGCAAGCCGATAAAGAATTTCTATATCGAGGGGTTGGATCTGATGAAGGGTCATTACGGCATAGCGACGAACAACATCGACCCCAACAACATCTCGACTGTGCAGGTGCTTGAAAACCATCAGGACATAAAGGCTCTCAAAGGTCTGCGCCCCGAAGAGCAGGCATCAATCAATATAAAGCTTAAAGAGGGAGTGAAAGGTGTGTTCAATCTCATAGCCACCCTCGGAGGTGGATATGGCGATGAGGTGCTTTGGGATAACTCTGCCATCGCCACATATTTCAAGCGCAACAGCCAGTTCCTTGCCACATACAAGGGGAACAATACTGGAGAATATTTGTCGCAGGAGCTGTATTCCTTTGACAACGACTATTCGCGAACATCAAACATCGCCGATATTTCCATGCCTTCAGCTCCGGGGATTGACAAACGGCTTTATTTCTTCAACCGTTCGCATAGTGCCACTTTCAACAACGTGTATCGCGTAGGCAAATCCGGCGAACTTGGCATAAATGCTGCATACCTTAACGATCGAGATTCCGGAGAGAACTATTCAAGTACGTCGAATACCCTTCCCGACGGCTCACAGAATATAGTCGATGAGTTGATGAATGGCAGGTCCCGCACCAATAAGGCTTACGGAGACCTGACATATATGCTCAATGGTGACGAAACCTATTTGAAAGAACAGTTGAAATTTGATTGGAGTGTCACTGATGCTGACAGCCGCATATTGGCAGGAGATGAAGATATATCCCAGACAGGCAAGACGGACACGTACCGGCTGCTCAACAAATTTCATCTCACTGACCGCAGTTCGGAATATCGTGGTTATGAGATATATTCGCTCGTCAATCTTGAGAGGCGTCCACATAGCTTGGCTGTCTCGCCCAATCTTTTCCCTGAAATGATTAACGGCGATAATCTCCGCCAGGATGTAGATTACCGGAATATCTCTATCGAAAACCGCGCGGGATTACTCTCGGCATGGAAAGCGGGCAATGTTACCTTTCATCCGTCGCTGTTTGTCAATTTTCATCACAACAGTCTGACAAGCGCACTTGTTAAGTCGCATAATGATATGTATCTAAACAATATGCAAACAGGTGTCGCCACTGAAATAGCGTGGAATACGCGCAAATTCAATGCTTCGCTCTATATCCCCATCGGTTACCGTTACTTTGGGTTGAAGAACAGAGCGGATGAAAACACTTCAGATAGAAATCTGCTACGTGTTGAGCCTCAGTTCGATTTCTCCTACAAGATAAACGGCAACCATAATCTGAAACTCAGATCGGCATTCAATTATTCTGTACCGGAGATACAAAACCTGTACTCCAATTATATTTTGACCTCATACCGCACATTGTCGGCATACGATGTCGCCGGATTATTCGAGGGTCGCAACCTTTATAACTCATTCTCCTACGATTTCAAGAATATTCTCTCGATGAGTTTTGCCGGAATTGACCTGTCGTGGAATCGTCGGAAGCCCGACGTGCTCTATGGATCATATTACGATGGATTGGTGTCAAGAGTAATAAGCCGGCGCACGAATGAAACCTCCGATATGCTATCAGCCCGCATAAGAGGCAGTCAGGGCTTCGACTGGCGAAGACTCAAAATAGGACTTTCGGCAGGATACAGCTATTTTGAAAGTCCGCTGCTGGTGCAGGACGAGGTGCTACGTTATTGCGGAAACTCCATAAGCGTTGAGGGGGATGTCAGTCTGTCTCCGTGGAGATGGCTCTCCGTATCTTACGAAGGTAAATACTATCAGTCGGCATCCCGTCAGCAAGGTTTTGAACGTATGCCGTGGCTGAAGACAATGACAAACAAAGGGACTCTTAACTTCAACATCCCGGGCGGTGTAAGTCTGCGCACTTCGGTATATCATTACTACAACAATTTCAATGACGGTGACAAGTCGTTTCTGTTGCTGAATGTCGAAGTCCGGTACACGATCAAGCGTTTTGCGTTCACCCTGTGCTGCGACAATCTGCTGAACCGCAAAAATTATATCTACTCCAGTCAATCAGCGCTGACCGAGGCGATGTCGATATACAATATCCGCCCTCGCAGCATATTACTCAAAATCAGATTCAGAATACTCTAAAATTTACGATATGAAACAGTTACTTTCCCTTTCGGCAATGATTGTAGCGTTGACAGCAAATGCCCAGATTGGCGTGTTTTCGCAGGTGCTTGACAAGGCTACCCCTGTCGATACCGCCCGCTATGCCGTGACCTATACACTTGATTACACATGCCATCCGAAAGCGGATGTTAGATTTAATGATGTGCGCACGCTTCTGATTGGACGGCATAATGTCAAGGATTACAGTGATATAATTCACCATTACGATTCTCTCGCAACAGAGCAATCTAAGCGGGGGGCGAATACTTTCTCGAATCCTCCAGGTTCCCCTTGGCAGTATGAAATAATGCTTTCCGACAGAGGTCGTCAGGCTGATATGAAATATAGGTTGCCGATTGGAATAGGGGTGTTGCATTATTCAGAACCGGTTCCGGTTATGCAGTGGGAATTTGCCGCTGACAGCACACGGACCATTCTCGGTTTTGAATGTCAAATGGCAACCGTTGAATTTGCCGGACGAAAATATTCCGCGTGGTTCACAACAGAACTGCCATTGCCATACGGACCATACAAATTCGGTGGACTTCCGGGGTTGATCTTGAAAATTGAAGATGCAGAAAAACAGTTTTTATGGGAAGCAACCGCATTCGAGAAGTCCGGATTGCCAATTGAAATCTATCAATACAACGATGAGAAAACTTGCTCACCGGAGGAAGCTGCCAAGACAATAGAACGATGCTACAAGACACCGAATGCATTTCTATTAGGTGTGATAGGCGGAAAAGGACGGATATACATCACAGGCAAAGACGGTAAAACCCGCGATGCGTCAGAGATTGAAGATACACCTATACCTTATAAATCTCTTGAAATAAAATGAAGACGCTTATATCCCTTACATTGCTTCTGATGTTGGTCGGCTGTTCGGCAAACGCACAGCCAACATCATCGGTTCAGACACTTGAATTTACAGGCGACAGCCTGCCGGCATTACGCCATATTACCGATATGAAAATATCCGGTGACACTCTATATTTCGTATATGAAACCGAAGATGGATTCGGACAGCGGTTCCTCCGTAGTGCCGTCATTGACTATGAAAATGCAAAATTGAGTATCAGACCGGAAATAGGTAAACGCGAAGACGGCTATTATGTATCATATATGCCATATCCTTTCTTTGATGCTTCTGGAAATGTACATATTGTTAGTCAGGACGATGGCGAGATCTATGATTTATCAGACGGTAATGCTTTGACGCGTACAAAGAAATATCTTGTAAGTGGCAACAGTACAGTTCCATTTCCTATGTCGCACTATTTACAGGATGTTTCAATGGTTTCACAGGATAACTATGTCTTTATTGGTCGGGAACCTAATGATGGCTTACAATATGCAATGGCTGCTAACACGGCAAGTGAGAATGTGGATACAATTCGCAAGATTGCAATATCACCTGAATTGCAATCTTGGATGCCTAATGCCGGGAAGCTGACATACTCCGGCAAGCATAATCGTCTTGCATTTGCTTATCGTCTACATCCTGTAATTGAAATATTCGGTATGGATGGAGAACTTGTGAAGCGAGTACAAATTGCAGCGGATACATTTGATCCCAAACTACTTGAAGAAGCTGATTTTGAAGATCTGACGCCATTGCATTTTGTAGATATTTCCGCCTCGTCTGATTATATCTATGCACTTTATTGGGGTTGCATGTACTCTGAAAGGGAAACAACCGTTCCTTGCATCTATAAAATAGATTGGACCGGTAATGTCATAGCTAAAAGAGATCTAACAACATCTCCCATATATAAAATAGCAGTCACAGACGAGGACGGAATAATCGTTTGGAACGGAAAATATTATATCAATGTAGAACTATAATACAGCTAATCATACCAAACCCTGCGGCTCCCGATGTGAAAATGTCGGGAGCTGTTGTAAATAAACTAAATCCTTGCAGCCCTTATAAATCAAACATGCAGATGATGTGGGATTCCCGATAGATTCCCTTAAGATTGAGTGGCGCAACAATACCGATTCGCGTGTTTTTTTCGGAGAATGGTTTGAGATCCAGCGTAAAGAAAACGGGCTATGGAAAGAACTTTCGATAGATACAAAATACATGAATGACGGTCGTTGTGAGATTGTGTTCAATATGATTGCATATATTCTCGAAGCATCCTCTACCTGCAATGATGTAGTTAAGCCGTGGTTTTATGGAAAGAATTTAGGACCAGGCATATATCGGTTGGCAAAGACATTCAGTTTTGATAATAAGGAGGAGCAAGACACCGCATATATCGAATTTGAAATAAGATAAAGCTCCATATATACGATAATTATGAAAATGGTGTGGAGTATGTTGTCGGTATGCAGTCTGACGGTGAGTTTATCGCTGATTTTCCGTGGTCGTTATATGGGCAAAAAGCGAGAGTGGCAATCGTGGCTGTGAAGCCATGTGATATTTACTGTTTGCCAATAAGTACCTTAAAGATGAAGATGGAGACCGAGCCGGAATGGAAAGAGCGTATAATGCGCACGACCGAGGCTATCTTCGGGTTTCTATATTTCCTTCAAAATCTTAGCCATTTTATTGTATAGTTTTAATATGGTTGGTTACTTGAGAAATAGTAATTTATTTCGATGACGAAGAATTTTTTGATACATCTGATGCAGCCTTTCAGGAATTTCGGCATCAAATATAATATGTCAGAATCAATGAATACAGCGCAGCTCGTGAAACGCTGCCAAGCAGGAGATAGAGATGCCTTTGGGCAACTCTACAGCCTCTATGCGCCTAATATGTTGAAGGTGATAGAGGCTATTGTTCATAATAACGACACGGCACAAGACGTTTTACAAGACGGATTCATTATAGCATACTCTTCCATTGCAAGTCTCAACAAATCGGAGCGGTTTGAATCATGGCTGACTACTATAATGAGAAACCTGTCATTGCAATTATTGAGAGATGAGGCAAATCATATCTCAGTGCCAATGTCCGACACATCCTTTAACGACCTTTCCGAGAACGATGCAGCCGATGGCTACATATCGTGGGATGTACTGAGCAAAATCATCTACAAACTGCCGGAGGGATATGGTGAGGTTTTTCGTCTTGCTGTGTTGGATGGCTTGTCACACAAGGAGATAGGTGAGATGCTTGGCATAGCCCCTCATTCATCTTCTTCTCAACTGCATCATGCGAAAGCTATGTTGAGAAAACTTATAACCGAATACCGCACGGGTATTGATATTTTCAGCTTGGTTATTGTAGTGCTAACGATACTGTATGTATGGTTAGGGATTGATAGACACCCTTCCGCAGATCCTAAAAATCTGATTACAAAAGAAACGGACAAGGATAATAACCATATACCCTCCACTCAAGAAATTGTCGAAAAGTTATCTGAAGATACAATTCCGCAAACCTCGATACTCAAGCAAATTATCGAAGCAACTCAACCGGAAGCAAAAGACAATATAACTTCAGTGATACTCCCAGACGACTCAACAGCAATAGTTTTGCCGAAAGATAGTGTGGACACGTATACTGTTCTTAATCTCCGAAAACATATTTTTGATAATTCAGGGCTATTGGCTGATAATAATATTTCGAAACAATCACATCGGGATGGCTGGAGTATCTCGATGTCATATACCGGGGATATGGGACAAAACGAAAGCAACCGTTATATGATTCCTTCTGATATACATCCTGATTTGCCCAGCGAAGACCCCGACATGATAGAAGTAAGGGAGCAATCCCGCCACTATATGCCTGTTGTAATCGGCTTATCGCTTAACAAATCTTTGTCAAGCAGATGGAGTCTTGAAACCGGCATGAGGTATTCATTCCTACGGAGTGACTTCTTACTCGAAAGTGAAATTAAAACTTCCGAAACCATACAGCGTATTCATTATATCGGCATACCGTTGAAATTCAACTATCGTATATTCGGAAATCCCCACTTCTCCCTTTACGGTCAAGGAGGCGCAGCACTTGATATTCCAGTCAGAGCAACGCAGTCTGTCACGAAGTTTGAACAAGGTTGGAATAAACCGATGACGGAAAGCCTGAATGTCTCAGCACCGATGCAATGGTCGGTAGAGGGCGGTCTGGGGTTGCAATATCATTTCACACCTTCGTTCAGTATCTATGCCGAGCCATCGTTGAGATACTATTTCAACCCCGGTACTGAAATCCGCACAATAAGGCAAGACAAACCGTTTGAGTTCACCATACCGATTGGATTAAGGTTGACATGGTAAGTAGTAATAAGGAATGGTTGATGCAGTCAATGGAGGGTAGTTTCATCTATATGGTGAAATTATCCCTCTCAAAGATATGTACCAAATATCAGATTACATCCGAAATGGCATCCTCTTTGCCCGAAACATACTGTTTCCACAAGATAAAAAGCTGTCGCAGCTTATGATCTACGCAACCAACCGCTGTCAGTCGCGTTGTCTTCACTGCTCCATCTGGCAAAAGCCAAACGACACTCTTTCAAAAGATGAGATCGTGGCGATAATGCAGAGCCACTGCATAACAACCGATACAACTGTCGGTCTTGAGGGCGGCGAATTTGTGTTGCACCCGCAGGCAGCCGAGATATTGGAGTGGTTTCAGGCAAATCATCCCAACTACACCTTGCTGTCCAACTGCCTTGCTCCCGATAAAGTGATAGCGCTGACGCGACGTTACCGACCAAAGCACCTTTATGTATCGCTTGACGGCGATAAGGAGGCGTACAGGAAAATGCGCGGAGTTGATGGATACGACAAAGTGATGAAAGTCATAGAAGCCCTCAAGGATGATGTGCCAATATCGCTAATGTTCTGCCTTTCGCCGTTCAATAGCTTCAAGGATATGGAGTACACCATAGACATTGCGAACAAATACGGTATTGACATACGCATCGGCATCTATGGCACAATGGACTATTTCGACACCACTGCATCTATGTTGACGACAATAGACACGGATTACCTGTCCGACATACCCGCAAACATTCACAGCACACAGGAGAACTACGATTTTGTTGTGCTGTATGACCAGTGGCGTCGCGGCAATCTGCGCCTGCGGTGTCATTCAATAGGCAATTCGCTTGTGATTCATCCCGACGGCAATGTGCCCATCTGCCAGAATCTCGGAGTTACACTCGGAAATATCAAGGAAAAGACGCTTGATGAAATATTCAATTCCAAAGAAAGTGCAGCCCTGCAATGCCGCTACTCAAAGGAGTGTAACGGATGTTGGATAAATTTCCATAGGAAATATGACATCATTCTTTTGCGCAATCTGGAAAAAGTATTGCCAAAGAGAGTGATAGAACTGTTCTACGGCAAATATCAGTGGAGCACTGACCGTCGCCAGACCTATCGCGAATATCTAAAGAATATCAGAAAATGAACGAATTGACTAATAAACTGATACGGCGCTGGAAGTCATACCGCAATCAGAAAATGTTACAATCACCATATTCTGCCCGATATGCCTTTGTTGGGGTGGGAAACCATGCTTTGCAAAACTTGTACCCGGTATTGCAATATCTTGGCATACGGCTCAAATATATATGCTGTAAGACTCCGGGGAAATTGCAGCAGGTTGAGCAACGGTTTAATGTGGCTGCAACAACTTCGTTAGACGATGTGTTGAATGACGATGAAGTGAAAGGCGTGTTCGTGTGTGTATCTCCTGAATCACACTTTCATATCTGCAAGCGCATAATCGAGGCTGGAAAGTATCTCTTTGTTGAAAAACCACCCTGCCAAACGATAACTGAGCTTGAATCACTTATCGGGTTGGATGTGAAACAAAAGGTGGTCGTGGGTATGCAAAAAAGATACTCGCCGTATATCCAAACTCTGAAAGAAAAGTTGAAAAGTCATGACATGATAAGTTATAATATGGTTTACCGTACCGGAGCTTACTCGGAAGGCAATCCATATACCGACCTGTTTATCCATGCGGTCGATCTTTCCGTATTCCTCTTTGGGAAAGTGGAGATAAGGGATTTCCAGCTTAGAGAGCGAAATGGAGCCGCCACTATACAGATGTTGCTATCACACGGCAATGTCATGGGATTTATTGAACTGTCAACGGCCTTTTCGTGGTCCAATCCCGAAGAAAAACTGCGAATAAATACCACGGAGGGAGAATATCGGCTAATCGGGATGGAAAGGCTGTGCCATTATCCGCATCCTAAGAAATGTCTGGGTGTGCCGCTCGAAAAGATTGGTATTCACACTGTTTCAGAGCAAATTATCGCAGAAAGAAACAATTTTAATCCTTTATTGGTCAACAATCAGCTCTACTCACAAGGTTTTCTTTCGGAGATACAGGCTTTTGCCGAGTTTGTTGAATGTTCAGGCAAGAATTACTCACCTCTTTCAAATCTAAAGGAAACATATCGGATAATGGATGCTATTCAAAACGAATAAAAAAGAAAAACGCTCCATGCAGTCTTTTCAACATTTTTTCATCAATAATAGAAAAGCCCATAAGTAATATGAGAATAATACCAATTTTTATCGCATCGCTGATGCTGGTGTCATGTGCCGATGATATTGAGGCGGCGGTGCCACCTTCAGCATCGCCGTCGTCTGTTTCCATATCAGGAACTCTGCCCGTAATGCACATTGAAACTGAAAACCGTCAGCCTATAACATCCAAGACCGAATACCTTAATGCAACCTACTGGCTTGACCCCGTAGGGAATGATGCAATCGAGCCGCTGGGATCTGAATCCGGCCCATTGGACATGCAGATACGCGGACGGGGCCACTCGTCATGGAAAGGTGCGAAAAAACCTTACAAGATAAAGTTCGACAAGAAAACAGCGGTGATGGGTATGTCTAAGAACAAGCATTTCGCATTGCTGAAGCCAACTGAAAACACTGTTGCCGGACTCAATCTCGGCAAACTGATGGATATGGCATGGACTCCGGATTTCCGTCCTGTCGAAGTTGTGCTTAACGGTGATTATATCGGTCTGTATTTCCTGACCGAGACAATACGCATAGATGAAAACCGTGTGAATATCTATGAGCAACAGGACGGAGAAACAGATCAGACTCTGATAACCGGCGGTTGGCTCGTTGAGGTGGATAACTATCACGATGAATGTCAGATAACAATTCCGGAAAACAGCAGGTGGAATCTCACCTTGCGTTATCATTCACCGGAAAATCTGTCGGACTCCCAGTTGCAATGGCTTACCGGTGAGTTCAAGACCATCACATCTGCCATTTACTCCCAAGATAAGACATCAGCCGAATGGGAAAAGTATATTGATGTGGAAAGTATGGCACGTTTCTTTATCGTGCAGGAAGTCATGGATAATCCGGATGGATTTCACGGCAGTTTCTATCTCCATAAGGACTTGAAAGATGGAGCCAAATGGACTGCCGGTCCGATATGGGATCTTGTGTGTTACAACCGGGAGAAAACGGATTACACATTCAAGATGAAAGTCCATTACGGCATTACACCGCATTGGATTGGCGAGATTATCAAATACGACAGTTTCTGCCAATCTGTTGCAGCTGTTTGGAATGAAGTCTATCCCGATAGGCTCTCGGAGATTTATGAAAAGATTGATGAGATTGTGCTACCTTTGGCCTCCGCATGGCAACACGATTGTGAACGATGGAATGAAGACCCGTCACAAACAGCACAGTTACGGGCAGACCGTATTAAAAACGCCTTGCGTCGAAATATCGACTGGTTCAACAATCATCTGCCTGTAAGTCCGTATGCTTCTATCAGGGATGTGACTACATCTGCCAACAGCCCGATTATAGTATATAATCTTCAAGGTATTTACATTGGCAAGTATGCAAATGAGTCGGATGCTGTTTCAAACCTAAACAGTGGCATCTATATTATCAACAGGAAGAAAATCAAAATAGATTAGAGTATGAAAAATATTATTTTACTACCAGCCTGCACAATCATATTATTTGTATTGGCATCTTGTTCAACTATTGATGATATAGTGACAGCAACACCATATCTGCAAGAACTAAAAAACAGTGAATGTCTTTCATCATTCTATGATACCGATAGTAGAAACGGCGATCAAGATAATACTGAACACGGTCTGTTTCAAATGTGGTATGGGGCGGATTTATCAACCGTGAGTTGTAAATTTTCATCATTGGAGTATCCCTGTGATTTTGAAAAAGTCAACATTAAGATATTGTTTTCCGACAACGCTTTGACCATCATAGAATACCCATCGTCAGACAATGCGGATTGTCGTTGTCTGGTGGATGCGGAATTTACAATCAACAATCTTCCAAGTGGAGATTTTCTATTAAAAATCTATCGTGGAGATACATCAGGCAATTATAATCCTGATAAGCCTACACTTGTAGGAAACGGAAGGTCAATCACGTCTGGTGAAATAATGAAAGTTAAGTATCCTTTTTAGTTTAACGACATATATGCAATTCGCTCTTCCGGTATATCAGAACAAGACTAGAACCTGCCTACTTTTTAAGGCTGGTACAGTTTTTGAGAATAAAATTAGGGGTTTCTGACAAAATTGAGTAATTAAATTTAGGGAGAGCGGTCAAGGTTAATGTAAAATGGGGGATGAAGGTCATATTTTACAAAGAAAATTTGGGGTAAACTGACAAATAATACATGGTAAATTCTGGGGATATCGTCAAAGTTGTTATCTTTGCACTCGAAATCATATACTTAATCAAAATGATATTCAAGAGAAAACTTTACGATGAGATGCTGAAGTGGAAGCAAGATTCCAAAGGCAGCACAGCATTGTTGATCAAAGGGGCAAGACGAGTTGGCAAATCCACCCTCGCCCAGACGTTTGCGGAGCAAGAGTACAAATCATACGTCGCTATTGATTTTGCATCCTGTAGGATGGAAATTCGTGAATTGTTTGACGATGTTTCAGATCTTGATTATCTTTTTATGCGTATGCAGGTGCTCCTCGGCATTGAGCTACATGAAAGGGATTCTGTGATAGTTTTTGATGAAGTCCAATATTGCCCCAAGGCCCGGCAAGCCATTAAATATTTGGTGGCGGATGGCAGATATGATTATATTGAAACCGGTTCATTAATATCAATCCGCCAGAATGTAAAGGGTATTCTTATACCAAGCGAGGAAGAAGAGATGATTCTGAATCCACTGGATTATGAAGAGTTCCAGTGGGCGTTGGGCAATAAGGTTTCTATTCCGATTATGAGAAAATTGTTTGAAAGCAATAAAGGAATCGGAGATGCAGGTGCGCGTGGCGAGATGCGGAACCTTAGGCTATATATGCTTGTCGGCGGTATGCCACAGGCCGTCAGAACCTATCTTGAAACTAATAATATGGAGAAGGTTGACAAGATGAAGCGTTCTATAATCAACTTATATGAGAAGGATTTTATTAAGATAGACCCTTCTGGCAATACTTCAAAAATGTTCATGGCAATACCCTCGCAGTTGGCAAGCAATTGGAGCAGATATCAGATCTACTCGGCTACAGATGGTGGTCGCCCCGACCGATTGAGGGAGCAGGTGTTTGACATGCAGGATTCAATGGTGGTAAATCTTGCATATCATGCTAACGATCCTAATGTCGGTTTTGCATTGCATCGCGATGGGAATAGATTCAAGATGTTTATGGCTGATACCGGTCTATTCATCACTCTTGCTTTCTGGGATAAGAAGTTCACTGAAAACATAATCTATGAGAAACTGCTGTCCGATAAACTGAGTGCTGACCTCGGGTATGTATATGAAAATCTTGTTGCACAAATGCTGAAGGCAAACGGTCATGAGCTTTATTACTACACATGGCCGTCGGATACAAGCAACCATCTCTACGAGGTGGATTTTCTCCTTTCAAACGGGACTAAGATAGTACCGATTGAGGTAAAATCATCAGGCTACAAGACCCACAAATCACTTGACTTGTTCTGCGAGAAGTTTTCCTCGCGGGTGAGTAAGCGTTATCTCATATACACAAAGGATTTACGCAAGGAAGAAAGTATTACATATCTTCCGGTCTACATGACACAATTTTTATAAATCACAGTATTATCAAAGAGCAATAATATGGCTACATACGATTTACATATATTACAGCGAATTTGAAGAAATTACTCGCGACCTTTTACAGAAGGAGTGGAATTGCTTGATTGAATCGTTTACGTCCGGTAGAGATGGAGGAATTGACCTGAGATGTGCAACGGAAAAAGAAGGGAAAGCTATTATTCAAGCAAAGAGATATAAAGATTATAAGTCTCTCTTGGCGAACTTAATTTTATTGATTTGGTCAGCGTTTCAAAAAATGATAGCATTATTACGGATCACTTCATAGATAATCTTGAAGAGTCCATGATTGTAGATATGGACACTTCTATTACTAATGAAGCTGATTGTGCTCAACAAAAGGAGACATATGAAGAGATAGCAAAAAGATTGTGCATATCGAGCCGGAGTTTTGGTGGAATTTATGTGTAAACAAGCAGGAAAAGCTCTCAAAACACACTGTTTTGATTATTTTGAAATTATTTATAAAATAATTTGGTTTATAAAATAAATCATGTTATCTTTGCGGTGTTGTTCATGCGAGCGACTATTTTTTTACCAATATGGTTTATAATATAAACTTCTTAAATAAATAAAACTATGGAAGAGAAAAAGATTACTTCTTTGGAGGGTATGGCAATCATCAATGAGATGATTCAGCGCTCGAAGACTCGTCGCTTCATAGGCGATGGCAATATTTTGCTGATGTGGGGATATCTGGTGGTCGGTGTGGCAGCCTTGGTATGGATTCTTATTGATCTGACCCATAATCCGGCGATGAACTGGTTCTGGTATCTGATTTGGATTATCGGTGGAATCGCGACTCCGATAATGGCACGTAAACGCCGGGAAAAGGCAGGTGTTACTACGTATGCGGATAAAATTGGCAACGCAGTATGGACAACAGTGGGGCTGAGCGCATTTGCCCTTACATTAATATGCCTCGGCTTTTTTCTTTTTTCAGGCACGGATACATGGAGTTCGATGCTGATGCTCCCATTGCTCATCGTAGGATTTGCCGAGATAGTACAAGGTGTTGCGATTCGTGAGAAATCCTTAATATGGGGTGGTGGAATCGGAATCGTGTCAGGACTTGTCACGTTGTGTTGTATAGCCGGTGGAATAGCATTGTATGCCGGATGGTTTATGCCTATGTTTATCATGTCATTCGCTCTAATGATGATTCTCCCCGGTCATATTCTCAACTATAAAAGCCGCAAAGAAAGATGAAGGAACTCGACCCACTGCTTCATTCGCAATTAAGATTGGCAGTTATGTCAATCCTTATGAATGTGGAGGAGGCTGATTTTGTATATCTCAAAGAAAAGACCTCATCCACGGCTGGCAATCTCAGTGTTCAACTCGACAAACTCTCGTCAGCCGGATATATTGCGGTAGAGAAAGGATTTGTCGGCAAGAAACCGCGCACAGTATGTCGCGTCACCGATACCGGACGCAAAGCCTTTGAGGAATATGTCAAAGATCTGCGGAAGCTGTTGAATATCTGAATATAAGGAATATTTAAATTTAGCTGAACGTCAATAATAAGCTCCTTCAATTTACGTGGGAGCACTCTTATTACATCCTTTTCAGGTCATTATAATGATGATAGCAAGACAAACAAAGGCATTCCTACTTCTCTTAGTTTCATGTAGATGTATGGCGCAGTCCACCCTGAACGATAGTGTCCGAACGCGAGAATTGGATGAGGTTGTTGTACTCGCTCCAGATATTATTAAGAAAGGTGAATCCACAGTATTCTATCCGGATAAACACCTTAAAGAAACTACCAAAAATGCAAATCAGGTTATTGCCGGATTACAGATTCCTGAGTTGATTGTAGATTTATCTTCAGGTACAATAAGTGTTTTGGGTAAAGACAATCTGTTGATTCTGATTAATGGTCGTCCATCTTCTCAGAACGAACTTTCATCAATTCCGTCAAAGAATATTGCAAAAGTTGAGTATATATCAAATCCCGGAGTTCGTTACAAAAACTATGGAGCAGTCATTGACATAACCGTAAAAAAGCAGACCGAAGGTTATGGAGCAATGCTAAATCTGCTGCAATCAGTTAATCGTGGTTGGGGAAATTACGTCGCAACCCTAAAATATAATGTTGGCAAAAGCGAATGGAAGGTGGATTATAAGTTCAACCCGATGTGGAATATGGATTGTTACCGAAACAATCGTGAGCTTATAATATTTGAAAATGGAGCTGAAATTCTACGAAATGAAGATGGGGTTAAGGCCCCTAATGATATGGTTACCCATCAAGGTTCAGTCCAATATTCGTATCAGAACGGGAATAAGACGATGTTTAACGCCCAGGCACGTGTCATACGTAAAAATGATCGGTATATTTCCGAAGGGACTATAGCCACTATGACCGGAACAACGAGTTTCAATGAATTTCAGCGTGAGATAAATCCTGTCAAGGCGTGGCAGGGTGATCTTGACCTGTATTTTCATTGGAAAATCAATAAAGATAATAAGATTTATGTCAATGTCATCCCATCTCTAATTACATCTGAGAGTAGTCGTGATTATACTGTAGGAAGTACAAATATAACTTCAGGTACAGACAATAGGAGCTGGCGGCTATATTCAGAGTTTATATGGGAAAGGAAATTTTCTGGCGGATCACTGTCCTCTGGAATAAAAAGCGCTGTCGGTTGGTCTAAAATTCAATATTTACCTCAGCAAACCAATGTCAACGAAGACGAAAGCAATAATCATGCTTTCGTTGAATGGAAGCAGAATCTTGATAAAGTCCAATACAACATAGGTCTTGGTGCAACTTACTATAATATTTCAAGCCCTCACGAATACCGATCAGTCCATTTCAATCCTCGTGTGTTTGTGCGATATGTTCCTGTTCAATGGGGAAGTTTGTCAGTTACTCTGAATGAAACAACGGTGGCTCCGAATATGGCGTATCTATCTCCTGTAATGCAGCGGATTGATGCTTTTCAATCTGTTGTTGGAAACATTGACTTATCTCCATATCAAAGATATGATGGGAGGATAGATATGGATTTTTCGTTTAAGGGTGTCAGTGCCAAAATCATAATAGGCGATGAATACAGTCATAAACCAATACTCTCATCCAAAGGTTATCACGATGGCTCAATTTTGCAAACCTATTCAAATACCGGATATTGCAATCATTTCTATATAAAAGGTCAATTATCTACCAAATTGATTGTCAGGGAACTCACACTTTCTTTAGAGGGCGGATGGCATACAATGAAGAGTAAAGGATCGGGCTATATCCATAATTATCATCAGCCATTCGTAAACGCACAGTTGATGTTTATGAAGGGACATTGGTGGATTATGGCTAAATACAACAATGCTTATAATAGGCTATGGGGTGAATCCATTACGACTATCAATAATAATCTTCTGAATATTGGGGTTGGGTATTCTTATCGTAATGCCACATTCATGGCAGGTGTGGTCAATCCAATTGGAAGAATCGGCTTGAAAAGTTCTGACTTATCGGATATAGCCGGTTTTGAGAGGATTTATCATGTTTCAAGTTCAGAACGGTTGATTTGGATTGGAGTAAGCCTAAACATATTCAAAGGTTCAAAACGTTCCGGGACAATCAGAAAATTAAACAATAACCAGATTTACGAAACAATAAACGATGTAAGAAAATGAAAAAATTATTGTTCACATTCGTGGTTGCTATCTGTGCGATGGCAACCTTCGCCAAGACATCAAAGCAGCTGATTAAGTTTGTGGAGTTGCCCTATACAGAAGGAACTATCTATCTTTCTGTCAATGTTGGTGATAGTACGGTAGTACGTCAGGCAATTGAGGTTGAAGATACCGAGATGTCTATTCCGGTTGACTTCTCCAATCTGACAAATCTCAAAGTCTTTGTTCAGGCATTTCAAGATCTCAACGAGAACCGTAATCTCGATAAGGACAACTTCGGTCGTCCAACTGAGCCGTGTCTTCAGACCACTCTGATGCCTAATGACAGCACGGAAGTGTATGTCCTTAGAATGATGACGTTCTGATGGCTGCAAGGTTTCAAGGGTAATGACAAGAAAGTTATGCTGTGAGATATGATATCTCAACAATACTGTGTCAATTCCGGTATTTTGAAATAAAGTTAGAACTTTATAAGTATAAATTATATCTTAATTTTTTTTATTTTTGCATTTTTATATAGGACTTTTTAGGCAGATTAGCGTCTTAAGAATATGGCAACAAATAAATCAATAAGGATAAGAAATTTTGGTATATTACTCGTATCATTATGTCCTGTTTGTGTTAAGATTCAGTTTATTGATATTGTCTGTCCCGCCGGGACAGACAATATGCCATATTATAATGGAAGAATGTTTAGCTTATGACTGTAAGAGAGTTTGAATATCATTTCAGAAAACTGTATCTACAGTTAGGTATGTATGCCCTTCGCATTATCGATGATGAAGATAATGCGGAGGATATTGTAGAGGAGGCTTTCTTGAAGGCTTGGCAGACAATTTCTTCTGGGACTATTGTGGAGAATTTCAACTCTTACATCTACCGTAGTGTCAGGAACGAGTGTGTGAACTTTCTGCGTAGGAAGAACAATTTTGAAGATATCGATGCTATACCTGAAATCAGCGAGGAGGCAATCGACACGTCAATCCGGGATGCAAGAATATGGAAAGCGATTGACGGTCTTCCTGAAAAATGCAGAGAGATTTTTCTGATGAGTAAGCGCGACGGATTTTCCAATCAGGAAATAGCGGATGAGTTAGGCATATCAATAAAAACAGTCAAGAACCAGATGACAAAGGCATTAAGCCGTCTGCGCGAGGCATTGTCGCAAGGACACAGACCATTCTTTTTGCCATTTCTTTAAAAATTTTTGTCCACAGGATAGGACTTCTCTCAAAGAGGTGTGTCATATAAATGAAGTGACAATGACGTCGGCTTCATTATAATTGGCAACATCATTATAATTGATAACATCAATGGAAAAAGAAGTGTCCTACATAGCGAAACGATATCGTAAGGGCAGATTTTCTGCTGACAAAGGATGGAAACGACTTGGCATAGCATCGTCTTTCCGTGTGAGACGAATGCGTATTGCAGCCGCTATAGCATCATTTGTTGTATTGACTGGCACTGCGGCAGTCATATATCATCACGTCTCCATTTCCGAGACTAATGTCGGGATTCCACAGAATCAGCCCGTGAATCCAAGAGAAGTTGTCAGGATCATAGATTTTGAGGATACTCCGCTACCGGTGGTAGTGGATAGGATAAGGGAAGTGTATGGCGTGGAGGTGGTTAATCTGCCTGACAATGCGGATAACTACCGCCTGTCGCTCCATTATGAGGGGAATCCAATGGAGCTTGTGGAGACAATAAACGACATTCTCGACATTAACATGACTATAAAGGAATGAGACGGTATCTTCTGTTATTTGTGATTCTCTCCACGATGATATTGACCGTTGATGCGCAGAAAGTTTCAGTCAACTCAGTCAACCAACCTGCCGCCACTGTATTCAGGTCGCTTATTGAGCAGACCGGCAAGAATTTCGTGTATTCCTCAGAACTTTTGAAGGATATGAAAGTTTCTGTGAAGGCTAAAAACAAACCATTGAAGCAGGTGCTTTCCGACATTTTCGCCGGAACGGATATTGAATATAAGATAAAGGGAAATAATGTCATACTCAAACGTAAAGCCAAGAAGAAAGCTACGGTTAAAACGAAATCTCGGAATATGGACCCTTATAAGGTAGAACTTCCGCCACTATCAATAAAATCCACCATGCTTGATGAGGTGGTTGTGTTATCGCGTCTTGAAGACCCGGCGGTTGAAACTTCATATATAGGAGCGAAAAAAAGTCACAGCAAGTGAGGTGCGCAACACTCCCGTACTGTTTGGAGAGGCAGATGTCGTCAAGACCTTGCAGACCCAACCCGGAGTGGCGGAGGGTATAGAAGGTATGGCAGGGATGTATGTGCATGGCGGCAACGCGGATGAAAATCTGTATATGCTTGAGAATGTGCCTTTATATCAAGTGAATCATTTTGCCGGATTATTTTCGGCGTTCAATCCCGACATAATCAGGTATATTGATTTCTTCAAATCGTCAATCCCTGCGAAATATGACGGTCGTCTGTCTTCATTCATGGATGTAAGGCTCCAGAACGGCAACCGTGACGGACACCACGGCAGTGCGAGACTCGGTATCACATCGGGTGCTTTCAATATTTCCGGACCGATAGGGAAGAAGACAACGTATCTCGTCGGACTGCGCCGATCATGGTTTGATGTCCTGAGCATTCCTCTTGTGGCGATAGCAAACTCCCAGAACGAGGATGAGAAGATGCGGTTTAACTATTATTTCATGGATTTCAACGCCAGAGTCAATCATCTCTTTTCTCCAAATGCCAATGCTTTTGTCAGCGTCTACTTCGGAGACGACAAATTGAAAACCGGTACGAAGGAAAAAGGCATTGACAATAAAGATGCGTGCGGAGATTTCTGGGATGAGAAGTATGATATGCACTGGGGAAATCTTCTGGTGCAGACCGGTTTGAATTACCGTCTCAACTCCGGTATGTCGGCTGAATTTACAGCCGCTTATACCAGATTCTTCTCAAGTATGAAGCACGTTTCCAACTATATCGACAGAGCACAGAATCATATTCAGGAGAGCAACAGTGTGCTCAGCACCGACAACAATATAAACGACTGGATTCTCAGAGGTGATTTTGATTGGAGCCCGAATGACAACAACAGGGTGCGCTTCGGAGCCAATTATGTCAGACATTCCTTTCTTCCTGCCCGGACGTTGAGGTTTTACGAAGTGGAAGATACAAGATTGGAATCGCTTGATTCCACATGGGCGTATGGTGCGAATGAGTTGAATGTCTATATTGAGGATGACTGGAGAATAAGTGATAAGGTCAGAATGAACGCAGGGATTCATGCCTCTTTATTTAACATTGATGCCAAGACCAGTCACGGCATATCGCCCCGAATCTCCGTCAGTTATCGACCTTCTGAGAATTGGGCTGTGAAAGGTGCGTATACCCGGACAACACAATACGTGCATCAGTTGAACCAGAGCTATCTCTCACTCCCGACTGACCAATGGATTCCAGTAACAGGGAAGTTTAAGCCGCAGACAGCTGATAAAATATCTGTCGGAGGTTACTGGCAATCGCCAGAAGGAACCTTTGCCGCTTCCGTAGAGGGATACTGGAAATGGATGTGTGATCTTATTGATTATCGTGATGAGTATTACCTTCGTCCGCCTCTCGATATGTGGAACGCACAGCTTTGCAGCGGTAAAGGCACAGCAAAAGGTGTGGATTTCAAAGTGGAAAAGGTGTTTGGAAAAGTCACCGGACAGATATCCTATTCGCTTGCCTGGGCTGACCGCACATTCGCCAATAAAAACGGAGGTCGCACTTTTCCTGCAAAATTCGACAATAGGCATACCATAAACGTGATGCTCAACTGGAATATTAACCGCAAGGTGCAGCTTAATGCCTCATGGATCGGTCATTCCGGCAATCGCTTCACGCTTCTCAATCAAGTGTGGGACGGACCGCTGTTTGACGATTCTGAATGGATGGGTGGCGAATCGCCACTGCGAGCCGAGATAAATAGTTACAAATTGCCTTTTTATCACAGACTCGATTTAAGTTGCGTGGTGAATAATAGGCATGGCTACTGGACTTTCGGACTATACAACGCATATTGTCACATGAACACCGTGGCAGTCAAGCGTGGCGAGCAGAAAGTGGAACATATCACTCCGGATAGTTATTCTATTAGTTATCAACCGGTGTTCAAGAAAGTTAAATTATTACCTGTAATACCTTCAATTTCCTACACATGGCTTTTCTGAAAAAGATATTTCTCTTTCTTTTACTTTCTATACTGACGGCATGTGAAGAGACATTCACGCCCGGTATGCCGCATGCGGCTGTGCTTTGTGTAAATTCCCTTGTCACTGCCGGAGAGCCGATAGAAGTTTCAGTATCCAAATCGCGTCTCTATACAGATACATCCGATGATTCAGGAGTAAAGGACGCTACGGTCAATATCTATGCAAATGGACAGCTACAGCTCGCCTCCTATATTCCCAAAGAAGGGGATGAGATAAGAATTGTAGCCCAAAGCAAATCTATAGGGTCAGTCCATGCAGAGGTCACTGTGCCCAATGAAGTGCCTATCGAGAAGGTAAAATGGGAAGCTTCTGATGTCAGCAGCTGGAGTAATGAACATGGATATAACGACATTAGGTTCCGTCTGAGAGTAAAACTTACTATTGCCGATCCGGTAGGAGAGAACTACTATAAGTTCTCGTCAAGGATAGAAATGTCGGATTTGGAACAAGATGATGAATTGGATTCCGGTCAGTCATTAAGCATTGGAGTAAGTGACCTGCAATATGATATGGAACCGATATTCAGTGAGCATATAGGAATATTCGAATCCATAATGGGTGGGGATGCCTATGGTTTTACATTCTTCACCGACCGTCAGTTTTCAGAAAAGGCATATACGCTCAATCTCCAGTTCAACAACTGCTGGTTCAGAGGTAGCCTTGATGATTTGCTGGATTGCGACTTTATCCTTGTGATTCATTCCATCTCTCCCTCTTACTATAACTGGGTGAACTATGTGTGGCAGCGCGACAACGGCACTCTGACCGAATTTAGCGACTATGGCTTTGGGGAGCCTATCTGGGGTTACAGCAACTGCACATCTGGAGCTGGAGTTGTCGCGGCGCAGTCAAAAAATGAGTATCATATAGACTTAACAGATTTCATAAAAGAAACAATAATAACCCACAATGACGATAACCAATGATTACAAGAATTAAATTTTTGATGGTGGCTATTATCTCCATCCTGTCGCTTGCATCTATCAGATTCAAATCATCGCAGATGGTAATGGCGGAGAGTATATTTGACTATAAGATATTAGTGCTTATCATAATTATGATGATAAGCACTAACCCTATTTTTTCTCAATCGATATTGACTGATGATGGTCATAAGCATTGGGAAGGCAGCTTTGTAGCCGGACTCAATAACGATGGCTATCAATTTGATTTTGGTATTGCATATTTCCAAATGCAATTCATTGGAGTCAAGATGCAGTTGGGAGTTGCCTCGGAAATTGAGGAGTTTGGAGATTGGGGAAAAGATGAGTTGGAAACACATCATCACTATGCAGCGAGATTCAAATTCACATCTTCAGTCGTGTTGAGATCACCGCAACTGATACATTGGAAGAGTCAAGATGCAGGATTTTACCTGTTTGCAGAACCAGGCATAGTCCTTTCTCCAGGAGCAAGTGGAAGCAAACGTGCCGAATACTTCAACTGGGATTTCAAAGGGGGTATAAACATGCAGATTGACAGGCTTATTTTCACTATCGGATATGGAATCTCAAACTTTAGTCTCTATTCGGGCTATCCATTAAACCATTTGGGTAATCCTGTTACTGACAAATATATCACCCACTCCGGTTTCATTGGCGGGGCATATAAATTCTAATCTATCAACGATTAGGAAGCCATATATATTTTTTTTGACGATATTCCACGTTGAAAATTTGGAAGGATAAAGAATTCTTTTTAACTTTGCCAACGGTAAATTTCGTTGATGCAGAAAAGAACTTGAAGACTAACGCGCTCCCTTCTTGAAATGATCATCGCCCATTGTTATTTGCCATGACGTGAGGAATTTATTTATAAACTATAATCTCTACCAATAAGCAAATGAAAACAAAACTTATAATATCCATCTGTCTGTTGACGTCTCCCTTCACCGCATTGGCGAAGAAGAAGGAATATCCTCGTGCTGAAATAAAAGTGGGTTATACTTATAACGAAACTTTTGTGCGTGGCTCTGACGGCATAATAAAAAGAGAGATACCGTTTGTGCTTCTCGCAAATAAAGAGCAGTCAAAGTTTTATAGTCCGAAAACAGAGTTCAAGGATTCATTACAGTCAACTCCACAGGGACGTGTTGTTGAGAAAGAACTTTTTAACGATGCTATAAAACGATATATGGAGACAAAGGATAGGAGTGCGATGAGTTCGGTGGTGTATCAAACTTTTCTATATGTTTTCCGTTCAAAACCGGACAATGAAATGACTGTATATGACAAAGCCGGATCACTTGAACAGGGCTATTACACAGAGCCTATTGGCGAAATACAGTGGGAAATCGGAGATTCCACTAAAAACGTGCTCGGATATGAGTGTACCATAGCGACGGCGGATTACCACGGCAGGCATTGGACAGCATGGTTCACACCGGAAATACCATTGCAGGAGGGTCCGTGGAAACTCACCGGATTGCCAGGCTTGATTTTGGAAGCGGAAGAGTCAACAGGACAACACAGTTTTGTAGCAACGGGCTTGGAGGCTTCAAATCAAGAGATATATCCGATCTATCCTTATCGGCAATATGACAAGATGTCGCGAATGGAGATGCTTCGGCAGTATCGCAATTATTTGGATCACAGCAGCTCCATAAATTCTGCGGCAATAGGTATCAACCTCGGTAAAGATCACATCAAAAACGAGGAGGAGTCAAAAATAGATTTTCTTGAATCCGATTATCACTAATGAATATGAAACGACTTATTTACACAACGATGGTAATATCAATTGCCTTGACAGCATTTGCCAACGACTATGTGAAAGATGCGGAGCCTGCAATACTGGAGGTTCATTATGACAGGACAGAATATCATGATTCCACCGACCATGACAAAGGACATTTCAAGGATCCGGTGATGCTTCGCATAGGTAAGGACAAGTCTGTTTTCTGCGGAGTCAAGAGATTATGGCAAGACTCTATAATGAGGTGCGATCCGGCTACTTTCTGGGCAATGGACCGAGCGAGAATTATGAGTGAAAAAGGAGTTACTAAGCAGTTGCCGTGCGGACATTATTGGTCTTACATTTATAAGAATATCCCGGAAGAGAAAGTTACCGAACGGTGCTATTTCGATATGGAACAGTGGCAGTATTCCGAGGATTGGGAAAAGCCCGTATGGGAAATAGGCGACAGCACAAAGGTAGTGCTTGGATATGAATGTGTCAAGGCAACGACTAATTACCGCGGCAGGACGTGGACTGCATGGTTCGCCCCTGAGATTCCTGTTCAGGAAGGCCCGTGGAAACTCTGCGGACTGCCGGGCTTGATTCTTGAAGCACATGATGCAAACAGTGATTATATATTTGAAGCCACGGGTTTGATGCAGAATCCAAATGCCGAGGTCGGTATCTTCACATACGATGATAAGCGTGGTTATTCCACCGTTACTCGTGACAAATTCTTTAATAACTGGTGGAAGTATAAGCACTCGAATTTCGCTGCCAAGATACAGGCGGCTTATGGTGTGGGACCGGCACAGACAAATGAAAAGCGGAAACCTGTGATGTACGATAAAGAAGAACGAAATTATCCTCACGACCTATGAAAAAATTCACGCTGATATTGATACTCATTTTCGTTATGCTGAATTGTGCGGCGCAGGTCAATGTGACGGGAAGAGTAGTGGAGGAAGCCACAAATGAACCGCTGACCGGAGCATCCGTTATTCTCCGTAATGCCGAAGGGAAGATCAAGAAATATGGTACTACCAAGGCAAATGGCGAGTTTGAAATATCCACACCGACCATCAAGGGTTTCACTCTTGATGTGTCGATGATGGGTTTCGCAAAACAGACGGTGAAACTCGATAGTGTGCAGCTACCGATGACAATAGTCATGGAACATTCCTCCACCATGCTGAAGGAGGTGGCGGTGAAAGCCGACCGTATACGGGAGCAAGGGGATACGATTACTTACAATGTCGGGAGCTTCGCACAGGCGCAGGATCGGAGCATCGGCGATGTCCTGAAACGTATGCCCGGCATCGACGTCAGCAAGAGCGGGAAGATACAGTATCAGGGGGAGGATATCAACAAGTTCTATATCGAGGGCTCCGATCTGCTTGGCGGAAAGTACGGCATCGCCACCAACGGAATAAATCATGATGATGTGGGTGCGGTGGAGGTGATGGAGAACCATCAGCCGATGCAGGTGCTTTCGGGAATCAGTTTCTCCGACAAGGCGGCGATCAACCTCAAGCTGAAGAACAAGGCAAAGGCGACGTGGAGCGTCCACGGCGATGCCGGAGCCGGCTACGCATGGCAGCCGGAGGGTGCAGTATGGGACGGCGAACTCTTCGCGATGGCGGTGATGGCGGGTTTTCAGAACATAACCACGTTAAAGACTAACAATATCGGCGAGGACCTGTCGTCAAACTCTACCGATTTCTTTGCCTCGCGCAGGGAGACGGGATTGAGCCGCTATGTGGGCGTGTCGCTCCCCGGTGTGCCATCTTTGAGTAGCAAACGCACACTCTTTAACCGCTCCGTATTGGTGTCGACCAATAACCTTTGGAAACTGAAAAACGGTGAGTTTAAGGCACAGATAGACTATTCCTTCAATCGCATGACTGCACAGGCGGCAAACGTCACTACCTATTTTCTTGAAAGCGGGGATCGCGTAGTGACGGAGAACCGCGACGGGCGCGACCGCTCGCACGCTGTTTCCGGCAAGTTCATCTATGAGGTGAATAAGAGGACGAACTTCATCAATAATACCCTCACCACCAATATCGACTGGGATGATGTGCGCCTCGGGGTTGCAGGCTCGTTGCCCAACGACCAGTCGGCATCGCTGCCCGATTATTACGTTGCCAACGAATTCAAGATGATAAAACGCTTCAAAGGGAAACATCTGGTTACATTCAAGGCTGACAACGAATGGGAGTCGCTGCCGCAGACTCTCAACGTGTCTATGACCGGAAACCGGTTGCGCCAGCATATAGCGGACCATGCCTTCTATACCAACGAGAGCGCAGCATACGCGTTCTCGGTCAAGGGGATAACGGTCAGTCTTGAGGGGGGAGTGAAGGGCTATCTACGCTCACTAAACACCGAACTCCCCGACATGCCGGAGGAGATACCGGGGATGACTGAAAACGTAATGAATACAAATTATCTCACCGTATATGCCACACCTAAATTCGAGTATTGGGTGAAGCGCGTGAATTTCTCCCTGGATGCTCCTGTTAGTTTTGCACACTATGCGTTCGACAAGGCTCTCGCCAACCGCTCGGAAGTATATTTTTCGCCATCGCTCTATATGAACTGGAAGCCGAACAACCGCTTTTCATTCTCCTTGCGTGGCGGCACCGGTCGTTCGCCGATGAATCTCAACCTTATCCAGCCGGGATATATCATGACCAACTACCGCTCGTTCCGGCAAGGGGTTGACAATTTCTATAACTCGTCATCGCAGAGAATATCGGCAAACTTATCCTATAAGCATACCCGTAATGGTGTGTTTGCCAATGCAATGGTATTGCAGTCATGGTCGCATCTGCCATATACGATGGCTCAGCAGCTATACGGTGACTACGTGGTATATTCCTACACCGATGCCAAGAATGACGGCAGGATGCTCATGGCAAACGGCAGTATCGGAAAGACTCTCGACTTTATGCGTGGCAGCATGAACGTCAACGGTTCCTTCAGCCGCAATGAGTCGCATCTCATATCCGAGAACCGCACCATCAACAATGTAGGCACATCGTGGTCGGTCGGAGGTAAAATCAACGGTATGCCCGTGCGTTGGTTCTCATTTGACTATGCTATAGACTTCTCATCAAGCCGCATGGCGATGAACGGCTTGAAGAACTCCTGGCTTGGAAGCATGGAGAATTCACTTCTCATAAACATCCTGCCGCACAGCAAATGGGAGTGGCGCATAAGCGGTGAGCATTACCGTAACGAACTGACAGCCGGAACATACAAAAATGTGCTCATGCTCGACACGAAGATTGTGTTCAAGATGTCAAAGCGCATCGAACTGTCGGCGATGCTCAACAATATCCTCAACGAAAGGACATACAACTACACCACATACAACCAGCTCACCTCTTTTGAGTCACAACGTTGGCTGCGTGGTCGCGAGCTGCTCATCTCAATATCCCTTAGAAAATGAAAAGCAACATACAGATGAAAACTGGACTTATAGTATCCATATTTCTACTTGCCACTCTCTTTCCTGCATCGGCTAAGAAGAAGGATTATCCACGTGCTGAGATACGTGTGACTTATACATATCCGCACAAGCGGTTGAAAATCGATGCCAAAGCCTATGATGATAAATATCAGATGGTGCTTCTTGCCAACAACGATTATTCAAAATTTTTCAGTCCGTGCACCGAATATATAGACTCGCTTAAATCCACCCCGTCTGGGGAACGGATTTACAACAAACTTATGGATGAGGGAGTTAAAAAGGCAATTGCGACCGGAGACCATAATGCTTATCCGACAAGTAACGGGAGTTTATATGTGATTAAATCTTCCGCTACATCCGATGTCACAGTCTATGACGTGGCAGGGATGCTTGAATATGGATATTATTCCGCACCGTTTGCTGAAATGGAATGGGAAATTGGCTATTCCACCAAGACAATCCTAAACTACGAATGTGTCATGGCTGAAACCGATTATCATGGAAGGCATTGGACAGTGTGGTTTACTCCGGATATTCCAATCCAGGATGGACCGTGGAAACTTTGCGGACTTCCCGGGTTAATTCTTGAAGCAAGCGAAAACAGTGGACAACACCAATTCATTGCCGAGGGTATTGAAATCTGTGATCAACCGATTCCTCCGGTTTATAGTCGGAAAAAATATGACAAGATGAAGCGTAAGGATATGTTGCGAGGTATGCGTAATTATCTCACAAACGGCACTCCTATGGTTAACGCTTTAATAAGCAACACTCCAAGCGGTGAAAAAATAGAGATAAAACAAGACTATACGGATGACGACAAAGACTATGAAGTGGATTTTTTAGAAACCGATTATCATGAATGAAAAATACATTACGCACTCCGGTTTCATAGGAGCTGCATATAAATTCTAATCAGTCAATAAATCCGTTATTGTGCGAAATATTTAAGATCGGCTACTTCAAAGTGGTCGGTCTTTCTTTATTCATAATATCTGACACAATCCATTCTGATAAGGAAATTCTTGAATAGTAGTGATGTCTACGTAAATATTGTATTTTATTGATTGTTCTCTTATGATTGAAATAAAATCCCGATTAATCAAGATAAATTTGATGTTGCATAATTTATTGATGTATAATAATTTATATATAAATAGAATATCGTGGATGAAATTATTTCAATAAATTATTTTCAAAATTAGAGGAAATATATATAACTTTGTAGTATGAATATTAATTGGAGCGTTCTATAGAAATAACGAAATCCAATTGATTAGTCATAGTGAAGTTGTCTAAATTTATAAGAAATAAATATGGAAAACTCAATAGGAAACAGAAGCCATAAGGAATTACTTGGTGAACACGTTGAGAATATATTCAAAACGTATATTGCATCAGGTGTGCATATTTGCGATATTGCAACCGGTGGTGGGAAATCCTACACGATAGGAAAACTCACTTGTGAGTACTATCCGGATTATTTTGACCGTATTGTCATTCTTTGTGTCCAAAATAAACTTGTGGAGGGCATGAACCGAGAAATTGACCGATTTATAAATTCGGTTAATAGTCTTATTAAGCCGACGGATAAACTTGTCATTGAGAATAATCCCGAAGTGATAGCTAAAGCTGTAAGGAGTGGAAGTTTCAAAGAGTTGCTTGATCAGATGTCATGTAGAATAAGAGAATTGAAGAAAGGCAACTATAATGTCAATCAACTCAAGTATAATTACAATTTAGTTAAAAAGATTTTTAATGGACTTTCCGGACTTTTGACTACAATTGAGCCAAATGGTAGGAATGAATATCTTCAAGGACAGATAAATGAGAGTGAATCGAATTTGCGTAGAGCTGTCAGAACGTTTTTCGATACCTATAAGAAATATCTGGAGAATACTCGATCTGGTAGAAAAGTGTCGGTGGAAGTTATATTAAAAAAATTCCCTGCCCTGAAGGATGTGTTTCCACAGGTGGATTACAAGAGTAAGAGGGTGCTTGTCATGACTGTGCACAAAGCAATGTATGGAATTGATCCGATTTTGACGGAAAAGGTTCAGTTGGCAAATTTTGTTGAAAAGAAAAAGACATTGATTTTATTTGATGAATCTGATCAGGCTGCCGTATGTATGCGGAATGCTATTATTGATCAAGCTATCCAAAGTACCGGTGATTACAAACGGTTTGCAAAAGGCTATAATGGTTATCTGCAATATAAGAATCTTATCGATATTCCTGAGCATATTTCTAATGAATATTATGGCGCATTGTTGGAGAAATGTATTGATAGAGCGCAGGTAATCACGCAGACAAATTGGAAACAAATTTTTAAAGATATAAAGCCTTATAAGAATATATTCCTTGAAGATGTTTCAAGCCTTGATAATTATAGAAGAGGTGTGTTTTTCTCCGGACCGATCTTTAGACTGAATGTTTCACAAAAAGGAGATAAAGGTGATAAGATACGTTCATTCATTTGCTATAAGAGAGGAGACAGGCATTTCCGTCTTGTGCATACTGATGATGATGAAAAGCTAAAATCAAAATATGTAGTTGTTGTGACAATGGATAGATTCCTTTCGTTGGTATCGGGAAATACTACAGCAATAAAATCTCAGTTTCGCAATGTGATAACAAAGGCATTAGGAAACAGCCGTAAAACTTTTGAAGAAGAGATAAAGGCTGTGGCAAATAATACGGCTACGCAAAATCAGTATCTCAGTTATCCTACCCTTGAACGGGAGATACATACACTGTTCTCCAGATTTGAAACTACGTCTGAGTACCAATTCGAACAGCAGATGTATGAGTTCATGACGAATAGAAAAAATATTAGCATAAAGGGTAGTAAGGGTGATATCAAACTGCCTGACTTCTCGGTATATTCACAAGGTGTTCAATTTTTTCAGGAAGAGGTTGACGAACGTGATAATCTGCATAGGGTCAGACTTTCATGCAGAGAGATAACCACAACTCCAGAGAAAATCATTGTCAATCTTGCAAATTCATCGGGGGCGTCAGTTGTGTTATGTTCTGCGACTGCATCAGGAAGATCGGTTGTAAGCAACTATGATATAAAGTATTTGAAACAGATACTTGGAAACAAGGTGCATAATTTGTTGATTGATGAAAAACATACTTTCGACAAATTGGTGTCACAGACCTATCCTTCCGGACATAAAGTGGAAATTGTTCCTTTGGAAAAATTTCAATATCCAAAAAATGATCCCAATAGATATGAGATTCCTGAGAAATATAAGAAAATGTTTTCAAAAGAGGCACAGGAAGAGGGTCTGATTGAGAAATGGTTCCGCATCACCATTCGGGATCTTAGTAGGAATTTACAGCCGGATCAGTCTGCAAAAGATGTATCCTTTCAGATTTATCGTCTGTTTCAGTTTATAGAGGCATATCATTGGTTTTATACTCATGACGATATACATAGTATGCTTTATTTTCAGAACAGGACAGGAGATAAAGACCGCAATCAGATTAACGTTATATGCTGTATGATAGATGGTTCATACAAGGATTATCCCGAATTGGATATTGAGATTCCATCGGATTGGGAAAACAAGCATATCCGTATCTCAAAGGATTGGGAAGAGGTCGAGACATCTATCCTGAAAGAATTGGGTGAAGACAATGAGGCAAAGATAATGCTTGTTTCAGCTTATGGAAGTTTCAAGGCAGGTGCCAATTTGCAATATAGCATCCCCTACGGATTGGATTATATTGCCGGAGATAATTGGGATTCGTCAGATGAAAAACTTAAAAAGGATTGGGATGCGGTTTATCTGCAAGCCCCTGCCGGATATATGATGATAAACGAGGATGGCAATGAACAGACTTATGAAAGAAGTCTGTATAATGCTATGCTGGTATTAATGATGTTGTACGAACGTGGTTGCCTTTCAAAAGAGGATGTCGCAAGTTGGATGGGAAACGCTTTGTCAAATAAATTTTATTTTGGCGAAAAGAATAATCCTGGAATAACCAGGGATAAGTCCGCTTGGGTGCAGACTGTTGTAGAACAAGCGATAGGGCGGTTGTGCAGGACGAGAAATAAGCCACATACTACATATATATTGTATGATAGGTCAATGACTCCATTCTTTGACAAGTCAGTTTTAGACAAATCCCTTACAAAGGAATTTAAGGAGCTGGTGCAATATGTGCTGACTCATTCTTATGAGAGGGAAAAATCAGATAATCCGGATGAAGTGATTCGCTGTAATAATGCAAATTATGTGCAAGGTCAATTGGATAGGATTCGGGAAATTGCATTAAAATATACTCCCCATCCGTACAATGATAATGACTCTGATGATGAGGAGGAGGAAGATATTTCTTATAATGTAATGGCAAGTCAAATGATGATTCAAAGTTATAAGAAGTTGATAATAAGCAAACCGGTAATATCATCGTTGGATGACCTCACAGAGGAGGAGAAGAGACTGACGTTCAGAACCAAATGTTATGGCGATTGGATACAAAACGGATCCAATGAATTTATATATGGGATGGATGGCAAGAGAATATGTCCCATAAATAAAGGCAATGTATATCCGATGTCTCCATCAACAGTCAGATTAGACGTGCTAATGAAAAACAATGTGATCCGGGAATATTTTATTTCAAACGGATATGCCACCGAATGGAAAAGTGAGGGATTGATTCTCCATCCTAATATTTTGGCGTATGATTATGCTGGAGAGATAGGAGAGGAAGCGTTTAAGGCCCTTGTCTTGCATTATACCGATTGTACGGAGAAAGACTTGGTTCACCTCAAGGGTAAAGTTTATGAAGTGGGAGATTTTGTCATCAAGAATGCTGACGGAACTAATAAAATTGCCTTTGATGTTAAAAACTGGAATCCTGATATCCCACATTATGATCGTCCCGGAGATATGCCGACTGCCCAAAAACGTGCGGAGAAAAGAAAGAGTCTGGATTGTGAGATTATTTTTGTAAATCTGTTGGATATGCGGATGGAAACGATGGATGGTATACGTGAGATTGGAGGTCTGATTACAGAAGATGGCGTAGTCATACAAAGTGCAATTGAGAGAATAAGACAATTAATTAATGGTTAAGATATGGTAGAAGTAAATAGTATAAATGATTATCCTCTTACAACTAATAGGATAAGAGTGGAGGTAAATATGGAGAGATTTTTCTCCAGCTACTCTATAATCTCATATTACAGTCTTAATAAGGAATTTAAGAATTTGGCGTATGAGCAATTGGCAGATGTAGTTTGCTTGTCTGTTACGGGAATAAGGGCAAGATGGGATGATCTTCGCTATCCTGCCGTCAGATTCTTTATTCTTGTAGAGAAGGGGAGAGTGATGGAGGTTAAGAATAGCTTGAGAATCTATGATAAAATCCGTTTCAAAGAAGATGACCTTTCTGATTATGACGATAGCCTAAGGAAGAGAATCATTGCATCCCTTGCGATCAATTCATTGGGAAAGGTTAGGAATGGCAAGATGATGTATAATGATGGAAGCCTTCTGCTATGTGATGACAGGAATTTTCTGGTATCAAAATCAAGGAAAGAATTAGTATGCCTAAAGATTGAAGTAAACGAGTATATGAATCTTACTGCAAAGACGGCAACATTTTCCAACCCCAAAAACATTGGTCAATTGCGTAAATATGGAAACTGTGTGTTTCAGGTCAGTAAAGATATTTATGGACAATGGTGGTCGGGATTATCGGTAAAACCGATTGTTATAAGGAATCTAAAGGATAGCGACTTAAATATAGAAGATCTATATATTAAGAAAAAGATACTACCCGACAAGCGTAATATCGTTCCGTATTGGCCATACAAACCGGAAGACTATATACATGGGAAACTATTTGCGCTATCGCAGGTGGTGGAATCTGTAAATGATAAGTATAGGGGCGTTTTGGAGATTGATTTTGAGAATTTTGATTTAATGCACTTTGATCAATATAAACCGGAGAAAGATATGTTGGCTTCGCTTAAAGAGTATTTTGATGGTAAAAATATATCCTTTGAAGATCCTTTTGGCACTAAGGAATCCGGCGAACTTATTGTTGAGATGCAAAATGAGTTTATTCAGGTTGTCGGAGATATACTTCGATTCCCGAAGAAACGCGTAAATGATGATATGCTGATAAAACTTGTTGAACCGATAGGCGAACAGATAGATATGACTCATTATACGCAGTCACACTACCGTAAGGCTCACAATGCAACAGCCTTGCAGCATAAGGTATTCGATAAGGGAATGGCAAATAAGATTAGCAAGGCAGAAGCCAGAAGAATCTTGATTGAATTGATGGTTAAGGATTGCTTGATTAATCGGAGTCTGCCACCTAAGTTGGGTGATTTACTAAAGGAATGGGAATTTATCAGATATAAGATAAACCGAGGAAACGTGATTGGGGCATCTTTATCAATAGCCAAAGATAATGTCATTAATATCAAAGACTTTGGATTCCCTGAATCCTCAGAATCGGATATCCTATGTGACTTCGAAAGTTTTGTCAATGAGAAGTTGCATTATGCAAACTTTGAAAAGATAAGGGGAGCCCGTGATTATATGGCAATGAAGAAAAATGGAAACGTTTTTCTAATTATTGACACAGATGAAATCCCCATGCTTGACGTATCGCTTATTGACGATGGATATGTTGAGATTGCAAAAGGGGAGAATCCATTAGCTTTTTTTAAAAGAAAGAGAGTCGCCCGTAAATATTTGAGAGGTTATGTAGGTTTCCATTTGTGGCATACGGAAGGATTGGATGGCGAGCCGAATGCTTCATATTCCTACATTGCGGGAATAAATAATGACAGTATCCAATTGGATAAGAGTCATAAGATGGATAAAATGCCGAGGGCGAGACGTATATTTGTTTTGCACAAGGAGCATCCGGAGCAGATAGAGAATCAGATAATGGAGATAGCCGACATGCTGAAGTTTGGTTTTGGCAGATGGAATGAACTTATGACGTATCCATTCCCATTCAAATTCCTACTCGAATACCTTGATGATGCAGCAGAGATAGCCTTCAGCAAGCATTGGAGTGAGATTACGTATAAGTGAGATTATTTCCGGAACATTTTTTGATATGAGGATAACATATTAAAAAAGAGGCGGAGACCAATTGTTGATTTCCGCCTCTTTTTACTTTCGCATAATTTTTTCGATATCTTTCCAATCAAAGCTCCAGTAAGTTTTGCCATCACCAGCAAAGCAATATACGTCACTTACCTCTCGTAGCCTATGTGGAGGTTCATGGCCAGTATTGATAGCTTGTTTGGATTTGTGACGAAAGATGCGATTGACCATTCGCTTGTCGTCTTTTTGAGAAGTGGCGAATGTGCTCATGGGAGTTTTTCTTTTGCTTCTGCTCATAAAATGTAAGAGTTGATGTCTGTCGGTTAGACAGACTGATTAAACACCTACATTTTGTCGAGATAAAAAAGATTCTTGTACATAAAAAATGTTTTTCAAATAGTTGTGCTACTAATTTCATTCGCTTTAATCAGCCATACAGTTTATCGAGTTCTCGTTTGGTAGGTTCTTGCTCCTGCATGGTACGATGCAGTGTTGGCAACTATGCGTTTATTAAGGAGTTGCAGTTTAAATGGTTCATGCCTGATTTTGGTAAGTCATTGACTTGGCGGAACCGTCTTTTCTTGTTGTTCGAGGCTGTCACAGCCTCCATTTCCAAGCCACACCGGGCTTGCTGCTTTCGTCTGCAAAATTAGCGATAATCTTGCGAGCTGACAAGAGTCATCCGACCGAAAAATCGGTCGGATGCCTTAAAAACGGTCGGATTAGGCGCCTTTTCGGTCGGATGCCTTAAAAAACGGTCGGATTAGGAGTCCTTTCGGTCGGATGCCTCATCAATCTGCCATTTCAAACCGTTTCTTTCAATTGTTCCTTCGTCATTCATTTCAACAAGAAGTCGGCCCAAATAGCGAAGCTGCTGTTCTTGAGTCTTACTTGAGGGCAATACTTCCTTGAGGTATTCAAATATTGTTTCACGTCGTGCGCCATCTTCTCCAGCATTTTGCAGTAACTGAAGAATCATTTGTTTAAGTCTTGATTTGTCCAAGCCCTTGGCTTTGGTGTAGCTGGGGAGCTGCTTGGAGGCTTTCGCCACTCCGAGGGAGATAGTATAGTTGGGGGCCTCACCTTCGATTAGTCCGCGTTTCATGAGGTCTTGCGCTATCTCCTCATCTATACGGTGTCCTTTCTGAATGGCATCGAGGGAAATGCAGTCGTGGAGTGTCAGGGTATTGTTATCTTTGAGAAGCTTGGTATATCGTTCATTGATGGCATTGCCATAGATGCGCACGGCCACTTCTTTCTTCTCGTTGTCAATCTCATAATCGGGCATCGGGAAACGGCGTTCCATCTGCTCTGTAAACATCTTCTTGATTCCTCGGCTCACGGTGTCAATCATATTGAAATGAACCATAGCCTTGCACAGACAGGCATTGCGGAAGAATCGCTGCGGGCCGTTTGTAGCAAGTGCATTCTCCAATGTGCCTGGGATGAACGAACCTCCATTGGCATAGTACAGGAAGCCCGGATTTTCAACGAAGTTAATTCTTTGACGCAGAGTATAATCCTGGTGTGCTATGCAGTTATGTAATGCCTCGCGAATGGTATAGTCGTCGTACTGTTTCATTGTGTCAGGGAACAGCGTTCCGCCGGGCATTTCACGCAACGTCAGGTTATGTATCTTGGCAAGAATCTCATCGACCGTCAGGATAAATGGAACGGAGAAATGCTCATAATCAACCACATCCTGCTTCTCGTCACGGAGAGTCCAAGTCACTTCGGCGACAGCAGGACGCAGTTTACTGTCAGAGAATATCTTGCCGAGTAGAATGATTGCGGCGCGTGTGAGCTTGCCGTCAACCATCAGCTCACACTTGCTAAGGAACTCTTCTGTAGACCAGCGGTTGACCTCCTCAGCAGGTATGCGGCTGTGTACTTTCTTGAACATCTTGCGAGCTTTGGCAATAGCCACTTCATCGAGGTCGTCGATTGTTGCATTTGGTACAAGTTCTGCCGACCAATCCGGTTCCGGTGTCTGATGCCGAATTTCATCCATCTTTGATTGGTTGAGCGGCTTCAGACTCTCGCCGTCGCGACCGAATGCGATTCCTTTCCACTTCATCACGATATTTCGCGGAGAAGCCGGAATCTTGAACATCAGGATACGCTTGCCGTCAACTTCAAGCGGAACAATCTCGCGGAACGTCTGGCCGTCAGTTGTATGCTGTGCGAAATCATGCTTGAGATTATTGAGTGCACTCTCTCCGTTTTTATACGATGTGCCGACAATCTCATGCCTCTTCTCGTCATAGCCAAAAATCAACCATGCGAAATCAAGCCCACGAAGATTCGCCTCGTTGCTTAACGCCGAGAAATACTTGCCCAAGTCATCGAAGTCAAAGCTGTTCTCCGCCTTCTTGAACTCCACGACCTCACTTTCTTTATGCGAAATCAACGATTGAAATATGTCGATGAAATTATTCTCATTCATAATCAATATGAAACTTCATTTGAGATTCACTTTCCAATAGCCCGATTTGTTACTTCCGACGCGCTCCACAAGCCCTTTCCCTTTCAAGGCACTTATAATCTTTCTTACTGCACGGTCGGTAATCCCTATTTCTGAGGCAATTTCAGCTGCCGTTATATGCGGCGATTTCAGCAATAATTCAAGGATATGGGTCTCCGATTTATTAGGAACTTTGTCAGGAACTTTATTAGGAACTTTCTCTGTTGTTTTATGCTTTTCCAGTGTGTCACGGATTTCTGTCAGCATAAAATCAATGAACGGCCCCGATTGTCCGGCAGCAGTAGATGCGGCAATAGCATCGTAGTATCGTTGCTGATTGGAGAAAACCATATTCTCTACCGGCAGATGCTCAAAAACGGGATTCAGCCTGCCCAATATGAGCGATTGCCAAAGTCTCCCGGTGCGTCCGTTGCCATCGCTAAACGGATGTATGAACTCAAATTCGTAATGGAATACGCACGACCGAATCAGCAGATGGTCTTGGGAACTTTTTAGCCATTCAAACAGGTTTCCCATAAGCTGAGGCACCATCGACGCACTCGGAGCCATGTGTACCAAACCCTTTTCGCCGAAAACGCCAACGCCTGCGTTGCGGTACCGTCCGGCATCATCGGTCAACGCCTCCATCATAACTGAGTGTGCTTTCTTCAAGTCTGACTCTTTGAACGGATTTAGAGAGCCATAAAGTTCATACGCCTTTATTGCATTCCTCACCTCTTGAATCTGCCGAATCGGGGCGACGACATTCTTGCCGTTGATAATATCCGCTACTTCATCTTCTGACAGCGTATTGCCTTCAATAGCAAGAGAACTGTGTATGGTCTTGATACGGTTCGCTTTGCGCAGCCGCAATCCGTCCTCGTTTTCAAGCGCGATGGCATACCGCTCCAACAAAGCCGAAATTTCCGCAATGAGATTTATTGCCAATGGCGACACTATAAAAGGAGGCGTTTGCATATCTTTCTCTATTTAATTAATCGGGTGATTGAATTTATGCTAAATAATCAACGGTGAAACACACACAGATTCATTGGCAAGCCGAACCTCAATCTTCGTCTCGCCTCCTTGCGTCTGAAATAATATTATCTGCCCGTTATCCATGATACATCAGTCATTCTAAAAATCATCATCTATCATGTCGTAGTTATCCTGCTCTTCGTGGAAATCATCGTATGACTGGGAATAGCCATAGTCGCTGTAATGGCCGTAAGTTTTGGTGGAGCCATCGGACTGGTAATCATCACTGTCTGTCGGGTCATAATCATCAAGCGCATCGTCTTCTTCATCGTAAATGTCGGCTCCGCGATATGAGGGACCGACGGTATGGAGATAATCAACCGGGCTAAAGTTATCCCCCTCTGCATAGCTCCAATCCGAGTAGCGACTTGCATCGACACTATGAGCGTTGCCTATGTTGTTATTCCTGTTACGCTTGTCAAATAGCCATCGAAACAACAAAAACTCTCCTATATAATTCCAGAATTTCATAACTGTCACTATTTTAATTTGACAAAATTATTTAGGGCACTCTCTTTTGGAATCATATTCTTGTTATCAATATACCTCGAGCACAAACTTTCTACTAAAATTTTATTGCCATCAGACATATTTGGGCAAAGGGTGATTTCCATAGAATTTATGGCATTTGCATCTAGTTCTAGATCATAATATTCTATAGTATTGGGTACTCCATTTTGTATTGCCGAACGAAGCCATAATGCGAATAATTCGTCTCCAGTAGAAATCTCAGCAGGTTTTGGATAGATAGTTAGGACAAATCTACTTTCATTTTGAAACTTCCATCTTGAATTTTTAAATGCCCCCCACTTAGACAACTGGAAATTTATGGAACCATCAGTATTGATTTTTACAGCATCTTTCATAGCTTCTTTAACATTTTGAACATACTGCACCTTTCGGTAGAATACGCCCTCATTAAAACATGGTAAGATGAATATATTTTTCATTCCAAACATCTTTGGTGACATTAGAGTACGTACATTTCCTTCCATTGTAACCCCACTGATAATATCGCCATCATTATAAGCATATGTCTTAAACATTTCCTTAGGCAAACTAATTCTCACACCAGTTCCTTTTTCTGTATACATACGCCATAATGGTATACTTTCTTCCCAATCCTCGGTCCAACATGAAACAAAAATATACTGACCAAGTTTGATCCCTGAACATTCAACTCGACCTTCTTCTAAGTCATCAACATGGTCTAATCGATTGAATCTAATGGTTCTATTCTTTAAAATAAGAGCCAATGTTTCTATATTTGTATAATGATATATTCTCATGTGCAAGATAGATATATTATTTGTTGAAGTTGCGGGTTATATTCTATCGGCTTGCCAGATATGATTGCGGTTACAGCTTCCTCTATCACTTTGAACGGCACGATAAACCATTCTTTGGGTCGGTGGCCGTCGACAGTTACCTGTAATTGGACGAGCGCAAAGAGTTTGTGGATGAGAGCCTCGAACGTCGAAGATTTTACATTGTAGACTTTCCATGTAGCCACAACCTCGACATCAGCACAAAGATATGTCGGCTCGTTCTTGGCGTTGGCAATACGACTCTCAACAGAGGTAACGGTAAAACCGATTTTATAGAGGTCTTTGATTGCTGCAATTTCGGGGCGAGAAGATTTAGAGCGAAGTACATAGATTGTTCCACTCTCAACGTCTTTATCGGTGAGTGTGAAGCATTCCTCAAAATCTTCGGGCGACATTTCCGAACAATCCATAATGCTATAACCGTCGACAGAAAGGTTTTTAGTGATTGTACGGAATTTGATGTCGGCCTCAGAGCCGTTTTCATAGATGACGCGAGTACGGCCATCAACTCGATTGAGATTATTCTTCGCCTCTTGCTCGAAAGCGGCAAGATAGCCAATGATACCCTGTTCGACGAAGTAGCGACCGACTTTCAGATTCGGCTCGCTAAACTTCACGAGCTTATATTTGCCGGATTTCAGCCCTTGCTGAATCTCCTTGAAGCCATCAGTGTACTTGTCGAAGTCTTCGCAAGGGCGACGTTTGCCAATATACTCGGCTTCTTTCCGCGCTTCAAGGCGTTGGCGCATGTATTCCGGCACGTCAAACAAACCGAGGTCAGCACCATCCTCAATATCAGCGAGCAATGGGTCATTAAGGATAGCTTCAAGCTGTTCTTCCTCAGTCTGCTCGCGGTGATATTCGGCTTGCGGTTCTTCCACAGTCTGAACCGACTGTGGAAGAATACCGAGGTCATCAAAGGGGCGACAACGCTCAATCTTTTTCTCGCTTTTCAGTAGCCCGGTCCATTTATGGAATAGCGAGGCTTCTTCGGGCGTATCTTCGGGAAGTCGACCATTGGCTTCGTGGAAGGCAAGTATCTCTTGGAATCCGGCAATCAGGCGGTCGCTCGATGTAGCCCGCTTTCGTGGAGCGGTAACATCGGCCAAGAGAGGGTCGTTAAATATCGCTTCGAGTTCCTTTTCCCAGTTGATCATTGCTGCTGTGCGAGTTTATTGCGTTTGAGTTTACGAAGATGTTCGATAGCCATAGCTATACGGCGCGCCAGCGGGTCGCCGTCGGTAATCTCCGGCTTTGTTTTGCCCGGATTTCCCTCGCGCCACTTGGGGAGATATTTTGTGAAAAGCAAAATTGCCTCTTCATCACTCAGCTTCTCCGAACGCTTATCTTCGATAACATATTGAATGGTGCGTAGCACTTCCGGGGTGAGCGATTTGCTGACAACCTCGTATGCGCGCTGAAAAGGATTTATTTCGGCAATAAGGTTGATATCAAGGTCGTTCAGGTTGACAAACTTATTGGCAATCCTGATGAACCTATTGCCGGAATCATCGGGGACTACAACCTGTTCGCCCTGTGTGGCGATGGTCAGGATTGTGTGCTTTGCAACCGCATCGACTTCTTCCTCGTTAAGGTCGGGATATGTGTCGCGGATAATCTTGGGAATGTAAACCTCGGTAATCATTTCGGCCATACCCTCGCCGATGATAGCCTCTCGGATATTTTTATCAGAGAGCGTAGTTGCAACGAGAGTGTCAAGATCGTTTTCGACGATGGCTTTGGTTTTCTCGTTGAGCTTCGGCAGGTCTTTGACCTCGATAACATGGTCATCTTCGCCCGGCTTTTTCGGCTTTTCGGGATTGTCTTCATCATCGACCTTGGTCTTGAAGTTCCATTTGGGGGCCATAACCTGCTCCATAAGCAATGAAGCGGATATGGCTTTCAGGAAGTCGTTGACCGCCATAGAAATATCGTCTTGCGCTGCATCAGGGCATGGAATAAGGTTTGTAAACTGCGCATGGGTCTTACCCTCGCAGTCACGCGTGCATCGGCCGATGATCTGAACGACTTCGGTCAGCGAAGCGCGTATGCCGATGGTGACACAGTGTTCACACCACTCCCAGTCAAAGCCCTCCTTGGCTGTGCCGAGGGCTATGAGGATGTCGAGCGAGTCACGGCTGTTCATGCGTTGTAGATATGACTGTAACGCATCGCGCTGCTCTTTGCTATCCTCGACGAGGTCGCCGACGGTAAGAATACGACCATCGGCAGTCTTGACTTTGTAGAGATAATTGTTATAATCCCGGTCGACAATCTCTCCGATATATTTGATAATCTCTGCCACCTGGTCGTGCTTGTTCATGAACGCCCCTGTCTTGCTGTTGGGGTGCGGAATATGGATAAGCGTTTTCTTGTGGGTGTCGAGTACATCGGGAATGGCTGTAAGGTAGTTGCCTTGGAAGAAGCTGTAGCCGATGCCAAGGCTTTTGAGCCATTTATAGCCGTTCAGCTGCTGATAGTAGTTGTAGTTGATTGTCGGCTGAAACATTGCCTCATCCTCAGGGCGCATAACCGGAACGGCGTCGCCACGGAAGTATGAGCCGGTCATGGCGAGTATGTGAGCCGATGTTTCGTTGAGAAGTCGGCGAATGAGAGTGCCGAGACGGTTGTCCTCGTCAGCCGAGCCGTGGTGAAATTCGTCGATGCCGAAGAAAACATTGTCGAGTTTTCGCGCATCAATGCCGTTGAGCGAGTTAAGGAGCGTGGCATGGGTGCAGACGAGTTTTGTAGCAGTGGGATGGTCAAGAAACTCTTGGACAATCGACTTCTTGGAGTTCTCGCTTCCGGCATTAAGGCAAAGATTCCAATAAGGGGCAACGTTCCAGTCTGCAAAAAATCCGAACTTCTTCAAGGGGGTGTCCTTGAAACTTCGACCGATATTTTGCTGAGGAACGGCCACGATTACTTTCTTCACGCCCTGATTGGCGAGTTTATCAAGAGCCACAAACATCATGGCACGGCTTTTTCCCGATGCCGGTGGCGCCTTGACGAGCAAGTGCTGACGATGGCGCTGGGCGTAAACCATAGCTTGCATTTCACGCATACCGAGCGCATCGGTATTGCTTGATTTGCCCGTCCGGGCATATTCTACTTCGACGAGATTATGCATTGTTGATAGTTGAAATCATTTGAGATACCAAACGTTTGTCTGCTTCAGGAATAGACTCAAGATCTATCTCATCATATATAGTTTGCCCGAATAAACTTAATCGTAAAGGTGCAGATGATCCTCCAAGAGTAACCCCTCTATTTGAGTCTTCCAATATTCTCATTTGCTCTAAATGTTGAATTTCGCTGTATAAATCCGCATAGTTTTTCAATATTGGATTTCCTGAATCTTTAAATTTGAACAGCCACCCTCCTGCTTGCAATGGAGCGTCATGACTAATGGCTATAAGAACAAGTTGACGATAACTTAATTGCTTCAATACTCGTGTCAGATAAAGCGCTTGTTCAAAAACAATACGCTCATCAAAGCATAGATTTGTAAAGAAACTTGCATGTGCCTCGATTTTCTTTTTTTCGTACTCGTCGGCGATATTTTGTAATATGCCCTCTAAAACTTGTTGAGCTTGTTCTCCATCAATAGCAGACATAGCCCCATCCTCTCTTAACGATTTGCCACAGTGGATATTCACACCTATTTTTTGAGCGATAAGTCGGCATCCATTCATAAATCGATTAGATTGCCATTTACTAAGCGTTCTTGATGCAAAATCGACAGCCACAGATGAAGCTGCAGGAGCTGCAATAGATGCTGCTACCGTTAGGATTGGGTCTCCAGTAATACTTGCGGCAGCAGTAATTCCTCCGGATAATGTGCTTTTTACCAGTTCATTCATTTCTTTGTCATTTTGGCGTAGAGTTTGAAAAGATGTTCGAGGCGTTCTTCGTCAGAAGTGAACGGCTCGGGGCGGTATATGCGCTCCACGGCAAGGTCGAGCTGATGGTGAGCATCGCGCAGTTCCTCAGGCATTGATTCCGGGTTATACATTTCTCCAAGTGTCATGTCGAAGTTCTCGTCGCGGATATTGAGGATGTTCTGCGCAAGATGCTCCAGTACCTCTTTTTCAGCTGTTGTCAGTTTTGGAAATGGGAATGTATTATAACAGAGGGTTGCTGAATATCTATAATCGGTTTTTAGTCTACCACCAACTGTACGAACCCAAAGATTGTGCATCCTTGAAGTCAACAATGCAAACAGCCACTTCTCGGCATCGTAGATAGCGAAGGCAGAGTCTGATATAACCACATTTTTGTCAAGATAGCCAATAGGGATGTATAGTCTGCGTTCAGAAGAAACACGTGGAATAATAACTTTATCCTTACTGTTATCTGTTATAACATAGTGTTCACGAAACTGATGAGGACGTTCGGCTAATGACGCACCATCTTTACTTTCGTTGAGTCGAAAGTATTCAGTCGCTTCAATTCTCTCTTTGATGGGTTGAATGGATTCTGCTTCATCTCGTTTATCATCGTCAATCCAAAGGCAATATCTATGAATGTCGTTCAGAAATTCCTGTGAACCTATAATTTGCTTGATAAAAATATTCACTTCGGGATAATTTTCAAGCATAGAATCTTTTTCGGGTTCACTCAACAACAAATGTCCATTATCATAAGGCATGCAACCAAATTCAGCTTTAGGTAGCCCTTGGGGTATATTATATGTTTTAGCGACAATTACATTGTCAGAGGCAGACAAATAAGGGTTGATGTTTTTAACTTTATATGCTTTATTCTCTTGCTCATTAAACAAGAGTTTCTGAGTATTGTTTTTATTTCCAACGCCAATGATAGCAACAGTTACTGCCGCATTGTATTTAGCATTGTTACTCCACTTAAAAGAGGTTCTTGCATAGAATATTTCAAGTCCAAGGTCAAAGATAGGCTTCCATAGCATTGCAACTTGCTCGCCTTGACTGATTGAATTCGTTGTAACAAAAGCATACTTTGCTTTTGACTCTTTAATGTATTTTGCGCCCTTCCAAAACCAAGCAGCTATATAATCTACGCCTTTTTTATCTTTCACATCAGAAAGAGCTACTTTCATATCATCTTTCTGTATCGCATCTTGAAGTTTACTTCCAAGATACGGTGGATTGCCCATGATGTAGACTTCATCTTCGGGAGCGTGGGGGCATACGGTGTTCCAGTCGAGGCGACAGGCGTTGCCGCATACGATGTGGCCGGATGGCTTTAACGGCAAGGTTTCGGGAAGGACAAAGAGTTCTTCCTTAAACTTGACGTTCATCTGATGTTCTGCAAGCCACATGGAGAGCGTGGCGGTCTCGGCGGCGTATTCGTCGAGCTCGATGCCATAGAACTGCGTAAGAGTGATGTTTGGAAATGGTAGTAAGGCCATGCCGGTAATTTCGCGCATCGCTTTCCAAATGCGGATTTCAAGCTCGCGCAGTCGCTTATATGTGATGATAAGGAAGTTGCCGCTACCGCAGGCAGGATCAAAGAATTTGATGTTTGACAGGCGGTTTAGCAGATTGCGCAACCGCTGAGATGCGCGGTCGTGGTTTGCTTTCTTTGCCATCTTTTCGCGGGCCTCGGCGCAAGCAGCTTCAAATTCTTCTTCGAGCGTGTCGAGGAAAAGCGGGCGTATCACTTTCTCGATATTCGGCACCGAGGTATAGTGCATACCGAGGCCTGCACGATGTTCCGGGGTAACGACCGCCTGAATCATCGAGCCGAATATGTCTGGGTTAATTTCGCGCCAGTTGTATTCACCGCAGTTGAGAATCAGGGTGCGGGCACGGCGAGAAAGCACGGGGATGGGATAACGGTCGCGGAACAGGCCGCCGTTGACGTATGGAAATACTTCGTAGAGCTTCGGCAAAGTAGAAAGCACTGCGGGGTCGTTTGTCGACATAGCAAGGAAAGCACGGTCGATAAACTCGGCGAGGTCAGAGCCGTCCTCTTTGGTGTGAGTACGGAGCGTGTTGGTGAAGAGATTGTCTTCGGGGAAAAGGCCGGTATCCTCAGCAAAGAAACAGAAAAGCAGACGCGACATAAACACGTTGAGCGCATGAACGGTCTGAGGGTCGCGGATATCATTGTAGCGGCGAATATCATCAAAGAGCTTCGCCATCAACTCGGCTGACTTAACGTCGGCCTCGGCTTCCGCTGTGAACTGAATTTTTTCAATACCGGCAAGCGGTGTGAAAAATTCAAAGTCTTTCCACAGAAGGTCAATGCGGTTCTCGTACCAGTCATTTTCTTTGGGATCGTATGCCACAACAAAAACGCCGTTGCTCACGATGTAGAGACGTGGGGAGTGCTTGGCTATCTTCGCATCATCGCGCATGGCGTTGATAACATAGTACATCTTAGAGCAATCGCCGTCGAGAATATTGACAACGGCTTCGCGATAAGCGACAAGATTCTTGATAAGGACTGTCTCGCCATCTTTAGCAAGATTGCCGGGGCCGTCCTTGGTACGGCGTATCTGTCCGTCGCCATATCCGGCGAAGATGCGCAGGAGGTCATAAATGAACTCCGACGCCGAAGTGCCGCGCTGACCAAGCTGCTCCAGTTTGTCGGTAGCCTGTACCTGAGAATATGATTTGGTTTTCTTTGCCATGCAATACTGTTACTTTTTCTTTTTGGGGAGGATTTTCTTCTCGTCGGCTTTTAGTCGGCGTTCCACTTTTTTCACATCTTCGCCAGCCGGGAGCGATTCGGGGCGTATGCCTCGGTCGAGGAGCATATTGCGGACTGCGCTGTTGTTGTCGATATGCTCTCGTTCTATACCTATCTGCCCGCGAAGATCTTTCTGCTGAACATTTACCGAGGTCATTTCAGCGGCAAGGTCTTTGGCCTTTATCGCGATTGTAGAGAGAAAATCGGCAAGTGGTCGTTTTTCAGGCGCACCTACACGGCGTTTCATCATGGCGGTATCAAGACCGAATAATGCACGGTCGCCTTTAGCTCTGATTATGGCAAAACCTTTGGAGTCAACGCCTCTCTCATACAGCACGCCGGAGAGTGTATGCTCTGTTTCTGCGAGTTTCGCACGAGCCTGTACGCGCTCGTAGTCAAGAAGACGCTGATGAACAAGCTCTGCACGGCGTGTCTGGACTGCGAAGTAATTCTGTGCGAAAGCAATCTCAGGCTTTCGAGGGTCGCCATTTTGCGCCACAAGGTAGCAGGCATAGCGGGTCAGCATTACGTCATCTATCTGACGTTTAGCACCTTTAGGCATATCTATCGTTTTGCTGACGTCGGCAAAATGATCCGAGACCAATTCTCCGGCATTTTCAGCCGATTCTTTTGCCTTTTCTATGATAGACTGAAAGTTGCGCCACTGGACATATCCCATTACAGGAGCGAGTTCGCGGGCGCTCCAACACTCCACGCCTTCATATTCGATAGCTATGGCCTCAAAACTGTTGAACAGTTCCTGTATTTCGATTGCTTTCATGCGTTAAACAAAAAAACTCCGGGGGCAGTTATCTGAGGGCTGACCGAGCCTGCAACGACTGCGTGGGAGTTTAGAACGATTCTTTGCAAAGCAAAGCGCCACGCGTTGAGGTTGTGTGGCGTGTTTTGCCAATATTTTAATTTGTTTCGGCCATTTTCAGATGTTTGTCGTTGCTATAAATGCAAAGTTAGCTATTTTTTCTGATACTGGAGCTACTATTTGCAGAAAAAGCAGATGGAAAAAACTCTACATCAGGCGAATTAATTGCTTGGTGTAGAGTTTTGGTGGTGTCAGTCGTCGGATTGGTAGAGGCGGCGGAGGCGGTCGAGGGAGTGGGCGCGGCGGAGGGAGTCGCGGTAGGCGATGTCCTGCTGCCACTGGCCGGTGTGCCATTGGCTGTATTGTTTGGGGTAGTTCTCACGGTAGAATTGCCCGAAGGCTATGGCGTCGGCGTTGTCTTCGTACCACTTATCGAGCTGACCGATGCGCTGTTCGTATTCTCGCTTGGTATTTGATGCAGAATTTGAGAGCATTATACTTCCGGTCAGGACTATACCGACTATCGCCCCAACGATGCCGAAGGAAGGGAGGTAGAGCCGGAACACGTCTTTCCAGCTCCTGAAATTGGAATCGAGCAGCTTCCGGTCTTCCTCACCAAGTTCTGCCCTGACGCTTGTGGGTATGGATCTGATTATCTCGCCAAGGTTGGCTATGCCTCGCTCCTGTTGCTTCCAGGCTTCGTCAATCAGACCCCGTATCTCAGCTGCATGACCGAAGTCCTTGACTGAACCGTCATCATCGAGGAGCAGATCGAATATCACTCCTGCAAGCTCTTCCTCGTTTTTGACAATCGTCTCGTTTCTTGAGGCAGCTTTCTCGAAGCGGTCGGCAATGCCTGACAATGCAGAGACCGTTTTCTTGTCGATGGTGCCGGGCACATCTGCCGAAGCTGGCACGTTTTCAAATGGATTACTCATGGCTGCTGTCGGTCAAGGTGTTTTTTGCTTTGTCTATTTCTGAGGCTATGAAGCGTATAGCCTCAATAGTCCATTGGTCAGGCTCTTTTGTAGTGTTGAGGTGGTGTGCAATCTGGTTGAGATTGTTCTTCATGCCCACAAGGTCGCGGAACCATTGGAGCGTCTGCGGTGAGCGGTCAGGGATTCTGCGCCGCATGACTATAAGGCGGCAGAGCAAGCTCAGCTTGATGCCACGCTCTTTAGCTTTCATGGTGAGCTGATTCTTTTCAGTGGAGGTGAGACGGAACGTGATGCGCTCCGTCAGGTTGTCTTCCGGATTGTCCGGTTTTCGCCTGCTGTTTCGCAGGGCAGATGGTTTCTTCTTCATAGTTTTCAGTTTTTACAGTTTATATCCGTTTCGGCGTTTCCATTCCTCGTCAGGGTCATCGGAATTGTGACCGTCGTTTATCTCATGTTCGGCGTTGCGGGAGCTGCCGCCCCCATCGACATTGAGCCGTGGCTGATGTATGGGCTTCAAGGGAGAAGAATGCTGCGTTTTGACAACCGGCTTATCCTGAATTGAAAGATTCGGAATAAGAGTCATGTCGACACCCAAGTCTTTGGCAAGAGAATATTTTCTGATCTTCCCATCGGGGTCTGTCATCACAGCACAGATACCTTTCTTCTCATCGCGGGTCAGTGTTATGCCTTCTTCCGCAAGTGCGGCAATAAAGGCTTCAGTCGAATCTGTCTTTTTAGCAGCTTTCTCGATGACATATTTGAGCATAGACTTTCGCTTTGCGGCCTCCTCGACAGCACGCTTTCGGCGCATCTTCTCATCAATTTCCAACTGCGATGCTGTCGGCTTATGCTGACGCTTGGCTTTCTCCTTCCGTCGTTGACCTTCAGCCTCCTGATGAGCAGTCTCGCGCTCGACAGCTTTCGGCGGTGCCTCCAGTCCGTACTTCATGGCGATACAAGCGGCAGCGCGGTTGGCGTTCTTGTTGATGAATTTATCGCAAAAACGTTTGCCGTTCATATCTGTAGTGTGGATAACAATATGGAAATGCTCGTTGTCGGTATTGTCATGGCGCGCCACGATGTAGGGGCACTCTGTCAGGTCATTGCCTCGTTCCGACAATTCATCAAGAAAGTCCCGGATAATGGTTCGGATTTTATCCCTACCATTATCCGGCATCGAGCGTAGCATAACAGTCTCGGTCGGAGTGAAGGAAATGATTATCGTATAGCACCGGGTCTTGTAATCGTTGGCGGTTGCCATCCAGTCGCGGGCCTGTTCCTCCGGCGACGCTGTAATATCGGTGAAGTTGGCAAGCAGAATCCCACCGTCCTTGTCTCGGTTCTGCGCATAGCCCAGGCTGTGGGAAATGTCAGACGATTGTCCAACTCTCGCGTTCATTTCAGTGCAAAGTTTGCGCGGACTGAAGCCGCAGGTTTCACATATCGTCTGTCGGACAAATCGGGTCGAGGGGTTTCCCCTTGCAAGGGTGTTTTTTCGAGCCGGAGCGACAGCGGGGTGTCTGACAAAAACACATCTTGCAGAGCCACTCGAATTCCGGGAGCATTTTCACACCTCATAGCTTGAGCCCTCCCGTCTCCCGGTCGATTATCGCCTTCTTTTCACCGCCCAAAAGTGGTGTGATGTCGAGCCTCGGTTTCGGCGGCTCCTGTCTGACATTGCGAGTCGCCTTCTCTTCAACTTCGATTCGCATGGACTTCCATTTTCGGTATGTTTCCGGAACCTTCGGAAGATGTTTTGCGAAGAGAGAACCGAACCCACGATACATGTCCGTGCGGTCAATTGCCGTACCTTTCACGGCATCGTTGATGGCTGCAAAAGCCTTTATGCCAAATTCGTTTTCCGGCATGAAGCAGCGCACTTCAAGGAAGTCGGGATTGGCCTTAAGATATTTGCAAGCTTCGGCGAGCCCTCGCTTGCCGTTGATAATGATATGATAGCGTCGCGCCATAAGGGGATAGGCCCCATTGCGCGTGGCGGATTCCATAAGTGTCAGTAAATCGAGCGGATTTTCATACACCATGCAGATTTGGTCCTTTCGGCGTTGCCCCACAGTGCTAATGCCGCCTTCACCAATCTGCCGGAACATCTTGCCGTTGAAAGCCATGAAACAGTCCGCTTCTTCGCCTACAGGCATCGCCAGGACACGTTCCCGCTTGCCTCCTTTGACCAGAGGCAGAGAACCCTCAAGAGTATAGAGCTTCACAGTATCCATTGACAGTCCGTAACGGGTCATCATCCTGCCGAGTTCACGGTCTTTCGGATGACAGGTATCTGTGAAATCCCAAACCGGACGACTGATTGCAGTATAACTGAAAATCGCCGGTATCTTCTCACGCTCGGCATAAAGCTGTTCAACCAAGGCAAATGCTTTGGAGAAGTCACCATTATTGGCAAGTCCAAGCCTTTCGGCGAGTTGTGATGCACTGCCGTAGCAATCTGGATTTTTCATAGCCCACTCGTTGCGGGCGGTGTTGACTGTAAGCTCCCGACCGTCACCGAAATCGTAGTGTCGGAGCGCCTTTTTCTGCGAGGAGCAGACAAGCCCAACCGTCATGCAGAGGTCGTCAACTGGAACAATAGAGTCAAATTCCATCGATGTTATTTTCTTTAAATCATTCATTGTTATTGTATTTTTTTAGATTGGTGGATTTGATTTTGTCCCCAATGTCCCGATGTCCCCGTTAAAATGCCGGACATTACAGACAATTTTTGCATATAGAGATTCTTTTCTCATTTCCCTTTAAGCCAAAATATTTTTGGATTGTAAGGGAAGGTATTTGGGACATTCGGGTCAGAATGGCGAGTCTTTGCAATCGAAGTCAAGAGTAGGAGAGAGGTATGTCTTTGGTATTTCAGTACGAATCCAGGGGCGTTTAACCCGTCCGTCGGCGCCACAATAATCCGGGTGCATACCAGGTACTTTCTCTCTTTCAGAGCGTTCCCAGCCAGGTATATGTTCCATGAGAGAGTTGATATATTGGGCAGAATAGCGGAATGATGCCCGGATAGCATCGTTAGGCAGCTCGCACTTTATCATCTTCGGAGACACTATTGTCAGCGGTTCAGTGCCTATCTGACGGTATTCGTCATCGATAAATGATGACGGATCAATAGCCCACTTCTGCCACTGCGCCCTCTTGCCGAGCGGCCATGAGAAGTATGCTTTCGGAACCGGTCTGTTCAGGAACGCCTCTATTTCATCAAGCAATTCATCTCCGGCGGCAGTGGTATATTCAGCTTGTCGCCGATTGGCCTCCGATTCCAATTCAGGAGGGAGAAACAGCGTCTCTCCGGCAGTGTAATAGTGATAAGCCTCAGCCCACAACTGGGGAACCTCGGATTTCAGTGCGTCAATCCATTCCTGAACTTCTCCTGTGCCCCTTATAGGGATTACCCACCAGCGGCGGTTGCCGTTACAGCTCTGTAGAAACTCTGTCTCGTTGGTAGTTGCGGCAAACACGTTGCTTCGGGGAATCGACTCACTCTTCCGGGCGTATGCCGGGCGCACATCATCGCGGACACGACTCAGGAACGCCTTGGCAGCCTCGGCGTCATGGGCACGTTTCATGCCGTTGAGTTCTGATATTTCCACAATCCACGCGCCAGTGATATCCTCAATCTTCGACTTATCGTCGTGAGCGAATGAGAACGAATCTGAAAACCAGTTCCCGGCGATGATATTCAGAAATGTGCTTTTGCCAACACCCTGCGGCCCTGTAAACGTGAGTATATGGTCGAATTTGCATCCGGGACTGAAAGCGCGGGCCACCGCGCCGACCATCCACTTGCGTGTCTGCATCCGTGTAAGAGGAGTGTCATCGGCACCAAGGTATCGGATTACAACTGTATCGATGCGCTCCACATTATCCCATGTCGCACTCTGTATAAATTCATGTACGGGATTGAAGCCACGCTCCTTTGATGTGGTTTTGAGCATGTCGATAATACGCGGCTGAGAGAGCTGAAGCCCGTATACATTCTCGATATAAATGGCAATCTTGCCTATCGATTCATCGTCAATACGGTTGTCTCGCTCATTGCAGAAGTCTGGACAGTCGGTAATGTCCTGCTTGGTAAAGCGGTCGAAACGCACTTTTTTGAGCTGTGGGTCGTTGAGTAGAATCAGTTTGATATTCTGACCTGTTTTTTCAATCTGATTCCTGTCGTTGAGCGATAGTGCCGCCTCCCATTCGTCTGAATTTACGTTGACAGATTTATTCTTGTCTTTTATCACTGTGAGCTTTACCGCTGTGTCCTCGGCGCAAAGTTGCAGCATTGCTTTATATGAGGGGCGACGTTTCGTTGCTGTTTCTTCCTTTACAGATTTGTCAAGGTCTCCGAACCTGAATATTCTTACAATTTCAAATGCATTGCAGGGCGCGTTGACTCCACTGATCCAGACAATCTGCTGAACATCATCTGTTTCAAGTGTGAGTTTCGGATTGTATGACGCGACATACAATCCGGTGGCTGCATCAAAGAGGAACAGGTCAGCCAGGAATTTCTCAATAGCGGCACGGCAGGAATATGCACGGCAGAATGTACCTTCCATATCCTTCCTTTCGGACGAAAGTTTATAATCTGCGCTCATATGAACCTCCTGTCTTTGGCACTGTTGCGCATGCCTTTGGTCATCTGCTCCATCTGTTCTTCGATGGAAGGCTGGCCTTTCCGAAGCCCCTCGGCCATCCACTTCCTTAACTCGGAGGGGAGAAAAAGCAGGTTGCGCCCTGGCTTATAGCATGGTATACGACCCTCCTGAACGAGTGCATAGACCCTTGACACAGACAGTCTAAGAATACTGGCGGCATCTTTGACTGTTACCATCTCTTCCGGAGCGGTAACGACCATTGGAGCCATAGCGCCTTGCAGTAGTTTACCGACAGTTTCGGTCAGGGCATCGACTTTTTCTTCAAGCCGTGCCATAATCTGAGGCATTGCCTCGAATGTTGGTTTTTCAATCATAATGCGGTACGATGGGGGATTTGAACATCGTGCCGCAAAGTTCATCGGTTATATTCCTCCAATCCAGTTATCATCCGGATAACCAATGGATAACCGATAACCTGAATATTATCCGGCTTCCTCTGGCACAGGAAATATATATGGCACCAGCGGTCGGTTGACTTCGATTATCTGAAGTCGGAACTTTGTAGTAGCGTCGGAATCCTTGAGTCGGCTTTTGATAGTACTGACCGCATAGTTCTGAAGCGTCAGCGGGAATGAGGCTTTAATCATTTCGGCTGTGGCAAAACCAAAAATTTTCGGACAAGTATCAGGATTATGGATACGACGACACACGTTCCATGCGAAATGGATCAGGTCAAATTCAAAGACTCCCTGCAATTTTCGCTTCTCTACAACCTCGAAAGGTCCGCAGGTATTCAGTTTCCTGAAATTGTCGAGCAGTTTTTCAATCTGTTCGTCCGACAGTAGATTGCCGAAAGTTCCGGAGATATAGCCGATGATTTCTTCCGATAGCTCCGCAGTTTTATCATTCTCAACGACTGATACTTCGCCTTCTTCGCCCTGTCTATCACAAGTGACGGCAATATCGTCTGCTTTAAGTGATTCTGGGGCGTTGCCGGAGTCAACTGTTTTACTTAGGTTTTGTTTTAATGCCGCAGCGCACTTTCTTCCGGTTGCAAAAATTGCGGGCATTGCATCATTTACCATCGGTCCCGCCACAAAGACAGCCAAAAGAAACGGTGCTTCATAGAGAGTGAATATCCAAGTGGCATCAAGCCAGAACAATGCTGTGCCCGGATTTGAGGATGACCCGTTAGTTCCCGCATAAGCTGTCTTCATTGCCATAATCAGGAAGACAATGGTGATTAATACGGTCATGGTTTTCAATGTGTTGTCGCTTTTCATATAATTGTGAGATTTTGAAATTGTCCGACAAAATTACAGAGGATTGATTGCTAAAAACGAAATGTTGGACACTTTTCTTAGCCATATCGGTTCACTTTTAGCAACTTCCTGTATTTTTAGCACAAAATAGTCCGTTACCGGGCGGTAACGGACCATTATCTGCCTATTTGTGAAACGTGAGAACGTCCCACTGTCATTTCAGGGGGAAATCAGGTGCATTCTATTTGGGCTTGATTTTAATCTTGCCGAGAGTCTCAAGCAGTGCGGTCGGAACCTCATGCGTGTAGCGTAGAGTTGTCTCAAGATTCTTATGCGTCAGAGCCTGGCTTACTACATAAGGATTGCTGCTCATGGCCATCTGAAGGGTGGCGTAGGTATGGCGGAAGCAGTGGAACGTGATCCGGCGGTTGATTCCAGCCTCCTTTATCCACGCCCGGAGAGGGTAGTTTATCATTGAGCGTTTGAGAGTCTTGAACACAAGTCCCTCTTCTCGTTCACCGCAAAAGGCGAGGGCTTCCTCGCTGATTGGGAGAGTGGCTTCCTCATCGGTCTTTTCCGTGCGGATTCGCATAACATACCCGTCTTCGGTCTTGACGATATGTTCCCACCGGAGTTGCTGAATGTCGCTGATGCGGAGTCCGGTCATGCAAGAGAACAGCGACGCACGACGCAGCACCTCATGTTTGCATGGAGTCGCGGCGAGTTTCTTAACCTCGTCGAGCGAGAGAAACTCAATTTTAGTATCCTTCCACTCAATCTTTTCGAGGAAGTCATTTATGTTCTCTCGGAGGAGTTTCTCCTGATACGCCTCTTTGAGCAGAGTGCGGAATGTTGACCAGTAACCGGCGATTGAGTTATGGGCGAGCTTACTCTTGCGACCATCACGACGGCCACCTTTAAGAAGGTACGCCTGAAACTTCTTGCAGAAGTCCTCATTGATTTCTCCGACGGTACATTTACCCTCGCAAAAATCATAGAAGTGCTGATAGACAATCTTCCACTTCTGGTATTTCTTGAAACACTTCTTGCGGAAGTATTCCAGAAAGTCGATGCGGAGTTTCTCTTTGTCGAGGAAGCCGAACTGCTCGTTGAGCAACTGCTCGAAGCGACGGCAACGGATAGCCTCCGCCTTTTCCATCATGGAGGCGTTGAACTCTCGTTCACGGGCATTTGCCGGATGCCCGTAGAGATATATTCCCAGACCCTCACGGCGGCTGAGCCTGTTGGTGTGAGGATTTCGGATTGGGGGATAGAAGTCGAGGTAGAGCGATATGCGGTCGCCCGATATTTCCTTTTTACGAAGGAAAACTTTAGTGCAGGTATTCATTGTATCTTGAAAGAGTTAAAAGTTTGACGCAAAGTTCGGTAGTGTTTGCATGGTGGAATCAGCCACCATCGCGCCACTATAGCCGGATTCGGCTAAATCGTAGGTGGCGCAAGCAAATCATCCAGTTCTTTGCGGGAGAGATAGGTAAACTTGCCTCTCTTGGTACGGGTTATCTTATAGGTCTTGACATAGTGATAGAGCTGGTCTCTGGTCATGCCAAACTTTACCATAGCCTCTGCTATCGTGTATTCAGCCGGAGGTTCAGGCTCCGCAATGCCCTTGGCAATATCGAAATGCTTTTTCGAGTACCTTGCTTCGATTCCAACCTTTATCTTGGGGATTCCTTCTTTGGATACGAGGGTGTAAATGGCAGATAAGGACATGCCAAATTTCTCTTGAATTTCAGCAACCGTGTACCATTCGGTTATTTCCTGTGATGGATTACGTTTCTCAAAATATCGGTCGATATGAGACTTACTCCATAGAGTTTTACCTCGACTTGTTGTCTTCGGGAAATTCTGTGTCTGGGCAATTTTGTAAAGTCCCGAATTTGAGATGCTGTATTTCTCCAGAATCTCTTTCGTGGTATAAAACTCGGTGATGGCTTTCCGTTCATTCCTGATTGGTTCAAACTTGTCAGGATTGTTGAATAGGTTTTCAATGTCTTCCCTTGCTATGAGATATTTTGATCCCAGTCGTTTAGCAGATATTTCACCATTACGGAGATAGAGATAAATCGTAGGACGACTCACTCCAATGAATAATGCTGCTTCTGTGATTGAGATATAGGGCTTGTCCTTGATTTTCTCAATCGGTTTCTCGGCAATGACCTTTTCTGTCACTGCGTCATGCTCTCTCACTTTGGCTTCTCGCTTCTTTTGTTTGTATAGTAAGCTTGAGCATCTGTGAGAGCAACATGTTGTTGTGGTTTTGTGGGCTATGAACTCCTGCCCGCAGAAAGCACAAATTTTCTTCAAATCAATGTTGCTGCTCATGGCTGTTTTTACTTTATTTCGCCCGATAATCTGTAAAATCCCGTAAAGTGGCGTAAAATGGCGTAAAGATTGTCCACCACCTTGCTGACGGATTTTTCCCGGCTGCGAGCGAGATACAACCGGGATACAAAAATGGGCGAAAAAGGGGTCAGAATCCATTAGAATCCATCAGTAAGGGCATGAAAAAAGCGTGCCGTAAAGCACGCTGTACTAATGGATTGTGACGGATTGTGACGGATTGTGACAATTACGTCATTTGCCGATGCAGAAGTGGGAGAAGATGTTGTGGAGGAGGGTGTCGGGGGTGATGGCGCCGGTGATGGTGCCGAGGTGGTGGAGGGTCTCGCGGATGTCTTGGGCGATGAAGTCGGCGGTGACGCCGTTTTGGATGGCGTCGATGGCGCGGCGGAGGGAGTCGGAGCCGTGGGTGAGGGCTTCGTAGTGGCGGCTGTTGGTCACGATTAGTTCGTTCTGGGGGTCGATGTCGCCGTAGGTGAGACGGGTGAGGCGTTGTCGGAGTTCGTCAAGGCCTTGACCGGTCTTTGTGCTGAATGGTAGTATGTCGGGGGTGTTGTTTGATTCGGGTGGATTGACTGTATTGACTGTATTGACAGGGTTGACGGTATTGACTGTATTGACTGTATCGGGTGTATCGGTTGTATCGGTTGTATCGGGTGAAACAGGCGAAACAGGCGATACAGGCGAAACAGGCGAAACGGATGAAACAGGTGAAACAGGTGAAACAGATGTATCGGTGGGGGTGAGGTCGGATTTGTTGAGGAGGGTGATTATGGGTTTGTCGGGGTTGGCGGCGCGGAATGCGTTGAGTTCGGCTGTCTGGGACGGGAGGGGGGAGGTGGGGTCTATGATCCAGATTACGATTACGGCGTCGCGCATCTTTGCGCGTGCACGGTCGATGCCGAGGTTCTCGATGGTGTCTGATGTGGCGCGTAGTCCGGCGGTGTCGATAAACCGGTAGAGTATGCCGTCGATCTCTAAGGTGTCTTCGATGGAGTCGCGTGTGGTGCCGGGTATGTCGCTTACGATAGCCTTGTCGTCGCCGACGAGGAGGTTGAGCAGCGATGATTTTCCGGCATTGGGTATTCCGGCTATCACTACGGGCACTCCGTCCTTTATGGCAGCTCCGGAGGAGTAGGAGGCGGCGAGTCGGTCAATCTTCCGTAGGATCTGATTGGCGAGGGAGAGCAGGTTGGTGCGGTCAGCAAATTCCACGTCCTCTTCCGAGAAGTCAAGTTCAAGCTCCAGTAGAGAGGCAAATTCCACAAGACGGTCGCGAAGTGTGTTGAGTTCACGGGAGAAGTTGCCGCGTGTCTGTGAGATTGCGAGGTTATGTGCGGCACGCGAAGATGATGCTATGAGGTCAGCTACGCCCTCAGCCTGCGCAAGGTCGAGCTTTCCGTTGAGGAAGGCACGTTGGGTAAATTCGCCGGGCATGGCTGTCCTTGCGCCACGGCGTATGAGGTCGGCAAGCACTTCGCGCTGTATCCATCGTGAACCGTGGAGGGATATCTCCACGATGTTCTCGCCGGTAAATGATGCCGGTGCACGGAAAATGGTCGCCACAGCCTGATCGAGTGTTGATCCGTCGGTGGCTATGTAGTTGCCTAAATGAGCGGAATGGGAAACCGCCTCTGTCAGCGGTTTCCCTTTCCAAGCTTTATTTACTATTTCAATCGCGTCGTTTCCCGAAACGCGTATCACGGCTATGCCGCCCGTTCCGGCAGGTGTGGAAATGGCGGCGATAGTGTCGGAAGTGTTTGTCATTTCGAATTGTTCCATTCTTTAAAAGAGTAGGTTGACTCCACCTGTTTCTCGATATTGTCAGGAAGTGTGGGGAAGAAATCGTATCCGAGAATCTCCTCCAGTTCGTCGATGCTCATGGCATAATCCTGCATATTGCCGGGGGATGTCATGTTGGGATAGACGAATGCTATGCCTCTCGGCTGGTCGAGGTAAGGAGCCATCAGCACCTTGAAGAATGCTCCGGGCACTCTCACTCCGGCATCGCCGATACGTTTTGTGTCATTCTTGTCGTAGAGCGGACCGGCGATTATCATTATCGCGGAGTCACGCTGCGCCCACTGACGCTCTTTGTTTTCGAGAGTCGCCCATGCGCCTGCGTTCAGTGCATGTTCCTGCGGGCACATGTTTGCCATCACGAAGCAGTCATACATTGCCTGAGCACTCCATTTCTGGTCGGCGGCGGGGCACATGTGACCGCGGTCGTAGCCTGAGCGTGTGTAATCCTTTGTAGATGGGCATCCGTCGATATCCGGATCGGTCCAGAAATTATCATCACGCTGAACATCGTTGGCAACTTCCTTGCCGAGAAGCTCCCAAGCCACGTAGTTAGGAGTGCCATTGTCTTTATTGAACGACACGGTGAATCCCGTGTATTCCTTTATCTGCGAGGTCAGTCCCTTTGGGATAGAAACAGTCTCAAGATCAGGATAATGATTTGCCCCCGGTTTACCTGTATTCTCTGTATTGCCTGTGTGGTCAGGGTTGTCAGTCTCAGAGCAACCGTTCCATCCTGTCATCCCACCTGCCCCCAATAGGAACAGCAATAATAAGAAATTGACAGCATCGTTCCCCTTTTTCTTAGATCTCTTGCGTCTTGCCATAAAATTCGGAATAATTATTTTGTTGAATGATTCATGTGTAAGAAATGGTCAGCGACCATTCCAAAGTTTCATTAATTGATTACAAAATTAAGAATCATTTTGGTATGTTGCAAATATCTTGTAATTTTGTATCAGAAAAAGCGGAATAATGAAGTATAGACAACTTCAACAGGTTATCGCCTTTTCATTAACTAATCAACGAAAATCAGGGTGCATGTCGTATGCACCGGATGGAAAAATTATGACAGACGAAAAAGATCTTCTTCTTCTGAAAGAAAAAGGATTGCGTGGCGAAGGAGTCACCAGAGAGGAGGCTGACCGGCTTGCCGTATACCCCGACCTTGATAAAGTGTGTGATGCCGCCGGCGAGATATGCCGACGCTGGCAGGGTAGGGAGGTGGATTCCTGCTCTATCGTGAGTGCGCGTAGCGGACGATGTGGGGAGGACTGCAAATGGTGTGCTCAGGCATCGCGTCATCACACGGGGTGCGTCACGTATAATTTCCTTGATACGGACGACGTGCTTAAGGCAGCGGAGGCTAATTCCTCGGCGGGTATACGCCGGTTTTCGCTCGTCACAAGCGGACGCACGGTCACGAAGAAGGACCTGGAAAAGTTCTGTGAGGTCTTTCGCGAGCTGAGTGAAAAAACGGATCTGTATCTCTGTGCCTCCATGGGACTTCTTGAAGAGGAGGAGATGCAGATGCTGAGGGATGCCGGGGTGAAGCGTTACCATTGCAATATGGAGACGTCGTCGAAAGTGTTCCCTACTTTATGCACCACCCATACTCCGGAGGATAAGATACGCACGATCGGGTATGCCCGGAAGTGTGGCATGGAGGTATGTTCGGGGGGTATAATCGGGATGGGGGAGAGTCTTGCCGACCGTCTGGACTTCGCGTTTGAGCTTGCGGCGCTTGACGTTGACTCCGTGCCGATCAATATACTGAATCCTATCCCCGGCACACCGCTCGAGAATACCCCGCTCATATCGGAGGAGGATATAATACGCACTGTGGCACTCTTCCGCTTCATCATGCCTAAGAAGTCGCTCCGCTTTGCAGGGGGACGTATGCGTCTGAGTCATGAGTCTATGCTCAGGATCATGACGGGGGGTATGAACGGGGTGCTTATGGGCGATATGCTCACTACCGTCAGCAACACCATAGCCGACGACCGCCGACTTTTCAAGGAGGCGGGATTGGAGTTCTGATTCAGATGGTGACGTATAGAAAGAGATTGGCGCAATGAGTAAATCAGTATATAAATATGCATCGGAGGCAGGATTGCCGGTGGGTCTGTATCTCACCGCCATGTCGGCGTGCCTGCTCATGAGCGTGCGTTTCCCATGGCTTCCCACGTTTATCTTCCCGTTGGCATTAGGTTTTCCGGTGCTGCTGTGGTATCTGATGAAACGCATATCCGATAAGGAACCCGCCTATCTGAAAGTGTCCGCCCTTTGGCTCGGAGGGATGTATGCCGTGATATTCGGCACTCTGATATGCACGCTTCTCTCCGGACTTTACCTTACGTTTGTGGAGCCGGGGTTCATGACGTCATACGTCAGCAATGCCATATCCACGCTTGAATCCTCCCCCATGTCGTCGGAATATGCCCCGACAATAGATCTTATGCGTGAGGCGATAGAGGCGCGGGTGCTTCCGAGCAGCATGGAGTTTATCAGCGGCATGGGATGGTTCACGTGCTTTGCCGGATCATTACTTTCGTTGATCCTTGCCGTCGTGATCACGTCGGTCGGGAGGCGGCGCAAGAAGAGGTTAGGGGATGAATTTTTCAGATAAGTCTGAATTTAGCTCCTTCAATGGATATTTTTTTGTAATTTCGCATCAGGAAGAGGTATGGGTCAGTGCTCCAGCCCGCTTCTGACAATACATCAAACCGCAAAGAGGTCATAAAGATGGATATATCAGTAGTCATACCATTGTATAACGAAGAGGAGTCGCTGCCTGAACTTTCAGCGTGGATAGAGCGCGTCATGAACGCCAACGGCTTCACATACGAGATTCTGTTTATCGACGACGGATCAACCGACAGGTCGCTTTCCGTCATACACGAACTGGCGAAGGGGAATCCCGCCATACATGCCGTGTCATTTTCCCGCAACTACGGTAAGTCTCCCGCCCTCAACACCGGCTTCCGCCGTGCGAAGGGGGATGTGGTGATCACTATGGATGCCGATCTTCAGGACAGTCCCGACGAGATACCGGAGCTATACCGCATGATCAAGGAGGATGGCTATGATCTCGTGTCGGGTTGGAAGAAGAAACGCTATGACCCTCTCTCGAAGACGATTCCTACGAAGCTCTTCAATGCCACGGCACGCAAGGTAAGCGGCATAAAGAATCTCCATGATTTCAACTGCGGACTGAAGGCGTACCGCAACGTGGTGGTGAAGCATATCGAGGTGTATGGCGACATGCACCGCTATATACCGTATCTGGCGAAGAATGCCGGCTACCGCAATATCGGGGAGAAGGTGGTGCATCATCAGGCACGCAAGTATGGGCACACCAAATTCGGGCTCGACCGCTTTATCAACGGCTATCTGGATCTGGGCACGCTCTGGTTTCAGTCAAAATTCGGGGTCAAGCCTATGCACATCTTCGGATTGCTGGGATCGCTGATGTTTCTCATCGGACTGCTGGCGGTGCTTGTGGTGCTCATCCTCAAGATTGTCAGCATGAACAGCGACACGTATCATTTCTACGTCACAAAATCGGTGTATTTCTACCTCTCACTGGCGTCGATGATAATGGGGCTTCAGTTCTTCCTTTCCGGATTTATCGGGGAGCTGATCACCCGCAATTCGCCGGAGCGTAACAATTATCTGATAGCCGAGGAGTTCTGATGAAACTGGAGAATATAAAGAGAAAAATATGCAGCATGTCGGCGTCAGCGGTCATGCTCGCTGTGGTGGCATTGTCGGGATGTAGCAATGATGAATGTCTTGACAACAAGAATTCATTGCCGCTTGCCGGCTTCTACAGCTCCACAACCACTCCGGCATCGATATCGCTGGATTCTATTTCCATCTACGGTATAGGTGCGCCCGGCGACAGCGTGCTCCATGACTCGGTGCGCGGATTGTCGCAGAGCTATCTCCCGTTTCGTATTGATGAAGGCACCACCCGCTACGTAATCCGCTATCTTTCCGGACTCTTGGGGAGATATGGCATAGCCGATACGATTACCTTTGAGTATGATCCGGTGCCGTTTTTCGTGTCGTCGGCATGTGGGGTGAGCTACGACTATAAGATAAAGGGTATTGAGTCTACCCATTACGTCATAGACTCGGTGACGTGTCCGGAGGGAGAGATCACGAATGCCAATAAAGAGAATCTGAAAATCTATTTCAGAGTCGCTACAGAGGAGGAATAGAATATGAAACGTATGATAAAAGCCATATTCCTGACCGTTGTCGCGGTAGGCCTCGGCATCTTCCCCGCCATGGGACAGAAGAAGATCACGCCTGTCGACAAGGATCCTACAAAACCGCGTCAGCCTGTGCTCCATTACTACGACAAGCATGGAGAGCCGCTTGATGAGCCGGTGCTGTTCCTTGCCGACCTCGACACGGTGGCGAAGGTGAAGTCCGGTCCGGTCTATCCGTTGCTTCAGTCGGTCAGCATAGGTGCGAATTTCTTTGACGGCATAATGCAGCTTGCCGGGCAGAAGCATGCCAGCTATGATCTCTGGGCATCGCTGTCGCTACACAACTGGTTTGAGCCTGTCGTGGAGCTTGGAATAGGCATAGCCGATAACCGTCCGGAGGAGGGTAATTTCCGATATAAGGGTAAACCGTCGTTCTATGGAAAGGTCGGTATCAACTATAATTTCCTATATAAGAGCAATCCCGATTATCAGGTGTATCTCGGTCTGCGCGGCGGCTTCTCCTCATTCCGCTACGACATCACCGACATAACAATCAATTCATCATATTGGGACCAGACAAATCGTTTCTCCCTTACCAATCAGAAGGGGCATGCATTGTATGGAGAGGTGCTTGCCGGAATAAAGGTGAAGATATGGAACCGGTTGTCGATGGGGTGGAACGTCCGCTTCAAGATAAAGGGTAAGGTGAAGGGTGGCACTAATTCCAATCCGTGGTTCATACCCGGCTACGGCACCAACTCGTCGCTTGGAGCTACGTTCTCGCTCATCTATACGCTGCCTCTATCGAAGGGGAAGACCATCAAGGAACTGAAGGATGAGCTGAAGGATGAAATTAAAGAGCAGCTTCCGACTGACAGTATCGGTAGAAGAGGTAATATGGTGGTGGAAGGTAGGTCAGAGTTATGAGTCATGATGAGTCATGCAGTGATTTTGAATTTGATACATGAAATAATAAATATATATGAAATAATAAAGGGGATGCAGCCTTATCGTTATGGGCAGCATCCCCTTGGATTTTTATATGACTATTGATGGAATTATCATGCGTAGAGTGTGATTAACTGTTAAGCCACCGTGCTTATGCAATTCCGGAATGGAGGAAGAGGTCGGTGATCCAGATCCAGAGCGGACAGAAACCGATGAAGAGGATTACCGACAGGGTGAGTGAAGAGGTGCCGGTAGCCACGTATGTGTCGTATTCGTCGGCAATGATTATGCCGGAGAATGCCGGAGGCAACGCGCCTGCCACTACGAGCATCTTCAGATTCAGCGGATCCATGTGGAATATGAGACCAAGGGCAAGCAGCACAGCCGGCATGACCACCATCTTCAGTATTGATCCAAGCACCGCCTGCCAGTTGATGCTGACCTTAATGGATGAGAGCGTTATGCCTGCCGAGAATACTGCAAGAGAGGCGTTGGCTCCCTTGATGAGGTCGAAAGAGGGACTTGCCCATTTAGGCCAGGGGATACCCGCCACTACCCATATCACGGCAAGAATTGGAGCCCATGCCACGGGTTGCTTCAGTGCGTTCAGCACCGGTATCCATGCGCTCGGACGCTTCTTCACCACAGCTGCGGTGCCGGATGTGGTGGCTGCGGCGAGTTGCTGCTTCTCGAGCGAGGCGTTCATGAGCGACAGACCCACCGGAATGCCGACGGCATTCACCACGATGCTGACTATCGCCACCACAAGTGCCACACTCGGCGTGGTGCCGAAGATCGGCTCAAGCACGGCGAAGCCGAGGAAGCCGATTGTGGGGCTTCCGCTGATCAATGCCGAGATTGCCGCGTCGGCTCCGGTGTTTTTCTTGAACATCTTGAACACGTAGTAGACCAACATGAAGCAGAACATGATGCCCACCAGGGAGATGATCGACAGCTTCAGGTCGCGGGCAAGCATCTCGCGTGTGGACTGCACGATCGAAACGAAAAGGGCTGCCGGTAATGCATAGTCAAGCACCACCTTGTTGAATTTCTTGGAGTCATCCCCGTTGAAAATCCCCTTCTTGCCGGATATATATCCCGCCAGCATCACCACTATGATAGGGACGATGGCATAAAGTATGATGTGTTCCATAATAATATGTTTGAGGTGTAAAAAAGGGGCCGTCATCCGTTGCCGGACGACGGCAAAACTTGAATAAAAACAGATTATTATACAGTGATGGACTGGAGTGGGGCAGGGTTAAGATATCCGATGTGACCGGATTCTTTACCTGAGTCAGCGGCAAGCTGCACGTCGATAAGGGTAGGCTTCTTGCTCGCAATGCCGGTCTTCAGCGCCTCGGAAAGCTGTTCGGGGGTGGTGACGTAGAACGTCTGTGCGCCGAAAGCATCGCCGAGCTTGTCGTAGCGTGCACGCACGTCGAGAGTGGTGGGCGCGGGATCGGTGGTTTTGTCCATCGGCACCCCGATACCGTTGTAGATGCCGCCGTTGTTGAATATCACTACGGTCACGGGAAGATTAAACCTGCATATAGTGGAGAAATCCATTCCGGAGAATCCGAATGCGGAGTCACCCTCGATTGCCACTACGGATTTGCCTGTGGCTACGGCGGCACCGATTGCGGAGCCCATCCCCATTCCCATGATTGCCCATGTGGCGCAGTCAACGCGATGGCGGGGCAACGACATGTTGACGGCGTCGCGGGTGTCGTCGAGCGTGTTGGCTCCTTCGTTGATGAGGATTACGTCAGGATTTGCCTCCAGTATCGGCTTTATTGCGGAGAGGGCGGTCATGTGGTGCATCGGCATCATGCTTTTTGCCTCCTCAAAGCGTTTGGCAAACTTGGCGTTCTTTATCTTAGCCTCAGCTTGCAACCCGCTCACCCAGTCAGAGTCCGTAGCCATGCTCTTGCCATCGAGAGCATCAAGAATGGCATCCATCGAGAGTCCCATGTCGCCCACCACCGGAGCGGCTATCGGCACGTTGACGTCGATCTCCTCGGGTGCAACGTCAAGCTGTATGAACTTCATGTCGGGGTTCCATTTCCCCTTGCCGAAAGAGAGCATCCAGTTTAGGCGTGCGCCTATGACCATCACCACGTCAGACTTCTCCATGATCGTGGATCGGCAGGAGAGCGCGCTGAGCGGACCGTCGTCGGGCATGATGCCCTTTGCCATTGACATCGGCAGATACGGTATTTGGTATTTCTCTACAAGAGTCTTTATCTTATCCTCAAGTCGGGCATACGCCGCCCCTTTGCCAAGCAATATTGCGGGGCGTTTTGCCGAGGTGAGAATCTCCACGGCGCGTTCCACCGACCGGCTGTTGGGAGCCACCGGTGAATATATGTCAACAGGAGTGTAGAATAGTTTGTCGGCATCCACCTTATTCATTATCTCGCCGAGGGCGGGGGTGGTCATGTCGATGTATACACCGCCGGGACGTCCGGAGACAGCGGCTCGGTATGCCCTGTAGACGGCAGCCGGGATATCCTTCGCGTAGGTGCATCTGAATGCTGCCTTCACGAGAGGCTTGGCAGTGTTGAACTGGTCAAGCTGTTCGTAGGTGCCCATATTCATGTCTACCATGGCGGGATCGCTTGCGCCGGAGATCTGTATCATAGGATAGCAGTTGACTGTGGCATTGGCTGTTGCTGTCAGACCGTTCATGAAACCGAGAGAGGATACGGTCATGAGCACGCCGGGTTTGCCCGTCAGATACCCTTCTGTAGCGGCTGCCATGCCCGCCTGTTGCTCATGGCGGAAGCCTACGAAACGTATCCCTTGCCCCTGAATCAGGTAGGCTGCCTCCGTGATTGGGATGCCGACGAGTCCATATACGTTGTCAATGCCGATATTCTTTAGGGCACGGGCGAGCACGTACATCCCTGTGACCTGTTCCGGGAATTTCGGAGCCGGTTTTGGGGCACATCCGCAGGCAGGATTATTTTGAGTGTTATTTTCCATAATTGATTTAAGAATAATGTCAAGAGAGTTGTATGTGTGCAACTCTCTTGATGGTGTTATGATTTAATGTGGGTTATTTCTTCAGCGGACTTGTCGTGCCGTTCTGTGCGAAAGATGCTATCTGCTCATCGGTATATCCGAGGTCTTTCAGAATCTCATCGGTATTGCCGCCGAGATCCGGACACGGTCCGTAGTTAGGCTGGTAGTTGCTCATCGTGAAGGGACACCCTACGGTTACGAACTCACCGATCTCTCCACCCTGGTTGATATTGACGAGCGTATTGCCATCGTATAGCGATTCGTCGGTCATCACCTCCTTTGTGGAGAGCACCGGACCGACAGGCACACCATATTTGCTGAGGATCTCCACCACCTCAAATTTTGTCTTGTCGGCAGTCCATGCCCCGATACGCTTGTAAATCTCATCCTTATGCTTATCGCGGGCATCAGCCGTGTTGAAGTCGGGATTGGTGAGCCAGTCCTCAAAGCCGAGACCCTTGCAGGCAAGTTCAAAGTTTTTCGGTTCACGCTGAAGGATGATGTAGACGTAGTTGTTGGCATCTATCTCGGAGTCATATCCGCCGGCAGGTTTGCACTTATATGTCCAACCAAGAACTCCGCCACCCTCTATATTCCCGCTTCTGGGCACACAGTCACCGAATTTTCCGTCGGGATATTGTGGGAACTGGGTCAGATATCCGATTTTGTCAAGGGTGAGCTGATCACGTGTCTTGATACGGCAAAGGTTGAGGCATGCATTGTGCATGGATTGATAGACGAAGCATCCTTCTCCGGTCTTGTTGCGCTGCTGTAGAGCAGCGAGCAGACCGATCAGGAGGTGCATGCCGGTGTTGGAATCGCCGAGTGCGGCACCGCTCTGGGTGGGCACGTTGTATTCACCCTCATACCATCCGGTGGTTGAAGCGGCAGCTGCTGTCACCTGAGCGATAGGCTCGTAGGCTTTCAGATCCTTATATTTCGATGAGAGGGGAAACCCTTTGATAGTACCATAAATACATTTTGGATTCAACTGGTGAACCACTTCCCAACTGAACCCGAGTTTATCCATTGCGCCCGGATGAAGATTCTCCACGAAGATATCCGCCTCTTTGATGAGCTTTGTCAGAATCTGCTTGCCGTCGGGAGTCTTGGCATCGAGTGCGATAGATTTCTTATCGGAATTGAGCTGAAGGAAATAGTAGCTTGGGAGATCTGGATTAAACTGAAGTTCCTTTCTTGTGGCGTCACCCACGCCGGGACGTTCGATTTTGATTACTTCCGCGCCGAGCCATGCGAGCATCTGGGTGCATGATGGTCCCGACTGTACTTCTGTGAAGTCAATTACCTTGATACCTTGAAGAGGTGCTGTGTTCATAGTTTTAAATAATTAAGAATTTTGTATTTAGGGTCTATTGTAAAAATTTACACTTGACCTGTAATTTAAGAGTGTTTACTAAAGAAAAACGCACGTCATACTGATAATGTTTGCAGGTTCGAAAAAAAAAAGCTCATTATTTGTGAGATAGTAAAAAAAGTATTAATTTTGCATCCGGTAATTCCGCCAAGGCTTATAAAAGAGAAGGAACTGTATCCTTCCGCCCAACGGATCTAATTGACTATCAATTTTTTTATTGGCATGTACGCTATTGTAGAAATCAAAGGACAGCAGTTTAAAGCTGAAGAGGGAAAATTCCTTTATGTCCATCATCTCGGCGAAGACGTTAAGGCAGGCGACGCAGTTGCCTTTGACAAGGTTCTTCTTCTTGATGCCGACGGCGACGTTAAAGTCGGAGCTCCTGCCGTTGAAGGGGTAAAAGTGAATTGTGAAGTGCTTGAGCCACTCGTGAAGGGTGAGAAGGTTATCGTTTTCAAGAAAAAACGCCGCAAAGGCTATCGTCGTAAAAACGGTCACCGTCAGCAGTTCTCCAAAATTTTGGTAAAGACAATCGAAAAGTAAAAAAACAACTCATCAGATATGGCACATAAAAAAGGTGTCGGCAGTTCGAAGAACGGCCGCGAATCAGAAAGCAAACGACTTGGTGTGAAAATCTCCGGTGGGTCAAACTGCAAAGCCGGCAACATTATCAAACGTCAGCGTGGCACTCAGCATCACCCCGGTCTTAACGTAGGTATGGGTAAGGATCACACTCTCTTTGCTCTCATCGATGGAGTAGTAGTGTTCTCCACCGGTAAAGAGGGTCGCAGATTCATCAATGTAGAGCCTCATCAGAATTAATCAAAGTATCCTTTGAAAGAATCAAAAAAAATCCCACACAATGAAGTGTGGGATTTTTTTTGATTCAGTCAGATTGACAACTTGACAACTTGACGATAATGACGGAAAAGACATTAATGACGATTTTTCGGATTAGGAATGATGGGCATATCTGAATGCCTGATACGACATCCTCTTCTTCACGAGTTTATTTCTCTTTCCCTCAGAATGGGATATGATAGCCTTGCGTATGAGAAAATCGCAGGAATATTTTCCCGGTCCGAATATCAGAAATATGACGCACGCCATGAGGCAGGAAAGAGCTTCCATATTGAACGATGCATTCATGGCAGACGCTACTGCAAAGGCTCCGAAGCCTAATGTCGGCACGAGCATCGCCATCCTCGTCAGCATCCCCAAAGCCAGCATTGTCCCTGTCACTATCTCCATGATGGCAAAGGCGTGGGGCATGAAAAGGGATCCGGGAGGCATCGACTGTCCTGAGATTATAAGGCATCCGGAAGTGATGAGTATGGCGGCTATGCCCCATCTGACAAGGAGAAGAGCCAGACCTTTCCGGTTTGACTTCATAGAGGCGGTTGCAAAAAAGAGGTCGGCGGCAGTTTGGTTCCCTTCTCCCGATTTCTTGTCAGCATATTGTGATATGTATGTGTTTTGATTGTCTTTGACCGGAGCTTTTAATTCGGGATGCAATTCTCCGAGTGTGATGCGTCCCGGGTCAACAGAAAGAGTATCCGAATTATTCATAGTGGGGTCTGATTTGATAATTAATTATGATAGGTTTCGACAACTGTATTGAAAAAATCCTTATCTGGATTTTCTTGATATTCCCATGATAGTCCCGTTCGGTATTATGATTCCGGCAAGACTTTCAGAAGGAATTATGGCGTCGATATGTAACTATAACAAATATGATTAGGATATTGTTAGATGTGCATTCATAAAAGTTTAAACCGGCATATTTGGATAATAATGTAAAAGGTGTTACCTTTACATCAAAGTTAATCAAACTCGGTTAATCAAACTCGTCAAATGAAACAGATCGGTAAATTATATTTCCGTTACGGCACCATGGGTTCTGCCAAGACGGCGATGCTTCTCACCAACGCCTACAACTTTGAAGAGAGGGGGATTGCCTATCTCTGCTTCAAGCCTGCCACCGATACGCGTGAGACGCGCAACGTTATCAGGAGCCGTATCGGCATAGAGCGTGAGTGCAAATGGGTGTACGCGGATAGCAACCTTTATGAGACAATCCGCAGGATGCATGAGGAGGGGGGGATGCTCCCCGGATGGATTCTCGTGGATGAGGCGCAGTTCCTGACTACCGCACAGGTGGATCAGCTCGCACGTATCGTTGACGATTTTGACTGCAACGTTATATGCTACGGACTGCGCACAGACTTCCGCACGCAATTGTTTGAGGGGTCGCGTCGTCTGTTTGAGATTGCCGATTCGATAGAGGAGGTCAAGTCGACATGCACGTGTGGCAGACGCACTATCGTCAATGCCAGAATTGACGGGAATGGCGATATAATCACGGAGGGTGAGCAGGTGGAGATAGGCGGCAACGAGAGATATGTGGCTGTATGCCGCAGCTGCTGGACCAACCGTAGGATTGCAAGCATGAACCGTAGTCACCCGCTGTTTGACGGCAACGGGCAGCGGGAATAGCTATATGAAATAAGGTCTTTTATAACTTCAATAATACCTGAAAAAATCACAACTTATTCTGATTGGAATACTATGCTTGAGAAGAAAAAATGCGATGAAATAATCGCGCTTGTTAAGAGGGAGGTAGTGCCGGCGATTGGTTGCACCGAACCGGTGGCTGTGGCTTTGTGTGTGGCAAAGGCGACGGAACTGCTCGGTTGCCTTCCTGCGAGAATCTCTTTGCGACTGAGTGGCAATATCTTGAAAAATGCCATGGGTGTAGGCATACCGGGCACGGGCATGATCGGGCTTCCGATAGCTGTGGCTCTCGGTGCGCTTGTAGGGCGTTCGGAATATGCGCTCGAGGTGCTCCGCGACGTTACGCCAGAATCGGTGGAGCGTGGCAAGGGATATATTTCTGAAGGGCGTATATCGATAAAACTGCATGAGGATGCACCCTCCAATCTCCACATCGAGGCTACGGTGGAGGATGAGGCGGGTCATGAGGCTGTGGCGGTGATATCCGAGGCGCATACAAATTTCGTATATCTTTCGCGCGACGGGGAGGTACTGCTGGAGAAACAGCCCACTGCCTCTGACGACTCTGCGGAGCCGGGCGATGATCCGGAACTTGACCTTCACACCGTCTATGAGTTTGCCACTACGATGCCTCTCGCGGAGATTGCATTCATTGATGAGGCGCGTCGTCTCAATAGCGCGGCAGCCGATCTTGCTCTTTCCGGCGAATATGGGCATTCCCTCGGATTGACGGTCAGGGATAAGGGTAAGGTGCTTTTCGGAGACTCCCCGCTGGCTCATATTGTAAGCAGCACATCGGCGGCATGTGATGCCCGTATGGGTGGTGCGCAGGTGGCTGTGATGTCGAATTCGGGTAGTGGAAACCAGGGTATATGTGCCACAATGCCGGTTGTGGCTTATGCTAAGGATGTCAATGCAGATGAGGAGAAGACGATTCGTGCGCTTATGATGAGTAATCTGACGAGCATCTACATCAAGCAGAGTCTCGGACGTTTGTCTGCGCTATGTGGGTGCGTGGTGGCATCGACGGGAGCTTCTGCCGGACTTACATATCTGATGGGTGGCGGATATGATGAGATATGTGCCTCGGTCAAGAATATGATAGCCAATCTGACGGGTATGATCTGCGACGGGGCGAAACCATCCTGTTCGTTGAAGATCTCATCGGGAGTATCGACTGCCCTTATGTCGGCAATGCTCGCCATGAACGGCAAATGCGTCACGGAAGCGGAAGGAATCATAAGTGATGATGTTGACCGTTCGATCCACAATCTCACCTCCATCGGACGCGAGGCGATGCGCCAGACAGACCGTCTTGTCCTTGACATAATGACCGACAAATAATCCCCTCTCCCTACATGCTGAACACAACAAAGAGACCGGGCAATTCTGCTCGGTCTCAATTTCAATATAACTTCTGTAGGAAGGATTACATGGATATTATGGATGGGAGGTGATGGTCAGGCGCAGGGGGAGTATGGTCACTTTGTAGGGAGAGGCGACGCGTCGGGGTGCGTTGCCAAGGTAATAGTAGAAGGTGTGTTGCGTGTCCCACGTGGGGATGTCGAGCTTGCGCGTCTCGCCGGCAGGGATGTCGCACGAGATGGTGACGTCGCGTGAATGCAGCATACGCGATTGCATGTCGTAGTAGTTTATTCTGATGGCTATGCCATTTATATTGAATGGGCATCTGTTGATTAGAAAGAATGATTCCCTTGATGAGGAGATTCCTTTGTCGTAGCCGGCAAACTGTAGGTCTCTTTTGTGAAACAGTAGGTCTTTGCCGTCAAGAGTGAATTGTATGGAGTCTGAGTAATTGAGAGAGATTTCTATTGAAGGATAGTTATCGTTCCCTTTTACCGTGTCGTTATCCTTTTTCGTCCCGCTCTTCCCCTTTGCTTCCTTCATGGTAGTCACTTTCAGAGACTGACGTATCTTCCTTGCCTCCACATCGTGCGAGGCGAGGAGAAGAAGAGGCAATGTAATTATGAATATCAGGAGTTTCATTCTACAGGTATCGTGGTTGAAGACGAGATGAGCCGTTGCCGTCATACGACGGGTAGATCTTTATCATGCCGCTCGTGCTGTTGTCATTGCCGTCGCGTGTGGAGCCGCTGATTCGCAGCATACTCTTCCAAAGACGTGGCAGCAGTGTGGTGGGATTGAGGTTCAGACGAAGACGGAATCGCGGTGCATCATGACGTAAGGTCAGCATATCGCCTTCCGATGACAGGGTACCACTACAGTTTTTCGGTTTCATGAAAGAGAGTCCCTTGCGCTCGGTGTATAATTCCACATCAAATCGGCGCACATCGTGAGTTGCGGAAATACGACCGATACGCTCACCCGGCGAGAGAGAACAGTCGGGGGAGTGTACCACGGTAATGTCATATTCCGGCAATGAATATTGTTGCCTGGAATCATTGCGGAATACGGTGACGGTCACGTTGTCGTCAGGATATATCCAGATTCCTTCCAGATTATCGAGTGCGGAGGAATCGCAAATCCCGATTGCCCGGTCTACGTCGAAAGCTATGGGTGATGACGCGCGGGCATTTGATAAATAAAGTCCGACGCATAACGAGAGCAATGCCATGCATGCCGTTGTGCGTCGGGTATCAGTGATGGATCTAATCATGATATGGAGAGAGGTTTACTTGTGAATAGAATCATGGTTTTGAAGAGAATGTATAGGTCAGACCGAAGCTGAGCACCTCCCTCATCATGAAATGCTTCCACGAGGTTGACATATCTGACGATGTGTCGTGGCGCAGATGCAGATATATTTGGGTTGACAGGAATTTGTTGATGGAGAAATTGACGGTATTCTCCCAATCGGCGAGGAAGTAGTCATAATCGGTGAAGAGGAACACGCGGGTGCGGTAGTTGATGTTGTGTGTCACCTGCCATGTCATGTTGAACTCGCCGTTGCTACCGATATCGCTTCTTGTCTTGCGGTCAGGCTCGATGTTGAATTGCCCGTGGTCAATCTTATCGGAGATACAGGTCTTGAGGTTGTAAGAGAGTGGAGAGATGGTTGCGGTCAGCTGTAGCGTTTTCTTCTTGTTCTGGTGGGAGTATGCCATACCGAGACCGAGGTTGAAGTCGCCCGGAGAGAGGAACGAAGACTTGCGCTTCATTGAGTTGTTTTCGTAGTTGCGGAGAATCTGTGTCTTAAACTGAAGGTTGAGCGAATAGAACCATTTTTGGAAAGCTTTCAGACCGGAGTTGAGGTTGTATTGCAGAATGTCTTCCGAAATAGAGTATGCATGCACCTCATCTTGCGGCGTGGAGTTCAGACCTATCTTGTAGGATAGGGCACTCTGAAGAAGCAGATTCGGATGATATACCTGGTTCAACTGTACGTTCCAATAGATATTGAAAAGGAGAGAGAGATGGTTATTGCCACCCTGATACCAGTTTTTTGATATGAACGCCTGTGAGAAATGCAGGGAGGATCCGAAATTATGTAGCCAATGTTTTCTTCGTAACACCTCTTCTGGAAGGATAGCCTTTTCAGTGTCTACTTCCGGCAGTTCAAGTCGCTTTATATATCCTGCGAAAGTCACGTCGTCCTCACGCAGGCGTGGTGGGACGGGGAGTCCCCAGTAGGAGTATTCTATATGTTCCGGCTCTGTCACCATGAGGTCATACATGAAATCCTCCTGTATGCGATATAGGTTCAGCGTGTTGCGCATCCATTTCGGGGTGGGATCGCCTGTAAGCAGTGAATAGTCGGGTGTAGGTTCTCCGATATTTGCAATATCAATAGAGTCCGATTCACTTACCTCATCCTCCGGCATATCCAGTATGGAGGATATTATATAGGAGTCGTCATAGCGGATGTCAGACGTTTCGTTGTCAATAGAGTCGTTGGTGAGCACCTTTGTCCCGGGCACCCATACCGGAAGTTTTGTATCCATCTCCTTTTTTTTCAGATGCCGATATCCGATAAATACCCATGGTGCCATAGCCTTATTGATAGGGGTTGTCGCCAATTCCGGCATATCAAGAGAAGCTATGATTTCATCCACGTCTCTCACCACCGTCAAGGCGGAATCAAGAGGGGGGATTATTTCTGCCGCTTTCTGCGCTTTTATAAGAGAATCATGCATTGCCACGATACGACGGAACTCAAGATTCTTCTGTGGCTTCGCTTGGGCCACAGCTGCGTTCGTCGCAATAAGGGAGAGAGCGGATGTCACTAAAATAGGGAGTTTCATATCAGTCCGGTTAGATTCGTTATGAAATAGAAAAGATGAAAATAGCGGAATAAAAAAGGAAACCGTATGCCGATGCGTCATCAAGACATGACCGGCATACGAGGGACATTATTACTTCCGTGCAGCTTCCGTGGAGAGCAGACGGTCGTATTCGGACGAGTTTATAAGCTCCAGAGCCTCGCGGAATATCGGATCATGAAGATTATAAACCTTGAAATATGTGGCGTTATCGTAGATATCTCTACCGATAAGAGCTTTTATTATCATGGAGAAGAGGGGAGCACTGGTGGCGGCTTCCTCCGCGTTATATTCAATGCCCTCTTTCTTTGCCGACTCGTCAAGCTCTGCGAGCATTGCCGGGGTGACGGCAAATCCTTTCACGAAGGCATCGTCGTTCTTGAATTTACGTTTTATATCCGCACGGTTCTTATCAACGTAGTTTATCACGTATCTGTTGATAAGACCCTTTGCCACAACGTTGCGGTAGTATTTTGTGAATTCCGTAGTATCGAGCGGCACGAATTTATCGGGATATATGCCTCCTCCGCCGTAGATGGGGCGATGGAGCTTGAGAGTCTCCACTTTCAGCGAGTCGATATATTTTATTGAGTCGGCATGCATCAGCTCTCCGTGGTTGAAGCGTTCGAGCATATCCTCATGATAGGCTTTCTGATCCCCCTTGGTATATGGCTTCTGTATGTCGCGTCCGGTAGGGGTATAGTAGTGAGCCACGGTAAGGCGTATCATCGAGCCGTCGGGGAAGGGGATTGGTCGTTGCACGAGTCCCTTGCCAAAAGTGCGCCGTCCCACCACCAGTCCGCGGTCCCAGTCTTGGATAGCTCCCGAGGTAATCTCGGAAGCGGAAGCAGAATATTGGTTGGTCATCACTACGAGACGCCCGTCGGAAAACAGAGGTTTCTTGCCTGAAGGGCGTGTGGTATGGTTCTGACGGGAAGAGTTGGTACCTTCCGTATATACCACGAGCTTGTCCGGTTCAATAAGTTCGCCGAGCATATCCACGGCAGCATTAAGATAGCCGCCGCCGTTGTCAACGAGGTCAAGGATAAGGCGATCCATGCCCTGCTTCTTGAGATCGGAAATGGCATTCGCAACCTCCTTGGCAGTCTCGGCTGCAAAACGGTTTATACGGATATAGCCGGTCTTGGGGTCAACCATGTAGGCAGCGTCTACGCTATAGATCGGTATGTCGGCTCGAGTGATGGTGAAGTTTATCTCCTCTGGCTTGCCACCCTGCTGGCGCAGCACCTTCACGTCTACGTCTGTTCCCTTGGGACCGCGCAGTCGCTTCATGATCTGATTGTTTTTCATCCCCACGCCAGCTATGACCGTGTCGTTGACCTCAATGATACGGTCGCCGGCAAGGATCCCCACCCTCTCTGACGGACCTCCGCTTACGGTCTGTATGACGTAGAGTGTGTCCTGATTCATATTGAAGGATATGCCTATGCCGCTGAAGTTGCCTGTCAGTGGCTCGTTGAGTTCGCGGGTCTCTTCCGGATTGGAATATTGTGAATGAGGGTCAAGCCCTTCGAGCATTGCCTTTATCGCATCCTCTACAAGCTTATTCTCATTGACGGTGTCGACATAGAATTGCGAAATGGCTGCCTCAGCCATTCTCAGTTTCTGATTCTGGTTGATATAAGACTGGGCGTTTGCCAGGCCTGCAGCGCAAAGGAGCGCACCGGCTCCAAGTAGTATTAATGGTTTTCTCATAATTTTTATAATTCAGATAAGGCACGGTCTGTCGATGCCGCCTTATTTTGGGTTGCCGCCGACAATCACGGAAGAGGAAAGTCGCCGGCTATATATTTTCTTACGTCATGTCCGTTGTGCATAAGTTCCCTGACGATGGAACTTGACACGAACGAGAACTCGGGTTTTGCAATGAGAATCACCGTCTCCATACCCGCTATCGCACGGTTGGTGTCGGCGATATTTCTCTCATATTCGAAATCTGCCATACTTCTGACTCCCCGAAGCAGCACATCCGCACCGCAGTGGCGTGCGAAATCAACGGTAAGCCCCGTATAGGTTGCCACGTCTATCCTGGGGTCGCCTTGATAGAGTGCGGATATTGCCTTCTCTCGTTGTCCGGCAGTCCATTCTCCGGGCTTGTGTTCGTTATAGCCGACTGCGATTATCAATTTGTCGAATATTTTCAATCCGCGCTCCACGATAGACTGATGACCTATCGTGAACGGATCGAAACTACCTGCAAAAAGTGCTTTCATTATAATGACATTCTAAAGGGGAAAAAGATTAATTGAGAGTGCTAAACTTATTTAAATTTCTGAATCATCCTCCACCACGAGATTATCGATGATGAAATTCTGACGTTCCATAGTGTTTTTACCCATATAGAATTCGAGGAGCTTGTCTACGGTGTCATCCTTTTTCAGGGTCACCGGGTCAAGACGCATGTCGGGACCGATGAACTCGGCAAACTCCACATCGTTGATCTCGCCAAGACCTTTGAATCGTGTGATCTCGGCATTGTTGCCGAATTTGGCTATGGCGGCTTCCCGTTCCTCGTCGGTGTAGCAATAGTATGTGTCGCGGTCGCCACTGTCGTCACCCTTGGATTTGGACCGTTTTCTTGATTTGTTGCGGCGTGTGGCATTCTTGTCCCTGACGCGGAAGAGGGGGGTCTGGAGAATGAAGACATGCCCCTTTTTCACGAGATCGGGGAAGAACATCAGGAAGAAGGTTATGACGAGCAGACGGATATGCATCCCGTCAACATCGGCATCAGTGGCAATTATCACCTTGTTGTAGCGCAGTCCCTCGATACCCTCCTCTATGTTGAGGGCTGCCTGAAGAAGATTGAACTCATCGTTCTTATACACGATCTCCTGCGTCATGCCGTAGGAATTGAGTGGCTTACCACGGAGAGAGAATACCGCCTGGGTCTCGGCGTTTCTCACTTTCGTGATGGTGCCGGATGCGGAGTCGCCCTCGGTGATGAAAATTGACGAGAGTTCACGACGGTCTTCTGTCTTGGCGTTCTGTTTCACCGTGTCGTTGTAGTGAATGCGGCAATCGCGCAGCTTCCTGTTGTGGAGGCTCACTTTCTTGGCCTTCTCACGGGCAAGCTTCGCCACACCAGCCATTGCCTTACGCTCCTTCTCGCTGGATGCTATCTTCTTTAGCATGGCGTCTGCTACGTCCTGATGCTTGTGGAGATAGTCGTCAAGCTCTTTTTTAAGGAAGTCGCCTATGAATTTGTTGACGGTTATACTGCTGTCGGGCGCAATCTCCTTGCTGCCGAGTTTTGTCTTTGTCTGGCTTTCAAACACCGGCTCCTGAATGCGGACGCTGACTGCCGCTACCATGCCGTTGCGGATGTCGGAAAATTCATATCCCTTGCCTGAGAATTCCTTTATGGTGCGGCTCACGTGCTCACGGAATGCCGAGAGGTGGGTGCCGCCTTGGGTGGTATGCTGTCCGTTGACGAATGAATAATATTCCTCGCCGTATTGGTCGGTGTGGGTCAGCACCACTTCGATATCCTCTCCCTGAAGATGTATGATGGGATAGAGTGGGGCGGAGGTCATGTTCTCTTTCAGGAGATCGAGAAGACCATGGCGCGAGAGATATCGTTTCCCGTTGAAGAAAATCTGTAGCCCGGCGTTGAGATAGGTGTAGTTGTTGACCATTGTCTCCACAAATTCCATGCGGAACTTATAGTCGCGGAAAAGGGTGTTGTCCGGACGGAAATGCACCATTGTGCCGTTAGGCTGTCGGGTGTTTTCCGGTTGGGTCTGACTCACCACGTTGCCTTTCTCAAAATTAACGGTCACTTTCTTTCCGTCGCGCACGCTTGCCACGTCGCAGAATGTGGAGAGGGCGTTGACGGCTTTAAGTCCGACGCCATTCAGTCCGACTGATTTCTTGAAGTTCTTGTCGTCGAATTTGCCGCCGGTATTGATCTCGGATGCCACTTCCCTCACCTTGCCGAGTGGTATGCCACGTCCGTAGTCGCGTATTGTCACCTCTCCCTCGTCGGTAAGGGTGATGTCTATACGTTTTCCGGCACCCATGTTGAACTCGTCAATAGAGTTGTCAACCACCTCCTTTATGAGCACGTATATGCCGTCTTCGGCATGACTGCCGTCGCCAAGTTTACCGATATACATGCCCGGACGCCGGCGGATATGCTCGTTCCAGTCGAGATGTTGGATAGCGTCGTCATTATATGACCCCGCATCTGTGTTGTGGGGTTCTTCGTTATCAACGGCGTCATTCTCTGAGATAGATGCCGTGATCTCTTCTGTCTGTATGTCTGCTTCTGGAGTCCGGTCTTCTACGCCGGAGAAATTGTCGAATTGGAAAAGGTCGTTGTTCTCTGCCATGTGGTCAAATGAATGTTTTTACCTGTCGGGCGTGGCTATGCATGCCCTCTTGCAAAGTTACAAAAAAAATCCCGTTATCCGAAATTTTGACCTGTCGATTTTAAATGAAATTATCTGAATTTATCTGAAAATGTCAGTTGAATTTACCGGTCGGAATTATCAGTTGGAATTACCGTTCCCATCCAGCGGTTGCATTATTATCTCGAGATATTCGGAATAGGGGATGTAGCGTCCGCCCATGCTCTTGAGATGCGGTGTCTCAAACTGGCAGTCGATCAGCCTCCCTCCATTGTCTGCCATTACGGTCGCCAGGTGGATGAGGGCGAGTTTGCTTGCACTCGGCACGAGCGAGAACATGCTCTCCCCGAAGAAGGAGTTGCCGATGCTGACTCCGTAAAGTCCGCCCACAAGCCTATCGCCGTCCCATGCCTCCACGCTTGCTGCAAAACCTTGATGGTGGAGCTCTGTATATGCCTCTATGATGTGCTCCCCAAGCCATGCCCCCTCATGCTCTATGCGGAGCTTGCTGCATTGGGAGATGACGCCATCAAAATCCTCGTTTATGCTGAGGCGGTATCGTCGTTTGTTGATGAGCGTACGCATGGAGTGGGAGATATGTATCTCCTCCGGGAAGATTACGAAACGATCCATGGGGCAGTACCACATCGGCTCGTCGCTGTCGCGGAAGGAATACCAGGGGAAGATGCCGTAGCTGTAGGCAAGCAGCAGGCGGTCGGTGGAGAGATCGCCGCCTACTGCGAAAAGACCGTCGGGTTCGCCGAGACGTGGGTCTGGAAACGCTATCTCCTCGTCAAGTGCAAATATCATAGCTATGTGTGGAATGGTTTTATGGAGTGTGGTTTATGGTTGAGGGGAGGGGATACGGAGATTCTTGAGGTCAGTGCCAGCCGGAGTCTGGAATATGTTGAGTCCAAACGCGTTGATTGTGGCATACACATGGTCGAAGATATCTGCCATGACATGCTCGTGTTTCACCCATTCCGTCGTGCCGGTGAAGAAATACAACTGTATGGGGAGTCCTGAATTTGTTGGGGGTAGCTGACGCACCATGAGGGTCATTTCCTGGTTTACATCATCACGGCTACGCAGATACGATTCGATATAGTCACGCAGTAGGCGCAGGTTGACCACCTTCCCATGTGTATGGCTTCCCTTCTCTACAAAACCCTCCTCTTTCAGCCTGTCGATCTCTTCGGCAGAGAGGAAACGCACGGTATTCATGTCAACGTAAATGGCTCTATCCACCCGTCGGCCGCCCGACACCTGCATCGGATGATAGTTGCGAAACGATTCCGTGACGAGGGAATATGGCGGCACTGTAGTTACGGTGTTGTCCCAATTGCGCACCTTGACGGTGGTGAGTGTCACATCGAGCACTTCTCCGTTGAGGTCGCGGTTTGGCATGGAGATCCAGTCTCCACGTTTGAGCATATTGTTGGCGGTCAGCTGGATGCTGGCTACAAGCCCCATGATGGTGTCTTTGAATAACAACATCAGGACTGCGGCAGACGCACCCAACGCAGTGATTATGGCTATTGGGGTCTTGTTCACCAGTATGCTTATGGCTATTATCACGCCTACTCCGATTACTATAAGCTTGAACATCTGGAATATGCCCTTTACTGCGTATGGCCTCAGCTTTTCACGCTTTAGGAAAGCGAGGTAAAGGTTGTTGAAGAGTATGACAATGATTCTCACGAGAGCCCAAAGGATATAGAATGACGTGAGAGTGTCTACCCATCTGACTGAATCCGGCGTGTCGGAGAAGAATTCCGGAAGAAGCCACGACACCACTATTGCGGGTGCCAATTGCGATACCGCCTTCATGAACGACGGATTAAACATGTCGTCGTCCCATTCTGTCGGGCTCCGAAGTATTACTTTCTCCAGTACGTTCAATATCATCTTCGCGATATAATAGGCTGCAACTGCGAGCAAGCCTAACGAGAAGAGGAGAATAAGCGTGATTATTTGGGAACTGAAGGGTCCGTTAATCACGCCTTCAAGTGATTCTTTTATAGAATTTATCAAGGTCATAAATTGAAAGTTTATTTAACTGAAGTTTCGCAAGCTGCACTTCAGTGGTTTAACGTTTATAGTTTAAGGTTTAAGATTCACGAAAATCCACGAATTTTTTCATTATACAAAATTTAATGATCATAAACCATAAACATTAAACCTTAAATTATTTAATATTCTGTTTCATCATGAGACCATTGTCGGAGAGTATGATTTCCGCTTTGCCGCCCTCTCTCAATTCCCCGAACAATATCTCCCTCATAAGGATAGGTTTCAGACGGTTAGTGATTACCCTGTCTATTTCCCTGGCTCCATATTCGGGCGTGAATCCTTCCGAGAGGAGATATTGGTGGGCTTCGTCGGAGAGGATAAGCTCCACATTCTTATTGCTGAGCTGACGGCGCAGCATGTCAAGTTTCTTGTCAAGGATGCGCGACGCCATATCGCGTGTCATGTCGTTGAATACTATGGTGGCGGATAGGCGGTTGATGAATTCGGGCTTGAAAGATCTCTTCACCTGGCGCATCATTGCTTCGCCGGATGACGTGGTGTTGCCGAATCCCACTTTTGCTTGTGAGGCATACTGTGCGCCGGCATTGGAGGTCATTATCAATATCACGTTTCTGAAATCCGCATGATTCCCCTTATTGTCGGTGAGACGTGCGTAGTCCATCACTTGCAGGAGGATGTTGTAGATGTCGGGATGCGCCTTCTCTATCTCGTCGAGGAGAAGGACGCAGTTGGGGGATTTGCGTATGGCATCAGTGAGTTGTCCTCCATCCTCATATCCCACATAACCTGCCGGCGAACCGATGAGCTTTGCCACGGCGTGTTTCTCTGCAAATTCGCTCATGTCAAAACGTATCAGCTCTATGCCTAATTCCTGGGCAAGCACGCGTGCCACCTCCGTCTTTCCCACGCCGGTAGGTCCGACAAACAGCAGGGAGGCAAGGGGCTTCGAATCCTCTGTCAGCCCTGCCTTCGACATCTGTACTGCCTCCGTGACGCTCTTCACCGCCTTGTCCTGCCCGAATATCTTGGAAAGGATCCGAGGCTCAAGCGATTCAAGACGGCTCGTGTCGTCCTCCTTGATGGATATGGAGTCTACCTTGCATATCTTGGAAAGCACCTCGGCAATGAGATCGACATCCACGGTCTGTTCTCCGGAAGGCAGGGGATGTATGCGGCGATATGCCCCCGCCTCATCGATAAGGTCGATTGCCTTGTCGGGCAGGAAGCGGTCAGAGAGATGACGGGCTGCGGAGGTTACGGCAAACTCTATTGTCTTGTCGGGGAGAATGACACCATGGAAATTCTCATAGTTCCCCTTCAGTTTGCTGATTATAGAGATGGTCTCCTGTATGGATGGTTCCGGTATGTCGATTTGCCGGAATCTTCTGACGAGTCCCTTGCTCTTTGCGAAATGACGTTTGTATTCATCGTATGTGGTTGATCCGATGAAACGTATCTTGCCTGTCTCGAGATACGGCTTCAGCATATTGGATGCGTCCATCGCGCCTTCTCCGGTTGCGCCCGCGCCTACAAGACCATGTATCTCATCGATGTATATGATTGGATTCTCCTCGCGGCTTATCCCGTCCATTATCAATTTGAGACGTTTCTCAAAATCCCCTCTGAACTGTGTGCCGGCGAGAAGGGTGCCTATCTCAAGCTGATATATCTTTGAGTCCTTGAGCGAGTCGGGCACGTCTCCCTTGTTTATCAGGGCGGCAAGACCATACACGAGGGCGGTTTTGCCCACGCCCGGCTCCCCGATATGCAGCACGTTGTTCTTATCCTTACGGCAAAGCACGCGTATCGTATTCTCCAGTTCCGTCTCCCTGCCGACAAGCGGGTTGCGTTGCTCGGTGTTGTCGTTCATGCAGACCACGAATCTCTTCCATTGCATACCGTCGTTGTCGGGCAACTCTTCCGATTCAAGCCAATCGTCGTCCATGAAATCATCTTGCATGAGATAGGAATCGGCGGTATTATAATTATCGACGATGTTGCACATCAGGGTTGCCTCATCGCCGTCAACCTCGTTCAGCAGCAGATAGCGGGCATGTGATTCCGGAAGCTCAAGCAATGCCTTGATTACGTGGGGCACCTCGATTATATTTTTTGCGGCATTGATGGCGGATGTTGATGCCATTTCAAGCATCTGTTTCAGTTGTGCTGAGATTGCATTAGTCGTATCTTCTCCTTCCGGTATCTTGTCAAGGATATTGAGATATGCCTGAATGTTGTTCATGAGCCGTATCATTTTGCCGCCGCAGTCTTTGATTGCTTTTCTGAATTGCATCTGATGGCAGAGCGACATAAGAAAATGTTCGGGTGTGGCATATTCATTCCTCTTCTCCTCCACAATGTCAAACATCATGTCTAAGCTTGTCTCAAGCTTCTGAGAGTAATATATTTGATTTTCCATACGAGATTTAGAAGTGGTCTTAAATGAGTTCCTTATAGCTTGCTATGGTTATTCCGCCACTATCGTTAGTCGCAGCGGGAAACCTTGCTCTCGAGCGAGGTTTGTGGCTTGTCCGGCTTTCGTGAGTGCGATGTCGTAGCTGTAGCACCCTACAGGTGCCTTGTCAGAATGATGCACTTGGAGCATGAGGCTTTCTGCTTCTGCTTGGCTTTTATGGAAGATTGTGGTGAGGATCATCACTACAAATTCCATGGTGGTGAAATCATCGTTGTGGATATAGACGATATATCTGCGAGGCACACGCAAATCCGTGCGTTGTCTCTCCTTTGTGTTTGAATTTTCCTGTGACATACTGCAAAGTTAATCAAAAAATAATTAACTTTGTCAATTATTTTTTGGAGATTACTAATCATTCTTGATTCTTTGAATTCTTGATTCTTTGAAATGTAAAGATGAAGATAATTTATAACAAAATCATACCTTTCGGACGCGGCATGTATGTGATCAATCTTTTCGGGGTTTTGTTTGCAAAGGGACCATGTAATAAGTTTATAATCAATCATGAATTGATTCATACAGCCCAGATAAAGGAGCTCGGCTACATTCCGTTCTATATTCTGTATGTTATTGAATGGGTATTCCGTCTTTTCCAATATGGATCTTCGCTGAAAGCATATTTCAACATCTCGTTTGAGCGTGAGGCATACGCATGTCAGGATGATTTGGATTACCTTAAAACACGGAGGCATTATAGCTTTATCCGCTATGTGAAACGGGGAGGTCAGAGGTAAGGAAAGGTTTACGGCAGTCGCCATGATTGTTTTTATTTATCAAAAAAATGTTAACTTTGCAGACTAAAGGGTAAATTAAATATTGAAATTAAATTTGTCGGTGGCAATAGGTAGAAATGTGCCGTATTTTAATTTCATTATTAACATATTTAATACAAAATAATTGCAAAAATCATGATTTCGTTATGAAATGATGGAAGCTGTAGAAAAAGTCGTGGCATGCAATTTTACGGGGACGTGTATCCGTGTCGATTGGCACGGAGAGGTTATTGTGTGCATTTTTTACAAAGATTAAACTAACCTAAATTATTAATAAGTATTAAAAATTGTTAATCACCAATGAAGAAAACAATTAGAAATCCGTTTGTGATGCTGATTGTGCTTGTAGTGGCGGTCTGCTCGTTGAAGGGAGCTTTCGCTTCCGCGTGGACTGTCAATCCTGCCGATTATCGTTACGACATGAGTCTCTATTTTGAACTCTCGTTTGGAAATCCCGCTGCGTGGGATGCTGCCTCTGATTATGAGGTGGCTGCATTTGTGGGCGATGAATGCAGAGGTGTCTCTGAGATTCTGCCCAATGCCAATGATTGTCTCTACATGCGTATCCGCAGCAATGAGGCAAATGGGGAAACAGTTACTTTTAAGCTGAGGAAGAAGGGCAGCACGGATGATGCTGTCATTGAAGGCGTGTCGATGGCTTTTGAAGCTGATAAGGCTATCGGTCTTCCCTCTGATCCCTACAAATTGGTTGTGAACAGATATTTTAATGTTGAGGTCAGTGCGGCTGATGGCGGTTCTGTAAGTTTTGAGAACGGCAGATATGCTGAAGGCACCGAGCTCACTGCTGTTGCCAATCCGGATCTGAAGTTCCGTTTCGTGAAGTGGAGCGACGGCGACACTAATCAGGAACGTAATATTGTAGTCGATGGCGACCTGAATATCACAGCCGAGTTTGAGCAGAATATATTTATGCTTAAATATATGGTGGAAGGCAAAGAGTACAATTCGTTTGACCTGGAGGTAGGTGCCGAAATCCCTGCGGTTGAGGATCCTGTGAAAGAGGGCTTTAAGTTCAACGGCTGGGATGGTCTTCCTGAGACAATGCCTGCGAATGACGTGACGGTAAATGCGTTGTTCCTCCAATATTTTAAAGTGAATATCTCTGCCGGAGAGGGTGGTACCGTAAACTTTGAAGCTAAGGAAGAGGGTTATCTTGATGGTGATGAAATCACGGTTACTGCTACTGCCGCTGACGATAAGTTCCGTTTCGTGAAGTGGAGCGACGGCGTTACAGAAGCTACCCGTACAATCTCAGTCAACAGCAATATTGACTTGGTAGCCGAGTTTGAGCAGTATCTCTATACTATCACTTATAAGGTAGAAGGTAAGGATTACAAGACTGCGAAAGTTGAGAAGGGTACAGCAATCCCTGCAGTTGAGGATCCTGTGAAAGAGGGCTTCAAGTTTAATGGCTGGGAAGGTCTTCCCGAGACAATGCCTGCTGAGGATATTACAGTAAACGCTCTCTTCCTACAATACTTTGCAGTTGCAATCACAGCCGGAGAGGGTGGTTCTGTTGACTTTGAGGCTAAGGAAGGGGGTTATCTTGAAGGTGATGAAATCACGGTTACTGCAACCGCTGGCGAGAAGTTCCGTTTCGTGGAATGGAGTGATGGCGTTAAGGATAATCCTCGAAAGATTACTGTTGCCGGAAACATCGACCTTTCTGCTAAGTTTGAGCAGAATGTCTTTACAATTACCTACATGGTGGACGGTGAGGTCTACGATACAGAGGATGTTGAGGCAGGAGCCAAGATTGAGGCAAAGGCAGGACCCGTGAAAGAGGGGTATGAGTTCGCAGGTTGGGAGGGTCTCCCCGAGACAATGCCTGCCAAGGACGTTACCGTAAACGCAACCTACACCAAATATTATACTGTAGATATTACAGCCGGAAACGGTGGTAAGGTGGACTTCAAGAACGGTCAGTACCTTGACGGCACTGAGATCGAGTTCACCGCGACCGCAGAAGGGAAGTACCGCTTCGTTAAGTGGAGCGATGGCGACACGAATGCAACCCGTAAGATGACTGTTGCAGGTGACATCAAGCTGTCCGCCGAGTTCGAGCAGTACATCTTCACCCTCACCTACATGTTGGACGGTGAGGTTTACAAGACAGTTGATGTTGAGGCTGGAGCCAAGATTGTAGCCGAGGATGGACCTGAGAAGGATGGCTACGAGTTCGCAAGCTGGGAGGGTCTCCCCGAGACAATGCCTGCCAAGGACGTTACCGTAAACGCAACCTACACCAAATATTATACTGTAGATATTACAGCCGGAAACGGTGGTAATGTGGACTTCAAGAACGGTCAGTACCTTGACGGCACTGAGATCGAGTTCACCGCAACCGCTGATCCGAAGTACCGCTTCGTTAAGTGGAGCGACGGCGACACGAATGCAACCCGTAAGATTACAGTTGCAGGTGACATCAAACTGTCCG
>NZ_SRYB01000040.1:0-44430 GCF_004793975.1 Lepagella muris
CAGATAAGCGCACGAACATAAATGCGATCGCATTTATGTTCGTGCGCTTATCTGTTGTTAACTTTCTTTTCTATGAAACGGAGGCTTATTTCCGTCGGTTCCTATCCTTTTTCCGCAGGAAGAAGTAGGCGAGGATAATTACGATTGTCTCAGCTGAGAGTGTGGAATAGAAACGGAGAGACTGTCCTGAACGCAACAGGTCAAGACCGAAATATATGGTCATGAATATCGCGTAGGCTGCAAGAAGAAGAGGTACTATCTGGTATCTTTTGAGTTTCATTTCTATGCGGGATTATCGGATGTTTTCTCAGCCAGTACGTTATCATCGGAAATCTCCATGAGATATGGCGATTCATCGGGATTGAAGTTTCCGGCAGAGAGATAGTCGTAGATGTGCACGCAAGCCATTGCATCGAGGGCCGCATACGATTGCTGGGCTGACGAGAGCTGCTCCGCTTCCCAATTGGTGAGCCGTTGACCTTTTGAGATGCGTTTGCCGAAAAGGATGGCATATATCCTTGACAGGCTATTATCGGCAATACGGAATTGCTTCACGTAGTTCTGTAGATCGATAAAGCCTTGTGGAGATATATGGGTAAGTTTATTCAGATTGTGGAAATCATCATGAATAGACACCCCGATTTTAAGAATTGACGGATCCTCAAGCAGATCTGTAATGATGGGTGAGATTCCGGTGTGGTTAATCCGGAAAAGGAATGCATCATCGCGGGTGGACAGCTGCAGGAGCGACACGGTATTGACCTGTCCTTTCCTGAAGCTTGGTCTGGTCTCGGTATCAAATCCAATCACGTCAGATTTCCTCAAGATCTCAATTGCTCCCGTAATATCCTCAGAAGAATCAATCACGTGAGTCGTACCCGGGAATTGCATTGCCGGCATATCAGAAAGCTGTCGTTTTGATATAGATATTATTTTATTTTGTTGGTTAGATAGATTCATTTCTTTGGTTATGGTTTTCACATCATATTGGTAATAGTGTTGAAAAAATGCATCATTCATCTGTTATGACAGGCATCTCCATCCAGATTGTCTCCGGACTGAATGAAGCGAGCCAATTGCGCAGATATTTCCTGGTGTCGGCACAAATAGTCTGATCCTTGTCGAAGAAAGGATTATATACCACGGCAAAAATTTCGATGCCATAAGACGGGAGGGTCTTAAACGTCAGCAGGGCATGGTTGATTGAGCCGAGTTGCCCGGTGACAGCCACGACTACAGGCAGCCTATGGTCAGCGATATAGTCGGCTGTGAGGTAATTCCCGATAAGAGGCACCATCAGTCCGCCAGCGCCTTCCACGAGAACATGGCTGTAGCGTTGCCGCAGTGTGTCGGTGGCATTTGATATGGCGTCAAGGTCGATCTGCCGATGGTCGATCTCTGCGGCAAGATGAGGAGATGCCGGATAAGAGAATATCTGAGGGGCGGTGATTCCGGAAAGATCCTCCGGGAGATATCCGCTCCGCATTATGGATCGGTGCCGGTCGATATCCTCACTTTTCCCGATGTTGCCGGTCTGTATCATTTTCTGAGTTATGCAGGAAATTCCGACAGAGTTCATTTCACGCGCCAGCCATCCTGTCACGAAACTTTTGCCGACATCCGTGCCGATGCCGGTAATGAAGAGAGCGGGAGGGAATTTGATTTCAGAGAAGTTCATTTTCTTATAAAACCTTTACGATATGAAGTTGTCTAAACTTCAATGCAAAGATAATGCCGAAGTATGATAAATGCAAAATAAAAAGTAAAAAAAGAGGAACGCGTCTGGCGTCCCTCTTTATTATACATATTGCGTATGACGTCGGATTTTACCAAGCAAACATCGGATAGTCGTTCATCATCTCGTTTACCTCACGACGCACATCGGCAATCACTTTCGGATCGTCGGCATTGGATAGCACCTTGTCGATAAGCTCGGCGATGGTCTCCATAAGATCCTCCTTCGCACCGCGTGTGGTGATTGCGGCAGTTCCGAATCTCAATCCGGAAGTGAGGAATGGAGAGCGGCTGTCGTAAGGCACCATGTTCTTATTGGCGGTTATGTCGGCCTCCACGAGCACGCGTTCTGCCTTCTTGCCGCTCATCTCAGGGAACTTGGGACGCAGGTCTACGAGCATGCAGTGGTTGTCAGTTCCGTCAGAAATGATCTTGTATCCACGTCTGATGAGCGCGTCGGCGAGTGCGTCGGCATTCTTTCTTATCTGGATGGCATATTCTTTCCAGCTTGGCTGAAGAGCCTCACCGAAAGCCACAGCCTTCGCGGCAATCACGTGCTCGAGCGGACCACCCTGTACGCCGGGGAAGACGGCAGAGTCGAGAAGAGCGGACATTTTCTTGATTTCTCCCTTGGGAGTCTTCTTACCCCAGGGATTGTCGAAATCCTTACCCATTAGGATAAGACCGCCTCGCGGACCACGGAGAGTCTTGTGGGTGGTGGTTGTGACGATATGGGCGTGCTTCACGGGGTTCTCAAGCAGACCTGCGGCGATAAGACCTGCGGGGTGTGCCATATCGACCATGAAGATCGCTCCGATTTCGTCGGCGAGCTTGCGGATACGTGCGTAGTCCCATTCGCGGCTATATGCACTGCCTCCGGCAATTATCAGCTTCGGACGCATGGCGCGAGCTTTCTCTTCCATCTCCTCATAGTTTACTCTACCGGTATCGGCGCATACTGTGTAGCTGATGGGATTGAAGTGCAGACCGGAAAAATTGACGGGGCTGCCATGGCTGAGATGTCCGCCGTGGCTGAGATCCATGCCCATGAAAGTGTCGCCCGGTTGCAGGCACGCCATGAATACCGCCATGTTTGCCTGTGCTCCGCTATGAGGCTGCACGTTTGCCCATTCAGCTCCGAAAAGCTTTTTGGCACGCTCGATAGCGATGGTCTCGGCTTCATCTACGATCTGACATCCGCCGTAGTAACGATGTCCGGGATATCCTTCGGCATATTTGTTGGTAAGGCATGATCCCATGGCACGCATCACCTCGTCGCTGACGAAGTTCTCACTGGCGATAAGCTCGATGCCGCGACGCTGACGAAGATGTTCACGGTCAATAATGTCAAAGATTTCGTTGTCTCTCTCCATGATGTAAGAGTGTTTACGTGTTGGTGAATTGAAAGTAAAAACAATGCCGCATTAGCGGAATTGACCGTGCAAAGATAATGATATGGGTGGAAATCTCCAAATATATTTGCAGATTTCCACCCATAAGATGTAATGTTTGTATGATTTGACCGTTTGCGCAAGCTGATTGCTTCAGCGCGATCGTCAGACTGTCAGATTGTCAGCCTCCGAAGTTATCGTAATGGATAGACTCAGGCTCCACGCCGAGGTTGTAGAGCATGTTGTTGACAGCGTTGCTCATCGGACCGGGACCGCACATGTAGTATTCGATATCCTCGGGAGCCTCATGATCCTTCAGATAGGTCTCATACATCACCTGATGCACGAATCCGGCAGTATATTTCACGCCAGCAGCGTCAGCTGCTGGGTCCGGACGGTCAAGCGCGAGGTGGAACTTGAAGTTGGGGAAATCCTTCTCAAGCTGTAGGAAGTCGTCAAGATAGAACACCTCGTTGAGCGCACGGGCACCGTAGAAATAGTGCATCTTGCGGTCGGTGGTGTGAAGGGTCTTGGTCATCCACATGATTTGCGCACGCAGCGGAGCCATACCGGCACCACCACCTACCCATATCATCTCAGCCTTGGAGTCGACGATAGGATGGAAGTCGCCGTAAGGACCACTCATCATCACCTTGTCGCCAGGTTTCAGAGAGAAGATATAGGATGATGCTATGCCGCACGGCACGTCCTGGAAGCCGACCTGTGGTCTTGGCTTGAAGGGGGGAGTGGCGATACGCACGGTGAGCATGATTCTGTCGCCCTCTTCCGGATAGTTTGCCATAGAATAGGCACGAACGGTCTCCTCCGTATTCTTCGCCTTGAGCGAGAAGAGCCCGAATTTCTCCCAGGCGGGAAGATACTCGTCGGTGATGAGGCTCTTGTCGATATCTCCGTCGTAGGTCATCTCATATTTCGGGATTCGTATCTGAGCGTAAGAACCCGGGATGAAGTTCATGTGTTCGCCCTCAGGCAGACGCACGATAAACTCCTTGATGAAAGTGGCGACGTTCTTGTTGGAAATCACCTCACATTCCCATTCCTTGACATCGAGGGCAGCCTCATCAAGATGTATATCCATATCGTTCTTCACCTTCACCTGGCAGCCGAGACGCCAGTGGTCTTTGATCTGACGGCGGGTGAAGTGTACGGCTTCAGTGGGGAGCATGTCGCCGCCGCCTTCAGTGACCTGCACCTTGCACTGTCCGCAGCTACCTTTACCACCACATGCGGATGAGAGGTGCACACCTCCGTCGGCGAGAGTGGCGAGTAGGGATTTACCGCTTGCAGCGTTCACGGTCTTTTTGCCGTCGTTGATATTGATCGTCACTTCGCCCGACGCCACGAGAAAGCGTTTCGCGGTGAGAAGGATCATGACCAGCACGAGGACGATGACAAAGAAAATCAACGCCGCCACGATTACTGAATTCCAGTGGATCATATTAAGTAATGACATAATGAAATAGTTGTTTGTTACCTAACGTTCCGGACACGTCCGGAGCAATCAGGCGGTGTTAGAGTTTAATGCCGAGGAAGCTCATGAAAGCGATGCCCATCAGACCGGTGATTATGAAAGTGATGCCTATGCCACGCAGCGGAGCCGGAATCTGGCTGTAGGCGAGACGCTCGCGGATAGCGGCGAGACACGTGATGGCGAGAAGCCAGCCAATGCCGGAGCCTGCACCGTAGACAGTGGCTGTCCATGCGTTGGTAAATTCACGCTGCTGCATGAAGAGGACGGCACCGAGAATCGCACAGTTCACTGCAATCAACGGCAGGAAGATGCCGAGCGATGAATATAGTGCGGGAGAATATTTCTCGATAGCCATCTCCAGAATCTGGACGAGGGCAGCAATCACGGATATGAACATTATCAGACCGAGGAAGCTGAGGTCGGTGTCGGCATATTCCTCACCGAGCCAGCTGAGTGCGCCGGGCACAAGGATGTATTCATTGATACACCATGTGACGGGAAGTGCGATTATCAGAACGAAGCTCACTGCCACGCCGAGACCGAACGCGGTCTTGACGTTCTTCGACACGGCAAGGAACGAACACATGCCGAGGAAGTAGGCAAATATCATATTGTCGACAAAGATCGACCGAATGAACAGATTTAAATTTTCCATAACTCAATTTGTGATAACTCAAATAATGATGTTTAAGAGATAAGGAATTATTCCTGAAGATCTTTGTTGCGTGCGCGATGCACCCAGATGATACAAGCCGCAGTGATAAGAGCCATCGGCGGGAGAATCATCATGCCGTTGTTCTGATAGCCATGGTCGTATAGCCATTGAGGAATCACCTGGCAACCGAAGAGAGTGCCGCTTCCGAGGAGTTCACGGAAGAAAGCGATGATCACGAGGATAATGCCATAGCCGAGACCGTTGCCGATGCCGTCGAGGAACGAAGCCCAGGGGCGGTTGGTCATGGCGAAAGCCTCAAGACGACCCATGATGATACAGTTGGTGATGATAAGACCGATGAACACGGAGAGCGCCTTGCTCACCTCATAGTTCCAGGCTTTCAGCACCTGGTCGACGATTACTACAAGAGCCGCCACCACCACGAGCTGAACGATGATTCGTATCGAGGTCGGGATAGTGTTGCGGAGTAGGGAAATTATCACGTTGGCGAGAGCGAGCACGGCAGTCACGGATATTGTCATGACGAGAGCAGGCTCCAGCTTTGCGGTCACAGCGAGTGCTGAACAGATTCCCAGCACCTGGACAATGACCGGATTATCTTTCGAAAGAGGATTTACGAGAGGTAGTAAAGATTTATTTACGTTCATAATCTGGGAATCTTATTTTTCAACGTTTGATTCGCCTTCATCGGCACGTATTGATGCTGTCATGTTGGTCTCGGGAGTGGCAGCGAGCAATTCGCGGAAGAAGGCAGCATAAGGCTCAAGTGAGTTCAGGAGCATTGCCTGGACGCCCTGGCTCGTGATTGTGCCGCCGCTTATGGCGTGCACCCATGCGCGGTCGGCAGGTTCCTTACCGGTCTTCACGACTGCCACAGAAGTGAAGTCGCCGCCGGGCGCAAAGATATTCTTGCCTTCAAACTGTCCGGAGAAAGCGGGTTTCTCAATCTCGGCACCCAGACCCGGAGTCTCACCCTGATGAGCGAAATAAGCTCCGTAGATAGTGTCGCCGTTGGCATCAAATGCGAGATAACCCCAGATCGGACCCCAAAGACCGGCACCGTATACAGGCACGATATATTTCATACCGTCGGGAGTGTTACATTCAAACACGGGGAGAAGACGCTCTTCAGCCGGTTTCTTCACCTCGAGCGATACTTTCACGTCAAACGGATTGACTTTGGAATCCACCTTCTGACCCTCTGCATTCACGATATAGGAATCCTTGATATGCTCGGAATAAAGGTCGGCGATGGTCTGCCCGTCCTGTGGCACGATTCGTGCGGATGCAAGGATCTGACGTTTCGTGTCGTTGGCGATATTCTCCAACTGTTGCGGACGGAGTGCCTGATATACCACAGAAAGAACCACTCCCACTACTATCACGAGCACGGTGGAGTAGATGATGGTGTATAAGTTGCTTTGTCGATTCATAGTTGCAGGAGCATTTTAATTCTTTACTATAGTACGTTTGAGACGACGGTTGATATTTGCATTCACCACGCAGTAGTCGATGAGCGGAGCGAAGCAGTTCATGAGAAGAACGGCAAGCATCGCACCCTCGGGATAGCCGGTGTTGTAGCATCTGATTATTATTGCAATCGCACCGATGAGGAAGCCGTAGATATACTTGCCGATATTTGTGCGGCAGGCGGTCACGGGGTCAGTAGCCATGAACACGATTGCAAATGCGAATCCGCCTAGACAGAGCTGCTCTACGGGTGAGAGGTAGGTCACGGGATAGAGCGGAGTGGCGAAATTATTTGCCAGCACCGACATCAGGAGAGCACCCACCACACCTGACACGATAATTCTCCAAGAGGCGATACCTGTGGCGAGAAGTATGGCGAGTCCAATAAGGATGCAGAGAGTGGAGGTCTCACCCCATGATCCGGGATAAAGACCGAGGAACATATCTGCCAAAGATAGGGGAGAGCCTGTCACACCGAGCACTTCCGCCTGACCGGCAGATGAAGCGAGCTGACCGAGGGGAGTTGCACCGGAGAAACCATCTACGGCAGCTGACTCACCAAGCGATACAAACACGTGGTCACCGCTCATCTGAGAGGGATATGCGAAGAATAGGAATGCACGGGTGACGAGCGCGACGTTAAGGAAGTTGTAGCCGGTGCCACCGAATACTTCTTTAGCGAAAATCACGGCAAACGCCACAGCCACTGCAAGCATCCAGCAGGGAGTCTCCACGGGGCATATCATCGGGATGAGTATGCCGGAGACGAGGAACCCTTCCTGAATCTCGTGACCGCGGATCTGAGCCACGACAAACTCAATGCCGAGACCCACGATATAGGCTGTCAGTATCTGGGGAAGCACTGCCCAGAATCCGTAGAAGAATAGATGCAGCAGCGAATGGTCGGTGTCGCCGATGGCAAGCGCATGCTGAAGCCCGACGTTCCACATGCCGAAAAGACAGCAGGGGAGAAGGGCTATCACCACCATGATCATCGTGCGCTTCGAGTCGTTGCTATCATGGATATGCACGCCGGAGCCGGAGGTCTCGTTGGGGGTGAAAAGGAATGTGTAGAACCCGTCGAACACGGAGTGAAGTTTCTCAAACTTGCCCCCTTTCTCGAACTGTGGTTTCACACTGTCGATTTTTTTCTTTAATCCTTTCATCTGATATTAAGAAGTAATGAGTATTATTTTGAAACGCAAACCGTAGAGTCCGGTCATGAAAGTTCCTTGCGCAGATTGTCAAGTCCCTCTCTCACTATTTTCTGAAGCTCAATCTTTGAGGTGTCGACAAATTCCGGGAGAGCGAAGTCTTCCGGAGCCACTTCATAGATGCCGAGTTTCTCCATCCTGTCGATATCTCCGGCGATGATAGCCTTCAGCAGATATTCCGGATAGATGTCAAACGGGAACACCTTGTCATATTCCCCACTGAGAATCATCGCACGATGTCCTCCCTTTATACGGGCGTCAAAGTCGAAAGGCTTAGACAAACCTCTAAGGAAAGCCGGGAACGAGCGTTTTACACTGTATTTCATGGGGCTTACTGATGCCCATCCCATGAATTCATCGGCATGGTTACCCTCTTCGATGACAGTGATCTGGCGATAAGGATAATGCAGGAATCCATCTTTGGAGGTCTTTATGCCGGTGAGCACATTGCCTGAAATGATGCGTATGTCGGAATCCGACTTGAGCTGACCGTCAAGCAAGCCTGACAAGGCGGCTCCGGCGAAAGTGGAGACGATATGCGGATTCTTTACCAACGGACCGGTCAGAGCCACGGAAACAGAGAAGTCGAGCTTACCCTCCTCACAAAGTTTGCCGATCTTTGCAGCTGTGACAGCATCCAGGGTCCAGACGGTCTCACCCTTGTTTACCGGTTTGATTGCGGCAATCTGAGTGCCGACGTTTCCGGCGGGATGCGGGCCTTCAAATTCATACACAGTTGCAGCCTGAGAAGAGATTGAAGATCCGGCTTTCACTCCAAGGAAAACTTTCCCCGTAGTCAGTTTGGCAAGCGCACGTAAGCCTTTCTCGAGCCATTTCGTATTTTCCGCGTCAAGCATTTCAGGAGCCAGCGGGGCAGAATCGAAAGATGTGACGAAAATGTCGCGTGGAGCCACTTCAGGATCAGGAACTATGTCGTATGGACGCTGGCGCATCATAGCCCAAAGACCTGACTCAAGCATAGCTTGTCTGATCTGTTCAGGCGAAGATGCCTTGGGTCGGTTCTCAGCGTTACTGTCGTCCTGTTGCTTGATGATACTGATGTAGTCGATGTGGCGACGTTCCCCCCTCTTTACCTCGGTTACTGTGCCCGATACGGGAGAAACCAACAGGATTTTGCCGTAAGCCTTGTCTTTCAAGAGCGGATCGCCGGCGGCTACAGAGTCGCCCGGTTTGACCACAGCTTTCCATACGGGTCCCGGAAAATCGTCGGGACAGATGGCAAAAAGAGTTGTTTTGTTGTCAGCCTTAACCTCAGAAGAGGGTTTTCCCGACAAAGGGATGTCGAGCCCCTTCTTTATACGTATGATTTCAGCCATATATAAATTATAAAAATGTGACCTATGTCACCCTTCATAATACTTATGAAGAATGCCACAGTTTTTTGATGATTCAAATATGTTGCAAAGTTACTAATAATCGCGAATTTGTGCAAAAAAAACTTCCCGCATGAGCCATGCGGGAAGTTTTTTTATTAATAGACGGTGAATTGTTCTTATTTAAGTCCCTCTACAAACTTGCGGTACTGCTCGTTGTTGGGGTCATATTGCAGATACTTGTTGAAGTATTCCTTGGCTTTCTCCACGTCTTTCTGATCGAGATAGTAGTTGCCCATGTAGTTGTACATCTCCTTGGCATCGGAAGCATAGCGGGATGGATCTTTGCTTGCCTCAAGAAGGGCGATTGCCTCAGTATAGGCGGGAACGGCAGCAGAAGCTACGGATGCCTCGTCTGCTTTCTGTTTAGCGATGTCGCCGGCGAATTTCTTAGGCTTGTAGTTGTCGGGAAGAATCTCTGCAGCCTTGTCAGCATAGCTCTGAGCTATTGCATAATACTTATCGGCAGTGGCAGGATCATTAGCCTTGTTCTCAACGCCGGCATAGAAAGCGAATGTGGCCTGCTGGATGAAGTCGTTGTAGCCGGGTTTCTCAGAGTTTGCGATATAGCCCTCGTAAGCCTCAGCAGCCTTGGAGAGATTGTTTTCCTCCACGTAGGTCATTGCAAGCTGCTTGTAGAACTCACGGTTCTCTGGCATTTCTTTGATAGCCTCCTCAAGGAGAGCCTGTGCTTCCTGCGGACGTTTTGCCGTGTTCAGCTCCTGAGCGATAAGTATGTAGTCGATGGGCGCAAACTTGTTGGCGGGATTGCTCTTGTGTGCAGCTACGAGTGCCTCAGCCATGGGGAGCATCTGCGGAGCCATCTCCTTTATCTGCGCGGCGTTCATAAACTGGTAACGCTGTGCGGTGAAGTTTGAGGGATTCGCCTTCAGAAGCTCAGTGGAATAGTCGTAACCTTTCTGGAAGTCACCACCGTAGAAGAGAAGGAATGCATAGCGGTCTTCGTCCTGCTTGAAGTGGTTGGGGTTCTTCACGTATTTCCCATACTCTGTGGCAGCCTCCTTGAATTTCTGGGCATTGTAGTAGGCGTTGGCAAGCTCTCTCTGCGCAAGGGCTGAAGTCGGATTTACAGAAAGGAGCTTATTGAGCATGTCGATAGCATATTCCGGATTCACCATGGTGAATAGGTTGGCATATTTCACGTATGCCTCGGAAGCATTGGGATCGTAGGTTGTAGCCATCTCATACTGGCTTCCTGCACCACCGAAATCCTTGTTGTCTTTCTTGCGGTCGCCTTCAAAAAGATAAATGTCGGCTTCCTGCATATTGGTCTTGCGAGCCTTCTCCACGCGTTTCTCAATCTCTTTTGCATATACGACGGGATCTGCTCCATAGTATGCGCGTGCGATTGCGATGTGTAGCGCAGCACTCTTCTTCTCTTTGCCTTCAGCCATCTTGAACTGTTTCTCGGCAGCAGCTTTATCGCCATTGAGAAGGTCGACGAATCCGAGACCCACGTAGTTGTAGGCATATTCGGGATTAGCTGCTACGCCGGCATCGAAATATTTTGCAGCCTCCGACTTGTTGCCTTCCTCAAGAGCAATCATGCCGAGATAGTAGTTGCTGATCGACTTGTCGGTCCCGGCATTGTTCATGTTTCTCAGGAGAAGTTCTTTTGCGTTTGCAAACTGGTCTGCCTTATAATACTCCTGACCCTCTACGTGAGTCTGAGCGAAAGAGGGTATTGCAGCTGCCGCAATCAAAGCGGACGCGAAAATAAATTTGAATTTCATCTGTATGATAATAAAATTATTTGTTTGCTATTGTATAGAAATGACTCACAAAATTAATAAAAAAAATCTATGATATGTCATTCCGGATGTATTTTATAACTGATTTCTATCCAATAATTGCATAAAAGAGGATTAATTTTAATTTTTTTTACAAAAATCCCCCTACATTTCATGCAAGGGGACTCTATAATAAGGTGTGTGTGCTATATCACTTCCACTACCCTTGGATTCATGTGGTATGGCAGGATTCCTGTCAGGGAGATGATTTTCTGCCCTACAAATCCGGTCAGGAATACGTAGAAACTATGCAACACGGTGGAGTTGCTTGCCGTAGACACCATATATATTTTTCTGACGAGCGGATATTCGCCGGAGTATATGTATGCCTGGTAAGGCTTATAGGCGACCAGGCTGAAGTCGTTTGCTTCCGTCGGGTTGCTCACCTTCATTATGTTCACTTCCGAGGTGAGCGTAGTGGCTATTGTGTCTGTCTCGTTCTTGTAATCCTCCATTCTCTGGTCCATAGGTATTTTCTTCGCTACGCTAAGGTCGTCACCGAGCCAGCTCACGCTTATGACACCGAGAGCATCCGGATCATTCTTTACGATGTCAAACACCTGCGCATTGTTGTTTTGCGCGAAAGAGTTGGTTTTTTCTGCCAGTTTTTCCCCTTCGGCGAGAAACTTATCACGGATGTATGACACGGTTGACGATTCTGCATTGTCAAACACAATCTTTATGGCTGTGGTGTCGTTCCCTGCCAGCTGACTCCATTTCGTGATCTTACCGTTGAAAATGTCGGCAATCTCTGTCATGGATAGGGCAGAGACGGGATTCTTCTTATTTGTGATCAAGGCAACGGCATCGACAGCGATGCAATTCTGTCTCACCACTCTCTTATGCTTCGCCTTCATATATTCGATCTGCTCCTTGGTGAGCTGTTTCGATGTGATTATTGCCTGCGTGGCGTCAGCGGTCAGGGAGTCGAGAGCCTCCCCCTCGCTGACGTAGAAAGGTATGATTGAGGCGTTGGGATATGAATATTCAAACACTTCAATCTCTTCGTCAAGAATATTCTTGAAACCGTCGTCGCAGAATATCGTGGCACTTCCGGAGGCATATTCACCCCTTTTCACAGGAGTGCAACTCACTGCCCCCATGACTATAGCCATCAGGGACAGTGACAATGTTGTGGATTTGAGTAATTTCATATAATTCGGTTTTAATGTCGGGATATATGTGTCGGTATGCCTGCGCCATCTTCAAATGAGAGGCAAGGGCTGCGTCACATCCCCCTATAGAGCCGGTAGCCTCTCCAGACGCCATAGACGCATAAGACAATTCCGACGATAAAACTGATGACGTTATTATCAATATTGAATACGTCAAAAATAAATAACAGACCGACTGCAACGTATACAATCACCATGAAAATGCCAAATACAAGGCGTCCGCCTTTAGGCATGTTGTTGAAATTATTTTCAGTGCTCATAACTCGATGTTTTATATGTTTTTCTATTATTTTAACAACTCAGGCTGAAGTATGTTCGCCAATAATAAAAAAAATATCGGAATCCCGATGCCGGCATCGGGATAATTTCCGGTAGCGTCCCCGGTCTTGTCAAGAAAAAAGGAAGAGACTTTTGAGGTCTCTTCCTTCTTATCAGGACACTTCCGCCGGGCGGAAGATAGGGTCATCAGTTGTTCTGAAGTTTGAATGTGACAGGGAGGTTGAAGTAAGAACGAACGGAGACGCCATTGTTCTTGCCGGGCTGCCATTTCGGCATCTTCTTGACAACTCGGAGAGCCTCGCGGTCAAGATCCTTGTCGACACCCTTCACGATAGTTGCGGCACCGATAGAACCGTCTTTCTCAACGACGAACTTCACGACCACGCGGCCCTGGATGTCGTTCTGCTGAGCTGCCTCAGGATAACGGATATTGTTGCTGAGCCATTTCATCAGGGCTGCCATACCACCGGGGAATTCAGCGGGCTGCTCTACAGCCACGAAAATCTCCTCCTCTACGGGTTTAGCCTCGGGTTCGGGTTCTTTTACAATCACCTGTTCCTGCACGGCCTTGAATTTATCGGCATCATCAGAACCTTCTTGGTTGACAACACCACGTGCGGTGTTATCCTCCTTCTGTTCTTCCATATCCATCACCTCGTTTTTCACCTTGTCGGCGTCAACGATGGCGATCTGGGTCACCTGTACGGTAGCAAGTACCTCTTCAGGCACCTCAATTTCCGGCTGCTCAAACTTCACCTCTTCGGGTTCGGGTTCGGGTTCGGGTTCAGATTCTTCCTGCTGGAGGAGTTCTGCCGCAGCCATTTTCTCACGTTGTTCCTGAAGTGCTATTGCATCTTGCTCTGCTTTATAGTCTGAATACTTTGAATAACAGAGGATAAGGATAAACACGATAACAAGACCGATGAGTGTGTATACAACTGCGAGGTTGTGGCGTTTGTCGCTTGACTTACGTAGCTGGTATGCGCCAAATTCTTTATTTTTATCGGCAAATACCAAATCACGCCATTCTTTTGATGTAAGATCTACATTTCTTTTAGCCATTTCTTTTTCTGCTTTAAGGGTTAATAAATCTTATATCACTGTTGATTACGGCTTTGGAAGTCAAGAATCATCACAGAGTCAGCGCGAGTCATGTTGTCAATCTGATATTTTGAGATTGAGTTAATCTGCATCTCGTCAAGAATCTCCACAAGACTACCGAAGGAAGCCTGGGGGGTAGACTTGATGATTACCACGGGCTTTTTGAGATTCTCATTCTTTCTTATTTCAGAAGCAGCCTCATCATAGGCCGCCTGGGCTTTCTCGCGGTCAGCCTTAGTCTCAAGGCTGCCAAAACCTCCGTCGGCATACTTCTTCTTAATATTGTTGATCTCAACGAGCACGTCGTGGTTACGCTGCTGGATAATCTGGCGAATGCCACGAGGGGTGTGGACTCCACCATTTACTTCATCGGTGAGGAACTCAGATTTCTGAATGTTGTTGTTTTCAGAAAGTACAGTTCCACCGGCACCAAACATACCGGCGTCGCCACCGGGTTTGCCGAAGTAGTAGTATACCTCATTCACCACCTGTCCGTTGACAGAGTCAACTTCATTAGAACCTTTCTTACGCTTTGCGTCGATGATGATGGTCACAGCATCATCGGCGGAAGCCTGCGACATGTTCTCCTGATTCTCCACCTTCTCGTTAGAAGGGAGAGCGATGGTGAGAGTCTGCGATTTAATCATTGTCGTACAGAGCATGAAGAACGTAATGAGCAACATGTTCATGTCGACCATCGGCGTGAAATCCACGCGGATCTGCATCTTTTTCTGGGCGCCTTTCTTGCCGTTGCCGCCCGAATTTTGTTGAACTTCTGCCATGGTCTTATTCTCCTGCTTTAAGTGCGGTCAAAAATGTAAACTTATTCATGTGGATAGTCTGAAGATTATCCATCACCATGTGGATGATATCGAACGGAGTGTTCTGGTCCGCCTTGATGGCTACGCCTGTACCGTCTTTGATTGACTGTGCGAGGTTTTCGTTCTCAGTCTGGCGGAGTGCTTTCATCCACATCTGGAATTCATTCGGTGTGCTCTCATCGGAGTTCCAAGATACGGGGATTCCTGTCACGTGGTTCGGATTTTCATCCTCACCTCCGAGCCATTTGTCCATCTTGGTCTGCCCTTCCTGCTCATCGGCGAGATTCAGGAACTCACCCATCTGCTGGAGAGGCACTCCAAAAGAACCCAATTTGCTGAAGGCCTGCTTCTGTGCAACATTGAAGCTGATTTTGTTCTTATGTGATTCGTTATAGATTTCGCTCACCTTGTCGAGCAACGCCATTCTCATCTTTTCGTTTGACCAAGCTGATGAAGTGTCGTTGTTCATAGTAAGCCAAACCTTTCCTTCCGGGCTTACGAGCACCTGGACGAAGTTGGTCTCCTGCACCTTTTCAGTAGAAACTGAAGGTGGAGTCACCACTGTCGCGGGCTCTTTCTGAAGGAAGGTCGAAGTCAACATGAAGAAGGTAAGGAGCAGCACCGTCACGTCACTCATCGCGGTCATGTCGATGAATGTGCTCTTTCTTGCTATTTTTACTCTTCCCATATTAGCTATAAACTTATTCGGTTTGGTAAATTGAAATTATCGTTTTCGGGCAGTCACTGATTAGTGAGTTGCTGCGAAAGTAGCTACGATTGAGAAACCGATTTCGTCGATAGCGTAGGTCAGGTTGTCGATCTTGTTGGTGTAGAAGTTATAAGAGATAACTGCGAAAGCACCGGTTGCGATACCGAATGCAGTGTTCACAAGTGCCTCAGAAATACCGGTAGAGAGCTCAGTCGAGTCAGGAGAACCGGAAGAAGCAAGAGCCTGGAATGATTTGATCATACCCATAACGGTTCCGAGAAGACCGACGAGAGTACCGAGAGTTGTGAGGGTAGCCACGATGGGGAGGTTCTGAGAAAGAGCCGGCATCTCAAGAGCTGTAGCCTCTTCCACCTCGTTGCGGAGGGTAGTGAGTTTCTGCTCTTTGCTGAGGACAGTGTTAGCGTCCATCTCTTTGTACTTCACGAGAGTGTTGTAAACTACAGAAGCAACAGAACCTTTCTGCTGACGGCAACGCTGCATAGCTGCGTCAATGTTGTTCTTGGCAAGGTCAGCCTTGATGTCTGCAACGAACTTAGTTGTGTTGCCTTTGCCGGAAGCAGAGCTGATTGCAATCCAACGTTCAATAGAAAGTACGATTACGGTGAGGAAGAGGGTCATAAGGATAGGCACGATGAAACCACCTTTGTAGACAGTACCTGCGAGGTTGATAGGATGTCCTGCGGGATCGTTACCCTCGAAGTTGCCGGGTGCGCCCATACCGAAGAGGAAGATGCAGACAGCTGCTACTGCGCATGCAATGATTACGAAAAACGCGTTGCGGATACCACGCACGTTGCTGATTTTCTCTTCCTTTTTCACTTTGGCTGCCACTGAAGAAGGAGCCTTAGAATTCTGAGATTCCATAATGTTAAATTTGTTTGAATTTTGTTTGTGAATATTGTGTTTTTTTGAATTATTTGTGTTGTCTTGGTACGCTGGTGGCTATCGCGTCAGCTATTTGGGTTTTTCATGCCTTGGACGAGTTTTCTACCTTTAGAACCTATGACAATGCAAAATTACAATTAAATTTGAAAAAAACAATATTTTATTTTAAAAAAAATGTTTTCATAGAACCCTAAAATTTTAAATAATGTAAAATTTAGGGAATTTTTGGAATGAATTTGCTGATTTATAAATAGAAAGGCAGTTCTTGCGACAAAACAGCCGCAAGGACTGCCTTTTTTATAAATAGTCAGAATTTATCAATCAGTCTTCTTTTACAGCAGCAACTCCGGGAAGTACTTTGCCTTCAATTGCCTCAAGGAGCGCACCGCCGCCGGTGGATACGTAAGAAACGCTGTCGGCAAGACCGAACTTGTTGACACAGGCTACAGAGTCGCCACCGCCCACGAGGGAGAATGCGCCGTTCTCAGTTGCCTTCACGATAGCCTCTGCGATAGCGCGTGAGCCGGCTGTGAAGTTGTCAAATTCAAACACTCCGGCAGGACCATTCCAGAGGATAGTCTTCGACGGGATGATAGCCTCTGCGAATGCCTCTCTTGTCTCCGGACCGGCATCAAGACCTTCCCAACCGTCGGGTATGTCGTTTGCGGGGCAGATCATAGTGTTGCAGTCATTCTTGAAGGCATCGCCGGCAACGCAATCAGTGCCGAGGATAAGGTTGACGCCCTTCTCCTTAGCTTTCTTGATGATGTCGAGAGCGAGATCAAGTTTGTCGTCCTCTACGATTGACATGCCGATTTTGCCACCCTGAGCCTTTGCGAATGTATATGTCATACCGCCGCAGAGGATAAGGTTGTCAACTTTGTCCATGAGGTTCTCGATGATGCCAATCTTTGTAGATACCTTTGAGCCACCCATGATTGCAGTGAACGGACGCTTGATATCCTTAAGGATATTGTCGACTGCCTGCACCTCTTTCTCCATGAGATAGCCGAGCATCTTGTTCTCCGGCTGGAAGTAGTCAGCGATTACGGCAGTGGAGGCGTGTTTGCGGTGAGCGGTGCCGAATGCGTCATTTACGTATACGTCGGCGTAGCTTGCCAATTTCTCAGCGAATTTTTTCTGACGCTCCTTCATCTCTTTCTTTGCAGCATCGTATGCGGAATCTGCTTTGTCGATGCCTACGGGCTTACCCTCCTCTTCGGGATAGAAGCGGAGATTCTCAAGGAGAAGCACTTCGCCCGGTTTGAGCTCAGCTACAGCTTCGTCAGCGTTTGCGCAGTCGGGTGCGAATTTCACGTCAGTGCCGAGAGCCTTAGCCACGTCTTCACGGATCTGTGCGAGGCTGAATTTAGGATTAACCTTACCTTTGGGTTTGCCCATGTGCGACATGAGAATCAGGCTGCCGCCGTCAGCAAGAATTTTCTTGAGGGTGGGCAATGCGCCACGAATACGTGTGTCGTCAGTTACATTCCCATTCTCATCGAGGGGCACGTTGAAGTCCACTCTGACAATCGCCTTTTTTCCGGCGAAATTGTAATTATCAATCTTAGCCATTTAATAATATATTGTTAATGTTGACTTTTAGTTGTATCAAATTATTCTTGCAAAATAAGTCTGCAAGGAGAGATGTCTGTTGTTTGTATTAAAGTGTTGCAAAGATAATGAATTTTGTCGGTATTGCAAAGAATAATGTCAATCAATAAAAAAATGCTTAATTTTGTGGTGCGAAAATGAGGGTCTGGAGTGATAATTTGCATTAATAGATACAAAAAAATACGACAGTGACGTCGTTTCCGCGAATTGTCGCGACCCGGGCAGTCAACATTCGCCGATTATTTGCTTATAAAATGTAATAATATGATAGAGGATACGGATATGAAAAAGTGTAGTTTGGAGTCTGACGAAGGTCGGACGCAACAGGCCGGAGGCAGTCCCGTGCAGGCGGTGCGCAGTCTTTATATTAATAAATATGGAGAAGACCCCCACGTGGAGGTGCTGGATGGGGCAGGCTCCGACAGGCGGTATTTCCGGTTGACTTTCTCCGGTAAGCCTTCCGTGATAGCCACGTGGGGGGAGAATATTGCTGAGAACATGGCATTCGTAAGTATGGCGAAGACGTTTCGGAAGAATGGGTGCCCGGTGCCCGAAATATATGCGGAAAACTCCGATTGCAGTGCATATCTTCAGGAGGATTTCGGAGGTTGCAATCTGTTGTCATGCCTTGGAGGTCCTGACCGTATGATGCTTTCGGCAGAGAGTCTGCGGCTTCTTGTCGGGATTCAGACTGTTGACGAGGATGAGTGGAAAGATGAGGTGTATGTGCCGGAGTTCGGGGCGCGTCAGGTGATGTGGGATCTTAACTATTTTAAATATGAGTTCCTGAAGACGTGTGGCTTCGTGTTTGATGAGGATTCTCTTGAGGATGATTTCGAATCATTGTGTGGCGCGCTTACGGGATGCCGTGAGGAATTGAAAGGTTTCATGTGTCGTGATTTCCAGAGCCGCAATATTATGGTGGGTCCCTCCGGGTTGGGATTCATTGATTTCCAGGGCGGCAGGAAAGGACCCTTGCTATATGATGCGGTGTCATTTCTCTGGCAGGCGAAAGCCGGGTTTACGTCAGAGGAAAGAGAAAAATTACTTGCCGCGTATGCCGCCCGGTTGTCATCCGTTAGGGGAGTGGGTTGCGAGGAGATTCTGGAAGGGGTGAGCCGGTTCGCGCTGTTCCGCACGTTGCAGGTGCTTGGGGCATACGGATTGCGGGGATTGGTGGAACGTCGCGCCCACTTCATAGAGAGCATACCCTTGGCACTCGCCAATCTTAAGGAATTGATTGACGACGGAAGTCTGGATGCTTATCCTGAATTGAAGCGGGTGTGTGTGCAGGCGGTCGGAAGCAGGTATGGATTGGTTGATAAGGGTTCGGGACTTACCGTAAAGGTGTATAGTTTCTCCTATAAGAAAGGCTATCCGGAGGATTTGAGCGGCAACGGCGGAGGCTTTATGTTTGATTGCCGAGGAATGCACAATCCCGGACGCTATGATCGCTACAAGCCTCTGACCGGACTTGACGCGCCGGTAAGGGAATTTCTTGAGGATAGGGGAGAGGTAGGTGAGTTTGTCTCGAAGAGCCTTTCGATGGTCTCTCCGAGTGTGAGCCGCTATCTTCAACGCGGATTCAGCTCACTTCAGATAGGATTCGGGTGTACGGGTGGCAGACATCGTTCGGTGTACTGTGCGGAATCCCTTGCCGGTCAACTTGCCGAACGCTTTCCGTCGGCACGTATTGAGCTTGTGCATAGGGAGCAGGGTATTGTGAAAATATATAATGATAAGGAGGAAGGAGAATGAAAGCAATGATATTATGTGCTGGACTTGGGACGCGTCTCCGTCCCTGGACCCTCAGCCATCCTAAGGCATTGGTGCCTGTAGGTGGCGTACCGATGCTTGAGAGGGTGATAGATAAGTTGAGAAGTCAGGGGTTTGATTACATAGTTGTGAACGTTCATCATTTCCCCGAACAGATAGTGGATTTTCTGCGTCAGCGGGATCTTGGGGTGAAGATAGCCGTCAGCGATGAGAGCGACAGGCTCCTCGACACGGGAGGCGCGATAATGAAAGCGGAGGAATTGTTGCGGTTTTCTGATGGACCTGTGCTTGTGCATAATGTCGATATATTGAGTGATGCCGATTTGAGGGGTCTGATGCAGCGTCATATCGACAGCGGTGCCGATTCCACACTTCTTGTTAGTCCGCGTGACTCATCGCGGAAGCTGATTTTTGATGAGTCGATGCGGTTGCGCGGTTGGCATCATTTGGAGAAGGATGTCTACCGACCGGAATGTTATTCAAAGTCGTGCTTCGATCGTGAGTATGCTTTCAGTGGTATCCATGTGGTCGGTGCTGGCGTGTTGGAGGAGATGCACAGGATAGAGGGTGATGAGAGATTCTCGATAATAGATTTCTTGCTGTCGCCGGAGAATAAATGTGAGATCCGTGGATATGTGCAGGAATCGCTTCAGCTTATAGATATAGGAAAGCCCGCGACGTTGTCGCAGGCTCAGTTAATTTTTTGATTAGGACTAATGGGGGCTTAATCAGTGACGATGGTGGTAGATGGTGGAGCTGTGTCTATTTGAATTGAACTGGAAAGTGCATCCTGCAATGAGAAATACCACAGCAATTCCGCCGAGCCACCAAGTCGCGGTTATACTTGTTGTGAAACAAGAAACGATCAAAAGAATAGATCCTATTACATAGGAAATTATGGACAGAGTTTTCATAATTGAATAATTAAATAGTAATGATAAATTAGCACATATTTGAAGTCTGGACAACTTCATTAAGAACATCGTGAAATCACGCGTCTTTACAGAGATAACAAGATGTATGCACCGACGGTTTAACAGCATCAAAGTTTTTTCAAATAAAGGCCGGGGTGCGGACATAAAAAAAGGATTGCGTTAAAGCAATCCTAAGTAGCCGATCCGGGACTCGAACCCGAGTCTCCACCGTGAGAGGGTGGCGTGCTAACCGCTACACTAATCGGCCATTAAAATACCGGATTCGGGTTAGATAAATCCGGTTTTTTGTTTTGACTTTGCAAAGTTAGGCATAAAATCTGAACCTTGCAAATTTTTTTGGAAAAACTTTTCAGAAAATTATTCTGCTGCCTGGTTTTCAGCATTTTCAACTTCTGCCTCAAGAGCGGCCTTAGCAGCCTCTTCCTCAGCAGCGAGTTTCTCAGCTTTCTTCTTAGCTACAGCCTCACCTTTGATTCTGTTTTTCTCAGCCTCAGCCTCGAAACGAGCCTTAGCCTCTTCAGCAGCCTGAGCGGCTTTCTTAGCCTGGGCAGCGGAAGCCTCTTTGTCGCGGCTCTCTTTCCAAGCGTTGAAACGACGCTGAGCCTCTTCTTCGTTGAACGCGCCTTTCTTCACGCCGCCACGGAGATGCTTCATGAGAAGCACACCCTCTTTTGAGAGGATTGAGCGAACTGTGTCGGTAGGCTGTGCGCCAACTTCCATCCAATACAAAGCACGGTCGAAGTCTAAACTTATTGTAGCAGGATTAGTGTTCGGATTATAAGAACCTATCCTTTCAATAAATCTACCATCTCGTGGTGCCCTGCTATCGGCGACTACAATGGGATAATAAGCGTGGCCTTTACGACCATGACGCTGTAATCTGATTTTTGTTGCCATAAAACTTGCCGGTTATTTGTTTTGGTTAATTCTTTTTGCAAAGGTAAGCCGGCGGGATTACCGTTTTGCGGCTGCAAAGTTAGTTTATTTTTTGTTATTGTGCAATCCCATTACCCATAATTCTCCTTTTTTTTGATGTGGAAGGTGAAAAAATGACATATTTTAAGTAATTTTGTAGTCAGGTTAAACGAAAAACAACAGAAAAATCTGAAATGACCGATAATCCTTTATTGACAAGGCTCGAGGGCTTCGATGCCCGTTTTGAAGAGGTGGCGACGCTTATCACTGATCCGGCCGTGATAGCCGACCAGAAAAGATACGTGCGTCTCACCAAGGAATACCACGATCTGGAGAAGATTCTGAAAGCGGCGTCGCGCTACCGGGTCTTACTGTCGGGTATAGAGGAGGCGAAGAGCGTTCTTGCGGAAGAGACCGATGAGGAGCTGCGTGCTTTCGCACGTGAGGAATTAGACTCCGCCGAAGCTGAGGTGCCGAATCTGGAGAATGAGATAAAGCTGCTTCTCGTGCCCGCCGATCCGGAGGATGCGAAGAATGCCTGCGTGGAGATACGCGGAGGCACAGGTGGTGATGAGGCGGCTCTTTTTGCCGGCGATCTTTTCAAGATGTATCAGAAATTTGCTGAGAAGCGAGGATGGCAGCTTGCCGTGACGAGCTACAGTGAGGGTGCCGCCGGTGGGTTCAAGGAGATATGTTTCACTCTTTCCGGTGAGGATGTGTATGGGGTGATGAAATATGAGAGTGGTGTGCATCGTGTGCAGCGTGTGCCCGCCACGGAGACGCAGGGGCGTGTGCATACGTCGGCGGCGACGGTGGCGGTGCTGCCGGAAGCGGAGGAGTTTGACGTGGAAATACAGGAGGGCGCGATCAAATGGGATACGTTCCGTTCCGGAGGTGCGGGTGGTCAGAATGTGAATAAGGTGGAATCCGGCGTGCGGTTGCGCTATATGTGGAAAAATCCTGTGACCGGCGAGGAGGATGAGATACTGATAGAGTGTACTGAGACCCGCGACCAGCCCAAGAATAAGGAGCGTGCTTTGTCGCGCCTGCGCACCTATATATATAGTAGGGAACGCGAGAAATATCTTGCCGATATAGCGCAACGGCGCAAGACCCTTGTCTCCACCGGCGACCGCTCAGCTAAGATACGCACGTATAATTTCCCACAGGGACGCATGACGGATCACCGTATAAACTACACAGTGTATAATCTTGACTCCTTCATGGAGGGTAATATTCAGGAATGTATCGACCGTCTTTCGATAGCCGAGAATACGGAGCGCATGAAAGAAGCTGCCCTGTAAGATCCCCTTATAAGTCTTTTTTTAATAAAAGACCCCTTAAAATAACTGACCCCGTCTCAATTTTTATGAGACGGGGTCTTATTCATTCTATCCTAATATTTAAGCCGTCAAAGCATGGATGGACGTTCTCCGGTAGCATCCTCTCGATGTCTTTGTGGAATCCTGCCTCATGATTGAAGTGGGTGAGGTAGGCTTTTTCCGGTTTGATGCGCTTAATGAGGTCTAAAGCTTCTTCAAACGAAAGGTGGGCGAAATGCTTGCGTGGACGTAGCGCGTTAAGCACGAGCACTTTCAATCCTTTCAGTTTCTCCAACTCCTCCTCCGGAATAGTCTTTGCGTCAGTGATGTAGGCAAAATCCCCGATACGGTATCCGAAGATGGGGAGCTTGCCGTGCATGACGTTTATCGGGATTATCTTCAGACCATTGATGAAGAAGGGTCTGTCGTCGATCTTTATTCTGTCGAGAGCCGGCACTCCGGGATATAGATGATCGCGGAAACAGTAGTCAAGTCGTCTGCCGAGATCATCATACACATCTTCCCTCACGTAGAGGGGGAGTGCGCCGTCGGCACAGAAGGGGCGAAGGTCGTCGATACCGCCCACGTGGTCGTAGTGGCTGTGAGTCACGAGCACGGCATCCACATGATAAAGATCGCATCTCAAGGCTTGCTGGCGGAAGTCGGGGGATGCATCAATAAGCAGTTCAAGTCCATGTGTGCGGACTAATGCGGAAGCTCTCAGGCGTTTGTCAAATTTTGAATCCGATCGGCAAACCTTACACGCACACGCCACTTCAGGCACCCCTTTCGAAGTGCCGCTCCCAAGTATGGTGACGTCGATTGACGTATCAATGAAATTCACCTCAGGATAAAGCACCACTCCGAAGTTCTCCCTTACCTTATTTATAATATGGTGCGAGAGGTCGATCACGTCCTTGGCAGAGGCATCTGCCGCGTTTGCAATGACAAGGCATTGCTTAGGGTAGACCTCCGCGCCTCCGATGCGGAAGCCTTTGAGTCCGGCGTGTTCGATAAGCCAACCTGCCGGCACTTTCACGCGATGGTCGTCGACGGGATAGCATGGTATATCGGGATTCCTCCCGAGCATCTCCTCCTGATAGAAATATCTCGACACCACCGGATTCTTGAAGAAACTTCCGGCACTTCCGATTTTTGCCGGGTCGGGGAGCTTGGCATCACGTATGCGTTTTATCTCGGCGGCAGTCTCTTGTATTGTAGGCGTATGTCCGAGCGATTCCGTCAGATTCTTGAGAGGCCCGTAGTCAAGATGCTCGGCAATGTTGGATTTCTTTAGCCGGAAACTTACGTGCAATACGATATACCGTCCTTTCCCTTCATGCTTAAACATACTGTCGCGGTATCCAAACCGGCAATCCTCATTTTTGAGCACCACCTGTTTGCCGGATAGTGTGTCAAGGCATTCCACCGTATGGATAACGTCTTTTGCTTCCACGCCGTATGCCCCGACATTCTGTACGGCAGAAGCTCCGACCTCACCCGGTATGCCGGCAAGATTTTCAAGTCCCGCAAGTCCGGATGCAGTACACCAGTCAACAAAATCAGTCCATTTCACTCCAGCACCGGCAATTACGAATGCATTCGTTTCATCCTTGTCGTATCTTACCAAATCCTTTATTGCGGAATGGAGAATCAGTCCGTTAAAATCGTTTACGAAAAGGAGATTGCTTCCCCCTCCAATATGCAGCACCTCATTATTGCGGAATTCTTCAGAGCGGTATATTTTCATCAGCTCCTTGACGGAGGAATATTCCGCAAAAAGAGCGGTCTTTGCCGGAACACCGAAGGTGGTGTAAGCCGTAATGTCTTTATCTTTTTCAAACATAATATAAAAGCGAAGGCTGTTTGTTGTGGTTATAACTCCGTGTCTTGTTGAATTTCAGTCTGCCTCACTTGCGGAATCTTGTGAGCAGACCGTCCTCAAACCAGAGCACCGTGCCGTTGGGGTATTGCCAAAGATCGAGTATCTGGCTGTAGTCATGTCCGCGGTTCACGTCGTTGGGATTCCCGAGAGAAAGTTTACATTCCTCCTTGGTCATGCCTATTTTTACGTTTCCGTTGCAGATCACGTCCCACGTCTCGTCAGTGATCTGCGGGTATCTCTTCCTGATGTCGGAGAGTGAGAACAGGTTTGGAAACGTTCTTGTCTCGGTTCCGGATACGCCGTAATTCATAAATAGCCATGCCGAGTGCCCATTTGCATCGGAGAATTTCACCCTTAGCGGGAATGCCAGGTCGCCTGACTGCACATCCGTGATGGATACTTCCACGAATTTTTTTCCCATTACTCTGTTGCCGTTGTTGTCATACCATAGCGGGGTCTTTAGCCATAAATCCTTACCTTTCAGCAATTCCCTTGCATCGTCAACCATATCGAGGTCAATCAGCATGGGTATCTGGTTGGAGTATATTTCGTGAGGGGCGGTGTCCACGTTTTTCCCGGAGTTATATCGATAAGAGTTGGAGCCGTCGGAGAAAACGATTGTCGCGGAGTATGATCCGTCGGGCTCAAGCTTAGGCTCCGTTCTTACAAAAGATAGAGTCTTCCCTCCGATTCGTGCGGAATCCGGCTCTGCTGGTAGTCCATGCTGACTGAATATGAGTATGGTCTTGTTGTCGGCGGCAATGAATCTCTTGCCGGGTTGCCATTCGGCAAGCGGGAGAGGCGACACGCCCTTGAAGAATTCTTCTTCGGGGGATGGGGCTATAAGTTTCTTGTCTTCCCTTGAGAGAGACACCTTCTTGGTGCTCTCAATGCCGGTGAAGCAAGATGATAGCGAGCAGGAGAGAGAGCCTGCGAGCATTACAGATGCCAGCAATTTGGCGCATTTTATATTGAGGGATGTATGTCGTGACAAAAGTTTCAAAATAGAAAATAGAATAAGATGTTAAAATGGTGATGATTTTGTGGTCATCATGTAGTCTGCAAAATTACTAAAAAAAGTCAAGAGGAGAAACGGGAATTGCAAAATAAGCTATACCAAATTTCATGGCTATATATATCAGTAATCTAAGTGAAAAATAATTTAAGATATAATGGAATGGGAATCAGAAATATGCAGGAATAAATTAAAGAATGGTTAAAAAATATTCAAAAAAGATTTGGTGGAATGAAAAAAAGTGTGTAACTTTGCACTCGCAAAACGGAAGAGATTCCTAATCAAGGCGGGATAGCTCAGTTGGTTAGAGCGTCGGATTCATAACCCGGAGGTCTCGAGTTCAATTCTCGATCCCGCTACAAAAATGGCAGTTGGCATCAGTCAGTTGCCATTTTGTTTTTATAAACATCCGCTTGTAGTTTTTTGGGGGATTACTCAAGATAAGCGATTGTATAGTGAGGCGATCCATGTCATTAGAGGGATCTTGTCCGCATGGGTGCTTATAGAGACAAGGCGGCATGCCCGTGCATCATTATTGGTTTCCTTAAATTTAATTGTTATGACTACGATGTATGAAAAAATCATGGATCTTCCGTTGTTTAAAGGAGTGGGGAAGGACCATGTTTCGTCTTTTCTGGAGAAAACGAATGTCAACTTTTTGAATTATGAATCGGGAGAGCTGGTCGTGACTAAAGGGGATGATGTCCGTATGTTGAAATTTGTCATCTCCGGAGAAGTAAGGATAAATCATAGATTGGATGGTTTTGATATTGTGGTGGAGGAGATATGCGGTCGTGGACGAGTGTTGGGTGCGGACCGCCTCTATGGGATGTCGAAAATCTATTCATGCGATGTGTATGCGATAGGACGAGTTAGTATTATGGAGTTCAGTAAGGAGCAGTATGTCCGTTTGTTGAATATGGATAGTATCTACCTGTTGAACTTCTTCAATTTCCTTTCACGCAGGGCACAGCGTCCGGTTGAGACTCTTGAGCGATATGCCGCTGCCGACATTTCTGCCCGTATGTCGTTGCTCGTCGGGATCTTTACCGATCCGGATTCCTCTGATGTGGTGATCAGCGGCTCCGCTTGCGATGTCAGACGCTATTGTGGCGTGAATGAGGAGGAGTTCAGCCGTTGGCTTGAGATTGCCTGTGGCGAAGGATTAGTGGAGATGGCAGACGAACGGATCCGTATATTTTCGAAGAAGTTTCCGTCGGTCGCAGGTAATGCCTTTGATTGAATAGGCTGTCGATTGAATAATCTATCGATTGGATAATCTATCGATTGGATAATCTTACTGAAGTTTCGCAAGCTGCACTTCAGTGGTTTAAAGTTTATAGTTTAAGGTTTAAGATTCATGAAAATCCACGAATCTTTTCATTATACAAAATTTAATGATCATAAACCATAAACCTTAAACCTTAAATAATCTTAAAACATATATTGGGAAGTTCCGGCAACTTATAAGCTAAGGCTTCATCTCTAAAATTGAGGTGGAGCCTTATTTTTTCATTAATTTTTATTACTTTTGTATCGTTCTTCCCGTCATATCACCTTCATGCCGTCGGTGAGTAGCGTGCGGACAATTGATAATCACAACCTTTAATATCGGAAAAATGACATCTCAAACAATGCTGAAGGTTCGCCTTTCTGTCTTAAGTTTTATGGAGTTTGCAGTGTGGGGGGCGTATCTTACGTCGCTCGGCAATTTCCTGTTCAAGAATGGTCTTGGCGACCAGATCGGATGGTTCTATGCCATACAGGGAATAGTATCGTTGTTCATGCCCACAATAGTGGGGATAATAGCCGACCGTTGGATACAGGCTCAGAAAATGTTGAGCATCTGCCATCTGATAGCCGGACTGTTCATGCTTTTTGCCGGGCTCTATTGTATGTCGGCTGGAGAAGTGGAATTTACGCCTCTGTTCATGCTCTACACCGTGTCGGTGGCATTCTTCATGCCCTCGATAGGTCTTAACAATTCTGTTGCATTTAACGCTCTCACGAAAAACGGACTCGATACGGTCAAGGCATTCCCTCCGATACGCACATTCGGCACCATCGGGTTTATATGCGCCATGTTGCTCGTGAATTTTGCCGGTCCGGCAGATGCCAGATTCCAGACCACCTATATGCAGCTGTTTGTCTCTGCGGCGTTCAGCTTCATAATGATGATATATTCCCTCACTATGCCGGTGTGTCCGGTGAGCAAAGGGTCGGCGGATTCATCCCTTGCAGAGCGTCTCGGGCTTCGCGCTTTCTCCCTTTTCAAGGATAAGAAGATGGCTATATTCTTTATCTTCAGTATGATGCTCGGCGTATCTCTTCAGATTACCAATGGATATGCCAATCCTTATATCACGTTTTTCAAAGAGATGCCACAATATGCCGATGCCTGGGCAGCACGTAATGCGAATGCGTTGATTTCGTTGTCGCAGGTGAGCGAGACTCTCTGCATATTGCTCATCCCGTTCTGTCTCAAGCGTTTTGGCATAAAAGGGGTGATGCTCATGTCGATGTTTGCGTGGGTTATGAGATTCGGATTCTTCGGATGTGGCAATCCGAGCAGTGGATTGTGGCTTATGGTGCTCAGCTGCATAGTCTACGGCATAGCGTTCGATTTCTTCAACGTAAGCGGCGGTCTTTACGTAGATCAGAAGACAGATCCTTCCCTCAGGAGCAGTGCACAGGGTCTTTTCATGATTATGACCAATGGATTTGGTGCAACGATAGGCACACTGTGTGCGATGTATATAGTCAACCATAATGTTGTGGCGACAGATCCGGTGGAGGTTCAGCTTGAAGGCTGGAGGGCTTCATGGTATATTTTTGCGGCATACGCGCTTGTGGTCGGTGTGCTTTTTTGGGTAGTGTTTAAGGATGATGATAAGAATAATGCTCCGTCGGCGAAGGAGGTGGTTTCGGAAGAGAGCACAGATGGCGGAGGAATGACAGACGTAAAGATATGATACAGTTTTATGCCCCTGAAATAGAATCCACCGGCATATTGCCGGAGTCGGATTCTGCACATTGCTGCCGCGTGCTCAGGATGAAGGCGGGAGATGAGGTGATTGTGGTGGATGGAAAAGGGAAGCGGTTCCGCTGCGTGATAATGGAGGCTCACCCTAAACATACATCCGTGGAGATTGTCTCGGAGGAGCTTGTGCCGTCGCACTGGGGCGTGCGTATCACTCTTGCCGTGGCTCCCACCAAGAATATGGACCGCATGGAATGGCTTCTTGAAAAGGCGGTGGAGATCGGTGTAGACAGGATTGTATTCCTGAAGTGTGCGCGTAGTGAAAGGAAAGTCGTCAAGTTAGACCGGTTGGAGAAGGTGATGGTGTCGGCAATGAAGCAGAGTCTGAAAGGTGTGCTGCCGGAATTGGAGGAGATGTCTGATTTCAGGGGATTTGTCTCTTCTGATTTTGGCGATGCCGTCAAATTCATGGGCTATTGTTCATCTGATTATCCACGCAAGGAATTTGTGAAGGAGTATCCGCGTCATACTGACGTAGTGATACTTATTGGTCCGGAGGGTGATTTCAGTCCGGAAGAGGTTGAGGCAGCCGTTGCAGGTGGTTTTGTACCCGTCACTTTCGGGGAGAGTCGCCTGCGTACGGAGACAGCCGCCCTGTATGGAGTGACAGCCGTGCATGTGATGAATCAATGCTAATCGGCTCCCAAGCCCCCAACTTAGACTTGGGATTTTTTGCTAAATTTTAAGATACACTTATATAATTATGACAGATAATATTAAGGATTATATCAACGGAGGTGCTGACGGCAACTTCTTCCTTCTTGCCGGTCCCTGCGTCATAGAGGGGGAGGAGATGGCTCTTGACATAGCCTCACGGATGAAGGTGATTACCGAACGTTTGGGAATACCATATATCTTTAAGGGAAGCTACAGGAAGGCTAACCGCAGCCGTATAGATTCCTTTACCGGAATCGGTGATGAGAAGGCGTTGAAGATACTCGGCAAGGTGAGGAGTGAGTTTGACATTCCGGTAGTGACTGACATACATCTGCCAGAGGAAGCGGCTATGGCGGCTGAATATGTCGATGTGTTGCAGATACCGGCTTTCCTATGCCGTCAGACTGATCTTCTTGTGGCTGCTGCTGCCACAGGCAAGTTTGTGAATATAAAGAAGGGTCAGTTCCTCTCGCCTAAGTCGATGGCGTATGCCGTCAATAAGGTAAGGGAGTCGGGTAATGATAATGTGGCTGTCACTGAGCGTGGCACCACGTTCGGCTATCAGGATCTTATTGTAGATATGCGAGGATTCCCGGAGATGAAGGAGGCGTGTGGTTGTCCGGTTATCATCGATGCCACCCATTCCTTGCAGCAGCCTAACCAGACTTCTGGCGTCACGGGCGGTTTGCCGGAGCTTATCGCCACGATAGCATGCAGCTCGATAGCTGCCGGGGCGGACGGAGTTTTTATGGAGACGCATCAGAATCCGTCAGAGGCTAAGAGCGATGGAGCCAACATGCTTCCTCTTGATAAGATGGAGAGCCTGCTTCGCCGTCTCGTGATCATGCGTCAGGCCTATCTTGAAGGTCTGAAAATATAGACGCACCGATATCCTTTCGGATAATACATGTAAGGTTCGTTTTTTTACCTTACGGAGCAATAAAAAACAACCGCATCAGCAGAATTTGCCGATGCGGTTGCTTTTTGTATCAATTAAAGATTCAAAATTATTTCAGTTTGAGCACTTGTCCTACCTTTATAACGTCAGCTGCGCCCATTCCGTTGATTTTTCTGAGTGTAGTGGAGGATAGACCGTAAGATTTTGCGATAGAAGAGAGTGTGTCGCCTTTACGGACAGTGTAGGAATCCTTTTCGTTTGCGGCAGCACGATAGGGGTTGCTGCTCTCAGCCTTGGCAAGCGTTTTGCCGGCAGGCGCGAAATTACGAGCTTTTGTATACGTACGTTTATCGAAAGTATATGTATCCGTGTGCGTGGTCTGGTTTGCGAAGTCGAAGATTGCCGACGGATTTATGGCGTATCCCATGAAACGGGTCTCAAAGTGGAGGTGAGGACCGGTGCTTCGTCCGGTGCTTCCACCCAGACCGATCGGGTCGCCGGCTTTCACCACCTGGTCAGCCTTTACGAGTGGCTTGTTGAGGTGTCCGTATACGGTTTCAAGTCCGTTGGGGTGGCGAAGGATCACGTAGTTGCCATAACCCTTTCTTTCGTAAGCAGTGAGACGACATTTCCCATCAAAAGCGGCATAGATTGTGTCGTTGTTTCTGATTGCGAGATCAATGCCTTTGTGCATTCTGCCGAAACGACGGCGATAGCCATAATTTGAAGTCACCTTTCCCGGTACAGGCATCACGTAGCCTGTCACGTCAATCACTTGAGTATCGGGTACGTCTGATTCCTTGAACGGGTTCACTGCCTTGCTGTTCCATCCTTCGGTGTAAATGTCGGGTTCCGGTTCAATATCGTCGATGAGGTCAATGAAAGTATTCTTTTCAACCAATCTGATTTGGTCTTTACTTTTTGCTTGATTGGCGAGGAGCTGCTTGTGAGCATCCGAATGCGGAGATTTACTTGTTATAGTCTGCGCAGTTATTCCGCCGATAGCAAAAGAAGAGAGTAGGAATAAAGCTGCATATTTCTTAAATATCGTCATTATTATGAATTTTATATCCTATGAACACGTCACAGGAGGTCTTATTTGTTAAGGTCGTCGTCAGCATAAAGGAAAGAAAGGTCGCGTGGAGTATAGTCGAGCACTTCTTCCGGCTTGAAGAAACGTGCGATTTCCACCTTTGCATTCTCCGGAGAGTCGGATGCATGCACGATGTTGGCCTGTCCGCTCATGCAGAAGTCACCACGCAGAGTGCCGGGAGCAGCTTTCCTTCCATTGGTTGCGCCAGTCATGGCACGGAACACCTCAACGACATTGATGCCCTTAAGCACAAGGCATACTACGGGCGATGCCATCATAGATGCGCATAGCTCCGGGAAGAATGGACGGTCAACAAGGTGAGCGTAATGCTCGCGTAAAATCTTTTCGTCGAGTTGCATCATTTTCATGCCTGTGATGATGATGCCCTTACGTTGTATTCTGTTGATCACTTCTCCAATCAGTCCGCGTTCTACGCAAGATGGTTTCAGGATGACTAAGGTTTGTTCCATTTTTCCTTAATACTTTTTAATAATTTTCGTTGAGATTTCTTCAAAGTTACAACATTAACCTTGTGAATCCTAATTATTTTGTGTTATTTTTTTATAAATATTTTTTCATTGTAAAGAAATGTCTTTGTAAATATCAGTTACATAGTGAATTATTTGCAAAATATGTTTTATAACACATTTTTGAACCTGTTGCACATGTGCTATAGGCGTGTGCAATTATAGTCAAAGATAAATGTGAAAATTTGTTAACGTCAAATTAATGTCGGCATAATCATAAACTTAGATAATTCAGCATTTAATAATGCATGATGAATTCGCTTTAATTACGAATGGCAATCCTGCTGATAAGACAATCTGTTTCCTCACCGATGATTCTTAGGACTGCATCTCATAAAAATTTTCGGTATGAACCATTCGGAGCCTTATTTTGTATAACAGACAGAGTATGTCTTGTCGGGCGGATTGACTGGTAGGGAAATTGACGAATCGGCTTGGTGAGATCAGCTTTTATTAAAATTCCACTAAAAATTAAAGGTATGTTAGCAAAGGAAGTTGCAAGCGCTGTGGAACGGATTCCGACAGTAGAATTATCAACGCCCGCAGAAGAGAGCACGTATGCGATAGCTCGTCTAATAATGAAGTTGGTCGACATGATATTGTCGTGGGTGGGGTTGGGACACGACAAAACACTTTCGTTGGTGATATATGCCGCCCTTGTGTTTGCCATATCTTTCGGTATTGGTATTGTGGTGCAGTGTATTGTTGTGGCAGCCGCCAGATACGTAGGCAAGCATTGGCATGCCGAACTTTACGGACGTATGAATGAGGAGCATATCTTCACTAAGAGTGCGCGTATAATCCCCGCTATAATTTTTTTGATACTTATACAGTTCACTTTGTCGGAAAAGGCTTCCTTGGCTTCCTGGATGACGAGGTTCACATGGATATATATAGGATTTGTTGTGACTGATTCGCTTTGCCATGTAGCAAACGTCATCTGGATGCACGTCAATAGCCGTGCCAACAAGAGGCATCTGCCGCTCAATGGAATCCTTCAGTTGGTGAAGGGATTGCTTTGGATTATCTGCGTGATTGTCACTATTGGCATCCTGGTCAACAAGTCGCCGACATCATTGCTGGCAGGTCTTGGAGCTTTCGCTGCCGTCCTGATGCTCGTGTTTAAGGACAGTATTCTTGGTGTTGTCGCCGGTGTGCAGCTTTCGGAAAATGACTCTCTCCATGAGGGCGACTGGATTGCAGTGGGTGATGCCAACGGCACTGTCATCGAGGTTTCGCTGACGGCTGTGAAGGTGCTGAATTGGGATAAGACGGTGTCGACGTTGCCTCCCTACAGCCTGATCTCTTCGGGATTCAGGAATTATCGTAACATGTCGCAAAGCAATACGCGACGCATACAGCGGAGCTATATGGTGGATGCTGACAGTGTTGTGGAATGTGATGATGAGATGCTTGAGGAATTTTCCAAGCTGCCTTATATGAAAGACTGGATAGCTAAGAAAATTGAGCAGCGTAATCAAGGGAAGGTGCAGGATGCAGCTAATCCAGAGGGTCTGGTCGATGGCTCGATTGATACGAATCTCGGTGTGTTCCGTGCATATCTTAAAATGTATCTTGATGCGAATCCCAATTTCTCTAAGGCAGGGGGTATTGATTTCTGTTTCGTGACCACATTGCCGCAGACCTCCTCAGGCATACCGCTTCAGATATATTGCTTCACGTCGACCTCCGCATGGATCACGTATGAGGCAATAATGAGCGCGCTCTTCGAGCACATGGCAGTAATGCTGCATAAATTCAGATTATGCACCTTCGAGAATGCATCCGGCAGGGATACTATTATTGAGGGTTATCTTAGCCCGGGTAAGGATCCGGATACAGTGTTTGGTTTGCCGGAGCCGTTCCTTAATAGGAAATGATAGTGTCAAATTGACAATAATGACGACAATGACGATAATGACAAGCGGAGACACATCATCGTGCCTCCGCTTCCCTTATTGAAGTGGTCTAAACTTATACTTCATCTCAAAAATTATCTTATCGTATGATTCTGTCCTTACTGCTTGGTAGTGGTGCTTTCATTCTCAGGTGCGGTTATTTTGAACGTTACCGGCAGGTTGAAATATGAGGCAACAACTTGTTCATTCACCTTGGCAGGCACCCATTTAGGCATAGACATGACCAATCTTATAGCTTCCTTGTCAAGCTCTTTGTCGACGCCTTTGACTACTGTCGCATCCCTTACCGAGCCATCTTTGTCAACGATGAATTTCACGACAACGCGTCCCTGGACATCATTTTTGGCAGCCTCTTCGGGATACTTCAAGTTTGTACTAAGCCATTTCATCAGTGCAGGCATACCGTCAGGGAATTCCGCCGGGGATTCTACAGCTATGTACACCTTCTCTCCATTTTTTCAGTGTATTGTATATAAGGTCGGTAGTCGGTTTCGCCTCTTTGACGGCTTCATTCGTAGATGTTGAGTTATCTTTGATTTTAAAGGAGATAGGCATAGTGAAGTAGGATGCCACCGGTTTCCCGTCGATTTCAGCCGGTTTCCATTTTGGCATGGATTTGACGAGTCGGAGAGATTCCTTGTCGAGCTCCTTATCGACGCCTTTGATTATCTTCGTATCTTTTACAGAGCCATCCTTGCCGATTACGAGCTTCACGATCACTCTCCCCTGTATCCCATTCTTGTAGGCATTTTCAGGGTAATGCATATTTTCTCCAATCCATTTCATCAAGCCGGGCATACTTCCGGGAAATTCTGCGAGTACGTCGGCAGAAGTATATACTTTGTCGTCATCCTCAGGTGATATTGACTCGCTTTTGGCAGTGACAGCAGTCTCAGACTCGGTGCCTCCGTTGATTTCAGGGGTGGAGGGAGCCGTAGCCGTTATGTTCTCTTCGGCTGCGATAATTAATCCGGTATTTGATTCGGAATCCGGAATAAAATTGTTAACTTTGTCATCATTTTCCGCCATAATTGATATGTCGGAAGTCGAACCGATGATGGAGGCTACTGCCGGAAATTCAGTTGCAAGGCATCCGACAGCCATTGCCGGGATTACGAGAAGGGCGGTCAACCGACGTCCCTTTGATGGATTTGTTTTGTACATCATAGCTATACGTTTTTTTAAGTTTGCTGTGATTCAGGCTGTTGGCAAGAACTTGGAACCTCGTGCCCACAGCCTTTTTTATTAATAATGTTTGATATTGTCTCATGTCGACGCCGGATGATAGCACGGCATCGTCGGCCTGGTATTCGTGAACGGTCTTGAACTCGTCCCCCATGAGCCACGCTGCAGGGTTAAACCATTGTAATATGGATACAACCTGCACTACGACGAGGTCGATCCAATGTCGCAATTTAAGATGCCGCATTTCATGGAGAGCGATGAGGTCGCCGGCTGTCTCATAGTCATTACGGTTCATGACGTAGAAGTGGAGCCAGCTAAATGGCGCGATGTCGTCACGATTGGATATAATGAGGATGTATTCCCCGGTCTTTATCCTCTCGCCGTCAGAGATTATGCGGCATAGTTGATAAAGCCCGAATATAGAATAGATTAAGGATAGTATTACTCCGATGATATATATGATTGTGGCGATCGTCGGGAGCGAAAGACTATCCCTTTCTGATTCATCCATGTCTGTTGCCGCAAAGGCAGCCGTTATATATGCCTCCTCAGTATTATCCGTAAAATCCGTTGGTAATTCACTGATAACTACATCGGCTGCAGATGACGACGGCTCGGGCATCAGACCCCTCCATTCGTCTGACAACAGGGGCAGCAGCAACGACATGGCATAGATGACGTATAGGATTAACCGGTTGCACGTATGCTGCCGTTCGCCCGCCAGAATGAGTTTGTAAGCGAGATACCCGAAGCATAGTATTATGCTTGATGTCATTGCGTAGGAGAAAATACTGCCCATGGTTAAAGATGTTTAGGAATTTTTTTCGTTTTCTTTGCTTTTGATTAGGTCAAGGATCTCTTCAAGTTCGTCTGCCGTCACCTTATTCTCCTCTACAAGAGCGGAGATTGCTTTCTTGTAGGAGTTTCCGAAGAAGTCACGTATTACGTCAGCGAGCGTCCTTTCTGCAAAATCCGAACGTTGAGCGATTGCGAAGAAGCGATGGGAGCTTCCAAAGCATTCATGCCCTACGTGCCCTTTCTTTTCAAGGATACGGATTGTTGTGGCGATGGTGTTGAAATGAGGTTTGGGCTCGGGGTATCGGTCAAGCATCTCTCTGACGAATAGCGGGCCGTCGTTCCAAAGCATGTTCATAAGCACTGCCTCTTTCTCGGTAATTGTCTGTCTTTTCCTTCCAGCTTTCATGACTGTCTTTTTTTATTTAAGATTACTTCGTTATCTTTAGATTGCAAATTTAAAACGAAAAATTTAATTTAACAACGAATACATTAGTCTTTTGGAGTTAAAAAATGTTAAATAATAGATTTGGGGAATTACAAAAGCTAACGGGGTTGACGTCTTCAATAAGAAAGGCGTCAACCCCGTTGGTTTTAGTGGTCATTGGCTATACCAATGATGGTCTTATTGTTTTACCGGAGTTACAGTATATCCGGCTTTTCTCAGTCCTTCTATGATACCCTTGTCTCCGGCGAGATGTAGCGCGCCCACGGCAATGAAAGAGGGGGCGTCATTCATAATCGACGGAAGTTTCTGGAGCCATTCGGCATTTCTCTTATCTACAAGAGCCTCCATAAACTCAGGGTGCTCGTTGTCCTTACTTGATAATTCCGACATCTTGTCAAGATCCTGTGCCTCGTATGCGGCGGTTAGCTCTTTTGTCGCCTGTATGGATTTTTCCGGATCCTTCAGCATCTCCACAAGCGATTCAGCCTGATATGCTATAGGAGTGAAGTCAAACAGGATTGATGCCTGATAGTCGGCTGTCTCAAGCGGGATGATTTTCTTCCCTGTATTTTTCCCTTGAAATTGGAAATAGGTGTCAAGCTGTTCCTGCGGGTTGAAACCGGGCATTTCTTGGGCAGCCATACCGATTGCCACCATCGAAGTCACTACGTTTGGTTTCATTGCATCAAGCATCTTCAGCTCCATTCCGGGAGCAGGTGCCCATTTCTTGAATTCCTCACTTATTATTGTAAAATCCTCAGGCGATATTATTTTTGATAGGGTGCTGTCGGCGGGAGCCATCATGTGTGGTTGCATTGCCATTCCCAAAGCCATCTGGTCTTGTGTCATGTCGATTTCTCCGACCACTTGCTCTGCCTCGGTGAAAGGCTTGCCTGCACCAGTCTTGTCGATGAAAGAGAGGGGAGCGATGTGGTGAGTTCCGAAAATGTAGGAGGGGGATTTTAGTCCGTTGCCCTCCACCTTATATAATAGTTGGGCATTTACGGAAACTGATGCGAGAAGAGCAATTGAAGCTAAGATTGTTTTTAACTTGAACATAAAAAAAGATTATTGAAGTTTTTTATTTATTAGTCGTAAAATTATCAAAAAAGTTTCATTCGGATGTGAAAATTTTTTTAGAAAAAAGGAAAAATTCTTTTTAGCAGAGTATGTCTATAAAAAATCCCCGGCAGCGGGGACAGCCGGGGAAGAGAAGGGAGGGTAAGAGAGAGGATATGCAGTCGGGTGTTTGTTCAACATAAATAATTTTATTACTTTTGTTGAAAATTGGAGAAAACAACGTCAGAGAAATAATGTCAGAAAAATAACGCCAATGGATAATAAGACCTTAATAGATAATCTGTCACGCCGTCTTGACGTGTCACGCGATACTGTAGTCGCTCTGATAGATGGATTGGCAAAGACAGTGGGGGAGTGTGGTGCTGAACTTGACAGCGTGGCAATCCCATCCTTCGGCACATTCGAACCTCGTAAGCGACTTGAACGGGTGGCTCTCCATCCCGCTACGGGGAAGCGTCTGCTCGTGCCGCCAAAGATTGTGATGACATTCAAACCATCGGTCTCTTTAAAACAGAAGATAAGAAATGGAGAATAAGGTTACGATGCCTGCGTTGGTGGCGATGCTCGCTCTTACCACCGGGCAGCAGAAGAAATTGTGTGAGGATTTTCTCAAGGAACTGTTTGCCATTATAGAGGAGGAGTTGACTTCCGGAGGTAATGTGAGGATAAAGGGATTCGGCACATTCAAACTTGTGGAGGTGGAAGCCCGTAAAAGTGTCAATGTCTCCACTGGTGAGGACTCTGTGATACCCGGTCACACGAAAGTGATGTTTGTCGCTTCGAAGGAACTTGCATCAAGAGTAAACCTTCCATTTGAGATATTTGAGGCAGTAGAGATTTCAGACGATCTTCCTACTGATACGCTTGACGGTGGAGAGGATGCTGACCTTGATGATGACGGGTCGGCACCCGTCATTGATAATAACGGGTCGGCACCCGTCATTGATAATAACGGGTCGGCACCCGTCATTGATAACGGGTCGGCACCCGTCATTGATAACGGGTCGGCACCCGTCATTGATAATAACGGGTCGGCACCCGTCATTGATAACGGGTCAGCACCCGTCATTGATAACGGGTCGGCACCCGTCAAAGATGACAGTAAAGATAATGTGGATATGCCGCAAAAGATAATCTTTACAGATATAGAGGAGGATGTGGTGGCATTTCCGATTGAACCGATTGAAAAGGTGGATGAGATTCCGACAGATGAGACAGTGGAACAGGAAGAGAATACTTATGAGGAGATTCTTTCAGAAGAGGATTCGGATAAACGTAGCGTTTTCCTGAAAGGATTCTTCACAGGTCTTGCAGTGGCTGTCGTTTTGGGCGTTATCGGTTTTTCAGTATGGTATTTCTTCATGTCCGGTTCTGATGAAAGGAAGCCGGTCCCTGTTGCTGTCGTGGAGAAGACGTTGGTTGGGAAAGTAGAGGCAGATAGCGTGGCAGCATCAGTGGCAGATTCTGTGCGCCTTGACTCTACGGCATTGTCAACGGCAGAGACGGTGAAGAGTGTTTCGGATAATGACGTGCCGACAAAGGCATCGGATGAGCCTGTATACGACACTGTGACCACCACCCGCTATCTGACTACAATAGCCAAGGAGCATTATGGCAATTTCAATCTGTGGCCTATAATATATGAGGAGAACAGCAGTTTCCTTGGGCATCCCGACAGGATCTCTCCGGGGACAAAGGTAGTGGTGCCTCCGCTCTCGAAATATGGCATTGATCCGAAGAATCCCGACCATGTGCAATCTGTGAAGAGGAAGGGCGCGGCAATATATGCCCGGTTCAAGAAAGCGGCAGGAGGACGTAAATGATAAAAAAACGGAAAAATTTTTATCATTTTAATGTTGTGGAAATCAAATGGATGATAATTGATTGGCGATGAAATTATGATACGGGTCGAAAAATATCATTAAAAAATTTGGTGGAAATAAAAAAATATCTAATTTTGCACTCGCTAAGCCATGAGAGGTGAGGCAAAATAAGAATGGTGCCATGTCCGAGTGGTTAGGTACCGGTCTGCAAAACCGTTCACACCAGTTCGAATCTGGTTGGCACCTCAAAATCAAGTCATCTTTTAGGTGGCTTGATTTTTTTTGCAACTTACACAGGGGGGCTAAACGTTATATCGTTTGGATAATAGTTAAGAAACCTTTAATTTTGCACGGAAAATGAAAAATAACGATATATACCCCGATAAAAAAGGTCTGTACGGTATCTTCAACGACAGTTTCCCTCCGATACTTGACGGAGTGACGCTGGCGGTGCAGAATTATGTGTATTGGCTTTCAGAGAAAGGTCGCACGCCATGTGTAGTGACGCCATGGAATCCGGAGAAAATAGAACATCCGTATTCCGTGATGCGCTATTTCTCACTCCCGATCTATTCACGTAAGCCTTATCGCTATGGCTATCCTAAGCTTGATCCATTTATATGGAGGAAATTGCGTGGCACTGATTTCAAGATATTGCATGCACATTGCCCATTTTCATCCGGACGACTTGCCGTATACGTCAAGAAGAAGCAGAATATTCCGTTGATTGGCACGTTTCATTCCAAATATCGTTCCGACCTGGAGCATTCCTTCCGGCGTATGCCATGGTGTGTGCCAATAATCATGAAAAGGATACTTGATTTCTTCAATGCTTGTGATGAGGTGTGGATACCGCAGGCACAGGTGGAGGATACCGTAAGGGAATACGGTTATAAGGGACGGCTTACGGTGGTGGAGAACGGCAATGACTTTTCCGGCATCATCTCCGGTCCGCTTGAGGATTACAAGCGGGCGGCGAAGCGACGCAGAGGTATGGAAGACGACACCTTCTCATTGCTTTTTGTCGGACAGCATATCTGGGAAAAGGGGATACACACTATCCTTGAATCTGCCGCTCTGCTCAAAGATAGGATCAAGTTTCATCTCGATTTCATAGGCACCGGATATGCAGAGGGGGAAATGCGGGATATGATAGCCCGTATGGGGTTGCAAGATGCCGTGACTATGCATGGCGTTGTCACTGACCGCAACACACTCAGTGAGTATTATGCGGCAAGCGATCTCTTTCTGTTTCCATCTATGTATGACAATGCACCCCTTGTGGTTAGGGAGGCGGCTGCTATGGGCACTCCGGCAGTGCTTCTTGAAGGATCGACAGCCTCGGAGGTTATCAGAGACGGAAAGAATGGTTTTCTGGTTTCGCCTGGTGCCGAGTCGTTCTCATCATTGGTCGAGCGTGTCGCATCTAACCGTAGTTTGCTCAGAGAAGTGTCGCAGGGAGCACGTGCCACTCTTGTGAGGAGCTGGGAGGATGTAGTGGCAGAGGTGGTTGACCGTTATGACGCGATTATCCGTAATTACAGGAGATGAAGATTATTTAAATGACATAGATAGTTGCCCTGAACTATTGGAGATAAAATATCGTTGTAGAAAAATATAAAATCTGAATATTGCTTATGGCTACGCAAGATGTCCCTAACCCCACTCCCGGTGAGATTACTATTGATAAGAAGACCTTCTCCCTATGGAAGGTTTTGCTTCCGGTCGTCATCGGACTGGGAGTTGTGGTCTACATGTTTCTGTCAGATGCCAAGAAGGAGAATCTTGTGCAAGTGTTGTCGGATATAGATTTCACTCCGAGGACGTGGTTCTGTATCGCGCTTGCATTCCTTTTCATGTTTGGCAGAGACTTTGGTCTGAGCTGGCGTTTCCGGGCACTGACGGATAAGGATTTGAGTTGGGGGAGGGCATTTAAGGTGGATTTTCTCTGCGAATTTACGTCATGCGTCACTCCGTCGGCAGTGGGCGGAAGTTCACTTGGCATGGTGTTTCTTAACACGCAAGGGATAGAGTTCGGACGTGCCACTACGCTGATGATGACCACACTGTTTCTTGACGAATTATTTTTTGTGGTCAGTTGTCCGCTGGTAGTGATGCTGACTCCGGCACATGAGATATTTGCCTCCGACGGCACGACATTCTCTCATGGGATTCAATTGACATTCTGGCTCGTATATGCCGTATTGTTTGTATGGACGTTGATTCTGTTTACCGGTATAATATGTCGTCCGCAATGGGTAGTCAATGTGATAGGACGTCTGTTCAGGTTGCGATGGCTCCGCAAATGGCAGTCGTCGGCAATGTCGCTTGGCAACAATATGCTTGCCACGTCGAAGGAGTTGCGCAAGAAGAGGTTCGGATTTTGGTTGGAAGTGTTCGGAGGCACAGCATTGTCATGGATCTCACGTTATCTTGTGGTCAACGCATTGTTCCTTGGTTTCCTTCCCCAGGCTGATCATTGGCAATGGGTGATACTTGCGCGTCAGTTTGTGATATGGGTGGTGCTTATGGTCAGTCCCACGCCGGGAGGTTCCGGTCTCAGCGAATGGCTCTTTTCGGAATATTACGGGGATCTTGTCCCGACGATGGGGCTTGCCCTTGTTCTCGCAGTGTTCTGGCGGGTGATATCCTACTACGTCTATTTGATAATAGGGGCGATAATAGTTCCCGGCTGGCTTAAGAGCACAATGGCAAAGATAAGTGGAATGAAAAGTGGAATGAAAAAAGTAGATGATAAATGAGAGGTAGATTGAAATACATTATTATTATACCGGCACGCTATCCCTCCACAAGGTTTCCGGGGAAACCATTGGCTAAGATAGGTGGAGAGGAGATGATTCTGCACGTATGCCGTGCTGCGGCAGCGACAGGGGAGAGGGTGGTTGTTGCCACAGATGATGAGCGCATATTGCGATGCGTGGAGAGCCGGGGATATGAGGCTGTGATGACAAGTAATGATTGCAAGAGTGGCACGGATAGGGTATGGGAGGCATATTGCAAGCTGCATTCTGATGCCGATGTGGTCATAAATCTTCAGGGTGACGAGCCATTTGTGAAGGTGGAGCATATAAGGAGTCTCATGGAATGTTTTGATTCAGACCCGTCGACGCAGATAGCGACATTGGTAAAACCATTTGACAAGAATGAAGGATTTGAGTCGTTGTTTGATTCCAATCGTGTGAAGGTGACGTATGCAAGAGATGGCAGGGCACTCTGTTTCTCAAGAAGCATCGTGCCATATATAAGAGGAGAGGAATGGAGAAAATGGCTTGATTCCTACCCCTTCCATATCCATATCGGAATGTATGGATTTCGGGCATCAGTGCTTGGGGAGGTCACGGCATTGCCGGTCAGCGGGCTTGAACGTGCGGAAAATCTGGAGCAGTTGCGTTGGCTGGAGAATGGCTATCCTATAATGACGCGAGTGGTGGCAGATTCCTCGATAGGTATCGACACGCCGTCCGACCTGGAGAAAGCCGAGAAAATGCTCAAATAGATTTGTATATTTCATTAGAAATGACTAATTTTGTGATGAAAATATATCACCTCAAATCAGGTAAAAATATCTAATGAAAAAGAGTGCACTTCAAAGAGTAAGAGCTGAATATCAGCCGAAGCTCCCCAAAGCCCTTCAGGGTCCGGTGAAACTTAATATCGGTGAGGCTACAGAGTCAGTTGCCGATCAGGAAGAGATAAAGAAACTTTTCCCCCACACTTACGGATTGCCTATCGTACAGTTTGAGACAGCAGAGGCTGCAGAGCGCGTAGAGGAGCCGTTTAACGTAGGTATTATCCTTTCCGGCGGTCAGGCACCCGGCGGTCACAACGTTGTCAGTGGTATCTTCGACGGTATCAAGAGCCTCAACAAGGAATGTCGTCTCTATGGCTTTCTCATGGGTCCTTCCGGTTTCATCAACCATCAGTATATGGAACTGACTGCCGGCTACATCAAGGATTTCCGTAACACAGGCGGTTTCGACATCATCGGTTCAGGCAGAACAAAACTTGAGACACCCGAACAGTTTGAGTCTGGTCTTAAGATTCTGAAAGAGCTCAACATCAAGGCTCTCGTAATCATCGGTGGTGATGACTCCAACACCAATGCCGCTGTACTCGCAGAATATTATAAGAACATCAATGCAGGCGTGCAGGTTATCGGCGTGCCCAAGACTATCGACGGCGACCTTAAGAACAAATGGATTGAGACATCATTCGGTTTCGACACAGCTTGCAAGGTCTACAGCGAGGTTATCGGCAACATCCAGCGTGACTGCAACTCTGCAAAGAAATACTATCACTTCATCAAGCTCATGGGTCGCTCTGCTTCTCACATCGCACTTGAGTGCGCACTTGAGACTCAGCCTAACGTCTGCTTGATTTCTGAGGAGGTTCTTGCAAAACGCATGACTCTTGACAACATCGTCAACTATCTCTGCTACGTGATAGCTGAGCGTGCGAAACTCGGCTGGAACTTCGGTACTGTTCTTGTTCCGGAGGGTCTTATCGAGTTTATCCCCTCAATGAAGGATCTTATCTCTGAGCTCAACGACGTGCTCGCAGCTAATGGTGCAGCCCTCGAAGGTCTCACAGAGGATGAGAAACTTGAGAAAATCCACTCAATGCTTACTCCGGTCAATGCCGACCTTTACAAATCACTTCCCAAGACTATCGCACTCCAGCTTAGCCTTGACCGCGACAGCCACGGCAACGTGCAGGTATCTCTCATCGAGACTGAGAGCCTCCTGAGCCAGATGGTTGCAAAGCGTCTTGAGGAGATGGCAGAGCAGGGTCAGTACTCCGGTAAGTTTGCCGCACAGCACCACTTCTTCGGCTATGAAGGTCGTTGCGCTGACCCGACAAACTTCGATGCTGACTACACTTACGCTCTCGGCTACAATGCAGCTATGCTCATCAACTCAGGTCTTACCGGCTATATGAGCTCTGTACGCAATCTTACCGATACTACTGAGAACTGGATTGCCGGCGGTATACCTATCACAATGATGATGAACATGGAGCGTCGTCACGGTCACATGAAACCGGTTATCCAGAAGGCTCTTGTAAACCTGAACGGACGTCCTTACCTGAAGTATGCTTCAATGCGTGAGACTCTCGCGCTCAACACTCTCTACCAGTACCCCGGTCCTATACAGTACTTCGGTCCGGCAGAGGTGTGCGACCGTCCGTCAATGACACTCCTTCTCGAGCACGACAAAGAGATCTGATTCCGTCAGATAGATAAATATGCAATAAAGAGGCTGTCTAACAAGTTTAGGCAGTCTCTTTTCGTATGTGATTGCAAAAAGACA
>NZ_SRYB01000041.1:0-43432 GCF_004793975.1 Lepagella muris
AGTTCTGGTTTGTGACGCGGGAGGGGATCTCGGAGTCGTGCTGGAAGGGGTATTATCTGGAGGTGCCGGGGGTGGACGGTATGTTGCGCGTCAGGAGGCGGTGCCACGGGGGATGGATGCTGGTGAATGTGCCGGTGTATGGGGATGTGGTGTTTCTGCCGGAGGATGGCTATCGGAAGGATGGTTCTTGTGATGCTGGATGTGGCTGTCGGGATGGGGGTGACGGCAGTGGGCGGATTTATCGGAGGATTTCGGAGGCGGGGGAGGATGGCATTCTGATTACGGATCTGTGGGAGCGGTATTTTCTTCTGACTCCGGACGGGAGGAGGAGGGAGGTGACGGCACCCCTCGCCCATGGGCTCGGGCACGGGACTCCAGTCTTTTGAAAGGAGGATACGGGGCTCTGGGCTTGTAATTCCAGTCTTTTGAAAGGGGGCTATTAAGGGGGTAGGGCTTTTGAAGGGGCTGAGGATGGCAAAAGAATAGGGGAGTGAATGAGATTTTGTCTCTTTCACTCCCTTTTTTCTTTGGGCTTGGATTGTTGTCTTACCAGGATTCGAACCTGGACAGACAGAACCAAAAACTGTAGTGCTACCATTACACCATAAGACAATCCTAAGAACTTCAAACCGTCTGTGCTGTCATCGTGGGATTCCGGCACTTTGCGGTCTCAAAGTCAGTGCAAAGTTAATCATTCTATTTGATTCGTGCAATATATTGCACTTAAAATCTTTAGGAAGATGGTCGTTTTTTTATTATTTGAGGGGAATTGTGAACGTTTATTCTTTTGAAGGCGGGGTCTGGATACGTTTGCGTTTCTTTAATTTAAGTGCATCGAAACCGTTGCCATATACGCTTTTTACGTAGGATGTGGTGATGTATGCGGTCTGGTCTTCATCTTTCACGATGCGGTAGATGGCGTGTGTGTCTCCTTTCCTGCACCATACCATCATCATCTTACGCTCCTGTTCTGTCCAGTAGCCTTGTCCGTTCCAAGTTGTGACGCCTCGTCCGGTCTCATGGGTTATGCGGTATGCTATCTTATTCCATGCGTCGGAGATTATGAGGAATTGCACTGTCTGTCGTCCTTCATATACGAATTTGTCGGCGATATATGAATAGATGAATATTGCGAGCCAACCGTATATGATTGATTGCGTGCGTGACTGTATGCGCGCTTCCATGTCGCCGTCGAATGGGAGGAAGAATGAGCACGCCACGATTGAAATGTCGACAATCATCATTACCCGCCCCATTGATACGTTGCTTATCTTCGACATTACGGCTGCCACGATGTCGGTTCCACCTGTCGTGCCGTGGTGGCTGTAGTATACCCCGATGCCTATGCCGAGGAGTATCGAACCCATTGCGACGCTCATCGTGCGGTCGGTCACGAGTGGCGGATGCGAGGTGAAGTATCCTTCCATGCATCCGATTATGAGGGAGAGGACAGTGGCACCGAATATTGTGCGCAACACGAATCCTTTTCCTAAGAATTTATATCCGCATATCAGCAGGAGTATGTTTGTGCCATACATTGTGACGGCTACGGGTATTGTTTGGCTGCTGGCGTAGTAGATGAGTGTGCTGAAACCTGCCATGCCGCCTATGACGATATGGTGTGGAAGGATGAAAATAGTGAATCCGAGGGAATATATGGCAATTCCGATGATGATATACATGAGATCAATTGTCTCATTCACCAATTGCGCCCGGTTTAATCCTGATAGTTGAAGTCTGTGGTTCATGCGAAAAATCGTGTCTTAATGATTCGGCAAAATTACAGAAAAACTTCCAAATAAGGTCTATTCTCAGATGAGATTATTCTGACGAATTTTTCGCGGCAGGGTTATGGGTGGAGGATGAGGGATATGAAACCGTCCGGCGGGTGGCGTTCGGCCGATGCATGGTGATGCTCTATGCCGGCCTGACAAGGCCATGCGCTATGCTCTTGTGCACTATGCTGAGACTGCGCGTTGCAAGAATTACCATGTCTCAACGGTGAACATAAGCAAAAAAGTTTGCGTCGCCGCCAACCGTCATCCGTCGGACGGAGTGGTTTTTGTAGGTATTGGGATTATTCCTCTATCAGATCTGTGGTCCAGCTCAGCGACTGTATCTTCAGGTCGAGCTGACGCAGTTCAGCGGCGCATCGGTCGGTCATACGACGGAAATCGTTGACATCGACAGTGCGGACGTATTTTATCTCGTTGCGGTTGTAGCGGTCTTCGCGTGCGGTCAGGTTGCGGAGGGCATCGGCGAGAGTGCGGGCCTTCATGCTCTCCACGTCGCGCAGCGCGAGAAGGGATGTGATGGATTCACCGTCGATGAAAGTGCGGGAATTTGTTATGTTGATTTTATAGATGAGGTTTCTGAGTTCACGCAGTGTGTCGTCAAGAGCCGCCACCACCTCTTCCGGTGTTTCAGGAGGAGTGTCCCCCTCCTGCACTTTCATGCAATCGTTGAGACGCACTTTGAGTTGCTGCACTTTCTCGGTGAGAGCCGCACGCCGGCTTAATGCTTCAGCTAATTTCATACGATTAATAATTAAGATTCCTGGCGGCATCTCCTCTTTTGTCGGGAAGTGGAGATGCCGCTATGTATATAACGCTCGGTAGAGGGGAAATTGTTTATTCCGGAGAAATAGGAGGGGAATTTTTTTGATTTTGAGTGGAACTCAAATGGACTTGGTTTTGAGCGAGGCTCAAAAGAAACTGCCGGGCACGGGCAGGGACTTCCGAATGCGGCTGGAATGGGGAATTTTTTTTGCTTGCTTTTTACGAATTAAATTAATTAAGCATTTTAAGCATTGTTTATATTAAAGAAATGCTTAAAATGCTTAACAAATGCTATTATTTTAATATTTAGGAAATTATTGCTTTTAATTGACGAGGAGATTGCTTTTATTGATAGATCATCTTTCGGGTCATGCCGCCATCTACGGGTATGTCGGCACCATTGATGAAATCGTTGTCAGGGAGCGACAGGAAGATGCACAGGCGGGCAATATCTTGCGGTGTGCCGACGCGTCGTGATGGGTGTTGGAGATGATCAATCTCGGATAATCCTTCGGGATCTCCGGTATGGATCCAGCCGGGAGAGATGCAATTCACGGTGATTCCGTATGGGGATAATGACATCATCAGAGAGTGGGTAAGGGATGCTATACCCCCTTTTGAGGCGGAGTAGCCCTCTGTACCCTCTTCGCTTTGGATATGACGAGTGGATGAGATGCAGATCATTCTTCCTCCAAACGTATTTGGGATGGGGAACTGCTTGCGATGTATTGCCCATGCGCGTGCGATTAGATAGGCGGGACGAAGGTTAGTGTCGATTATTCGGTCAAAAATCTCCGGATCGCCCTCGGTAAGGGGTTGGAAAGTGGATATCCCGGCATTGCTTACCACTATATCCAGGTCTTTCCATGCGGAGAAAAGATTGTCGAGAGCTTTTTCGAGAGCATCTTTATCGGCAAGATCCACGTTGTAGAATCTCACGCCCTCGTCATGTGCCAATTTCTCGCCCTTCTCGCGGTCAATATCCATCACCGCCACCTTGCATCCCGCCTTCAGGAAAGCACGCGTCACAGCGAGCCCGATGCCGTTTGCGCCACCCGTTACAAGCACCCTGCGCATCGGGAAATTCACAGAAAGATATCCTTTCCGTTGGGAAACGGATGCCTGAATCTTATTTGATTGTTGCAGGCGACCGTTTCGCAGGTCATCCATGCGTCTTTCGAGATAATTGTCTGCCATATCATGATTTTTTTTACAAAACTAACCCTTTCTCGTGTATTTTTTAGAAAAGATATGATTTTATGAGGATTTATGTGTAATTTTGTGAGGAATTATGAAAATTAAATGAAATAAAAACAGATAGATGAACAGACTGCCAATAGAGGAGAGATTGTTGAGAAATGTAAGGATTCTGTCGCAGTCCTCGCCTCAGGAGATGCGCATGGTGCCACGTGGGGATGGGGCGTTCCCATCGGTTGCCGGACTTAGGGATATAGTGTCGTTGGTCAGGGCGATTGTGTTTCCTGATTTCTTTGACTGCCGGCGCAATAATGAGAGGATCCGTTCATGTTATCTTGGAGTGAATATTGAGAAACTATACTCCCTGCTTCATACAGAGATAAGGAGGGCACTGCGTTTCGACAATACGTATGAGGAGGAGGAAGTGTCGGAAGAGGCATCATTGCTTGCGTTGCAGTTTATAGATGAGCTTCCGGAGATCAAGCGGCTCCTTTTCACGGATGTGGAGGCAATGTATGACAATGACCCTGCCGCCGACAACTATGCAGAGATCATACTTAGCTATCCGGTGGTCAACGCCATGGTGCATTACCGGTCGGCACATGTCCTGCTGAAATTGGGTATTCCTGTTATTCCCCGCGTCATCACGGAGCTTGCTCATTCCACCACCGGCATCGACATCAATCCCGGTGCCACCATAGGTGAATACTTCGCCATAGACCACGGCACAGGCGTGGTGATAGGGGAGACGTGCATCATCGGAAATCACGTTACGCTATATCAGGGCGTCACGCTCGGCGCGAAGAACTTCTCGCTTGACAGCAACGGGCATCCGCTCAACATACCGCGTCATCCCATCATAGAGGATAACGTGACAATCTACTCAAATTCCACCATATTGGGGCGGATAACGGTAGGTCACGACTCAGTGATCGGAGGTAATATCTGGCTTACCCATTCCGTTGAGCCATGGTCGCGCATAGTGCAGCAGAAGGCATTCAGTCAGAAGGAGACGTGAGGGTATCCCGCAGCATGGAGAATGTGGGGAGGTCGGCATCCCCGAAAGTGGCTACTACCATTCCCTGTTCATTCGAGATGAATGTGCGAGGGATTCCCGTGGTTGCAAAGAGATTGTAGATCCGTCTGTCGTCTTGTGCGGAATATGGGATTGACAGACCATTGCTTTCCCAATAGCTTTCAATCTCCGCGGCCCTTTCATCGCGTGCGATAGCCATTACCAGCACATCCGGATTATCCTTATATTCAAGATATACACTATCCACAGACGGGAGTCCCCGCCGGCAATCTCCGCATGACGTGTTGAAAAATTCAATCAGCACCCTCTTCCCCTTCATGTCGACGGCAGATATCCGTCTGCCGTCGGAAAGGTCAACGGAGAAGTCCGGCAGCGCGTCACCACGCTGAATTCCGATATTTTCCTCATCCTTCTCCGTGATGCATCCGGAGAGAAGTATTGCCAATAATGGTGCAATCAATCGGGTTTTCATGACCATAGAATAAAAACAGCGACATAATAAAAAAAGGACGGACGCAAGGGAATTGCGCCCGTCCTTTGGTGAATATGAGATTAGTCTTCAGTCTCGGGAGCCTTGTCGATGAGATCCATAAACTCGTCAAGCTTCGGAGTGATGATGATCTCTGTGCGCCGGTTACGCTGTTTGCCGAGCTCGGAGTCGTTGTCGGAGATAGGATTAAACTCACCGCGTCCGGCAGCAGACATACGCTTGGGATCAATGCCGAAATTATTCTGAAGCACTTGCACGATTGAAGATGCACGAAGGGCAGAGAGGTCCCAGTTGTTGCGGATGTTAGTCTTGGAGATAGGCACATTGTCGGTGTTTCCTTCCACAAGCACGTCAAAATCCTTATAATCCTTAAGAATCTTTGCTATTTTGGAAAGAGTCTCCATCGCACGGCTGTTCACCTCATAGCTGCCGCTCTTGAAGAGCATATTGTCAGCGAGAGATATATACACCACGCCTTTCAGCACCTTTACGTCCACTTCCTTCATCTCGTCGGTTGTGAGCGAGCGGGTCAGTCTATTGGTGAGGGCTATGTTGAGCGAGTCAGACTTAGATTTGGCTTCTACAAGCTGTTTGATATATTGGTTTGAAGCATTGATCTCGTCTACGAGCTTTGCGATGTTGACGCTGCCCTGAGCGTTGGCATCCATACTCTTGTCGAGAGTGTTCTTGAGATCCTGCATCCCTTTCTTGAGCTCAAGGTTGCCCTGTTTTGCTGCCTGGAGCTGCGACTCGAGATTGCGGGTGTTGGCATTGCAGTTGATGAGATCTTCGCGTGTGCTGCCGTAGGTGGTCTGGAGCTCGTCATACTTTGTCTGGAGCTCTGCATACTTTTTGTTGGGGACGCAGCTTGTAGACATTATGCCTACGAGAGCGAATCCAAGGAATAAATGCTTGAATTTCATAATTGATTTTTTTGTTAATGGCGGCAGACGCCGCGCTATAAATTTCTGCAAAGTTAATCAATAAATTCCGAAAACTGAAAAATAATCCTCAGTATCGTCATATTATCAATATTATGACCCAAAATCGAGTGGATGGTTTATCTTGACTCCCTCCAACGGAGCATTATCTCATTCAGTTTCTCATGCTCGATGAGGAAGCCGTCATGTGCGAATTTCGAGTCCATGAGCTCAAGTCTTGATCCCGGTATCCTCTTTGCCAGCTCCTCAAGGCAAGCTGGAGGGAAGAGGATGTCGGAGTTGATTCCGATCACGAGAGTGTTGGCATTTATTCTCTTCAGCGCGTTTTCGAGACCGCCTCTTCCCCTTCCGACGTCGTGGGAGTCGCCGCTCTGGCATATACGCACGTAGGAATAGACGTCGAACCTGTCACACAGCTTCTTCCCCTGATATTCCTGATAAGTCTGCACACGATGGAAGAATGGGTCGGGTTTCTCTTCCGGATCACGCTGGCTCATGTTGTAGGCGAAAGGTCCACGATAGCTTATTAGGGCGATTGAGCGGGCAGTGGCAAGCCCTTTCTTGGCTGCATCGAGAGAGTGTAGCCCCCAGGTCGGGTCGGTCTTTATCGCCATATACATCGACTGATTGAAAGCCGCAAGCCAAGGGCTGCAAGAGGAATCGGTGGCACAGAACATCACGTTTTCCGCTATCTGCGGATCGGTCACCATCCATTCAATCGCCTGAAACCCTCCGAGAGATACGCCGATCATCTCATGTAGCCTTGTGATTCCGAGATGCTTCGCGAGTAGCTGATGTGCATGCACCATATCGCGTATTGTCACGCGGGGGAATGAGTCACACCAGGGTTCACCTGTGGCAGGATTTATTGACGATGGACCTGTCGTGCCGTAGCAAGAACCGAGCATGTTGGCACAGACAATAAAATATTTTGATGGATCGAGGAAAAGACCCTCTCCGACCGTGCCGGGCCACCAGTCAGCCACGTCGGAATTGGCGGTCAACCCATGCATGACCCATATTACATTGCTTCGGTCCTCATTCAAGGAGCCGTAAGTGTGGAAAGCGATGGAGAGAGAGGGTAGCGTTTCGCCACATTCGAGAGAGAAAGGGGCATCAGAGTGAAAGAATTGTTTCATTGTCAGATTGAACGAGAGGTTAAAAACCAAGTGCAAAGATAGAAATTTTATCTCACTCCGACAATAAGGGCGACACCTCACGGAGCCGCCCTTTGATTTTTTAGAGCCACGACATGAAAAAACTGAAAGAAATGTCGCTGACTCCAAAGGATCATTCCGGCAAAGCCGGTGGATTCCAATGTACCATTATTCAACCAAACATACATCGGCCGTAGTGACAAAATTAAAAGAACAGAACTCTGGCCGATGGCAACACCTGCGGATTCTCTCAGCCGATGTTGCATGGTAGTTGATGTGAAGCGTTAATCGCGTTCGAATCTTCTCAGAATCGGAGTCGGACTTATCAAGCATATCAAGTGCTTGTGTCGCTTCGGTGTGTGGATGCAAAATTAATAAAAATATTTATACTCCAAGAATTTTGTAAATTATTATTGAAGAAAAATATGCAGAATAGGATAAAAAGAGAGAAAAGGTATGAATTTGATAATGTAATTTTAATTATGACGCTGGAATTATGACAATTTTTTGTGAATATGGGAAAAGTTTTTTAATTTTGGAGGCAAATTCGGTTGCCGGAAGTTCAGCCAGACCTTGTTGATATGGTTGGAAAAGTCATCAATACGAGAGAGGTGAAATGATATGCACGCCTCATCATGACCGAATGGAATGAAAAACTTTAGACTACTAACATGAGACAATATGCCTTCTGCAAGATAAATAGCTTGTCCGATACTATAGTCGTCATATTCCTGATAATGATGGCGATGGTTCAATGCCAATCTGCCAATGCCATTGGGTTGAAGATAATACGTTCATACCCCAACACGATGTTGTCAGTGGCAAAAGCCTGGAGCGTTGCCACATACGGCGACAGATGGACGTTTTTCGCCACACAGGACGGTGTGATTCAATATGACGGCTCTGCGATTGACCTCTTCAGACTCAACAACCGTTATGCCGCACGCAGCGTGAGGATGGATGAGGAATCCTATCGGCTGTATGTCGGGGGTATAAATGAGTTCGGCTATTTCCTTCCCTCTTCAAGTGAATCATTGAAATATGTATGCCTCAGCGACAGTGTCGGAAACGACCGTTATATAGGGAATATATGGGGCATATATCCCAGTAAGAATGAGGTGTACGCACAGGGCGACATGAATATAATAGTGTATGATCAGGATAAGAACCAACATTACCGTATAGATTGTAGTTTCAAGCTTGATTGCTCCAATATGATTGACGACGTTCTCTGGCTGGGATCCGGAGACGGACTTAAATTTTTGATGGGGAGGACAGTGGTGGATGCTCCGGGGGCAGACTTGCTGAAAGGATGTAGAATAAGGGGGATATTGCCTTACGGTAAGTCGATGCTGATAGTGACTGCCGACAGGGGAGTGTTCCGCTATGATCGTAATGAACTTACGTATCTTAAAGTGGTGTCGGAATCTGCCGCTGCCGTGGGGGAGATATTCAGCGCGGATATATTCGGTGGGACGCTTGCATTGGGCAGTATCGGTAATGGAGTGGTGACTGTCGATATGTCAACCGGATCAAAGAGCGTATATAGTGAGTCATCCGGACTCCCCAATAATACTGTCCTGTCGTTGGGCTTTGACTCTTCGGGCAATCTGTGGACAGGACTTGACGTAGGAGTGGCGGAGATAATGCTCACCACACCGGTGGAGACATTCTCCAACAACAATCTTCCCATCGGTTCCGGTTCGGCGGTAGCCATTCACAAAGGTAAGATGTATCTCGGCACCAACCGTGGGCTCTTCTATTTTGATTATACTCCCGGAGAGGATATATCCGGGGTAACATTCCGGCAGATTCCGGGAGTGACGGGACAGGTGTGGGGGCTTACGGAGATCGATGGCGACCTCTTCTGTTGTCATGACCGTGGACTGTTTATTGTCAAGGATGGATTGGCAAAGAGGATAGAGGGAACCAATGGCACGTGGGATCTCAAACTTCTGCGGGGGACACACCGGCGTGCGTATGTCGGCACATATTTCGGGTTCCAGATAATAGAGAAGAGAGGTGACACATGGATACTGATCGGGGCAATCGACGGCTATAAGGGGAGCTGCTATAATTTCGTGCAGGAATCTCCCACAAAGCTATGGAGTTATGATGGGGAGAGCGGCATATACCGTCTGGATATCGACACTGCCACAATGAGAGTGAAAGACACTTATAATTATAGAGCGACAGCGGATGGGCAGTCACTGACCTCCGATGTGTCGGTAAGCCGTATAGACAACGACATCTATTTCGCCGCCCCATCCGGTATATGGCGTTATGATTCTAAGGCAAACTCGATAGTGCGAGATGAAAGACTTGGTCTACTGATAGGATCACCTAAGAATGTGCGGCGGCTTAAGAAGCGCGACGGCAAGCTGTATGCCCTTACCGATAAGGAGATTATATGTGCGGATCCGGCGGGGATACTCGGAGTGCGCCGCCTTCTCCTGCTCGGATCCGACACCCGTCCCATCCATGATGGGGATCTGTTTTTCCCGGTTTCATCCGACTATCTTGCCTATCCTACCCATACCGGATTCCTGTTTTTTGATTTTTCCGACCCATCGGCAGATGAGAATCATCCAGATACCGTACTCCCTATTGCACCCTTGTCGCGCATCGGTAGGGTGGCGGTTACGGCAATGAAGGATTCCACCATATTCCGGGGAAATTTCATATCGGAGAAGGGGACGATCGTGCTCAGATATTCAGAAAACAGTATAAAGATAGAATTTGGCAATCCTCTTGAGTCGGCACAAGGAGTGGTCTACAGTTGCCGTCTGAACCATGAGAAATGGAGCTCACCATCATCCTCCAACGTGAAGGAATACACTAATCTGAAAAATGGCGACTTCCGTTTCGATATAAAGGCAATCTCTCCCGACGGGTTGGAGAGTGTGGATTCCATAGAGTTCCGGGTGTTGCCCCCGTGGTGGAGAAGCGGGTGGGCAATGTCGGTCTACGTGATATTGGCTATTGCGATGGTCTACGGTTGCATAATGCTTGAGCGTATGCGTGTGCATCGTAAGCAGCAGGCTCTTATCAGGGAGAAAGATGCGCAGCTTATACGCCAGCAAGCAGATTTTGAATGGGAGTCTAAGCTGAAAGACCATAAGATAATCGAACTGGAGAAGGAGAAACTCGACAAGGAGCTTCGTCATAAGGCGCAGGAGATGGCGAATGTGATGATGAGTCTGTCGCATAAGAATGAGACATTGCAGACCGTGAAACGCGATTTGCAGAATATCCAGCAGATGCTTCCCAAGAGCCAGGGGGATGCCCGACGGGCGATACAGGAACTCCAGGGGAAGGTGACGGTCGATATAAAGAGCGATCAGGTGTTCAATAGGGTGGTTGAGGAATTTGATCTTGTGCATGACGATTTCATAAAGAAACTGCGTCAGCGTTTCCTCGATTTGTCGAATAATGAAGTGCTGATGTGTGCTTATCTCAAGATGAACCTTTCAACAAAAGAGATAGCCCCTCTTCTCAACATATCGGTGAGGGGAGTGGAGACAATGCGCTACCGCATCAGGAAGAAATTCGGACTTGAGCGGGATGACAGCCTGACCGACTTCATAAATAAATTCTGACTTCATATTCGAAATTACCTGGTTCCCGGCATTAATGACGACTTTAAAAATTTGTTAACAGCGTATACTTAAAATATTGTGAGATAAATATTTAGTTATTGTGATGTATTGTTGACGTATTGAAAAAATAAGTGTGACGTAATAAAAAAGCATGCAAAAAGTTGCAACGAATCAAGCTTACACCTTACATTTGCAACCGAAAACCTGCACGGGTTCCAATTCCGGAATCTTGATGCAGGTGAGAAAATGAACACCGGGCAGGCTCGGATACTCATGAATCAAACTACACCTAAAGTTAAACGAAAACAAAACCAAAATCAAAAACTACACATGAAAAAGTCAGTACTATCAGCGATAATGGCATCGATGCTATTCATCACCCCTACGCTTGGCGCATGTGGTGATGACGGCAATGATGCGCCTTCGCAGTCATCCGGGAATGTAGTGGTTTCGGTTGCCCCCGAAATCCTGTCATCAGGTCCGGAATCAGCTACTCTTGAATTGACCGTGACAGCAGATGCCGATTGGGCGGTAAAGAGCGATGCCGATTGGGTATCGTTGCGTCCGTCGGGAGGGATCAAGAATGAGTCTACCATTGTCAAGGTTACTGTTCAGACCAATTCCGGAATGGAGGAGCGCACGGCAGCCATCAACATCGTGTCGGGGGGCAAAGCGGTAAAGACAGTGGCATTGACCCAGAGTTTCGTGAAGAAGGCAATATCGACAGCCTCTTCGTTTACATTCGGGGCACAAGAATCGACAGGCACATTCACAGTGACGTCTAACGCCGATTGGACATTGGAATCATCTGAGAGCTGGCTCACGGTCTCACCTGTAAAGGGTGGGAAAGGCGACACGGAAGTGACAGTGAAAGCCGCCGCCAATGACGGAGAGTCTACCCGCAATGCCACATTGACCTTATCATGTGGAGAGACATCCTCCAAGATAGAGGTATCGCAGCTTAGCGATGAGGTTGTTGCTCCCGAAGGCTACTCGCTGGTATGGAGCGATGAATTCAATGAGGGTAGCGTCCCGGGAAAGGACTGGGTGCATGAGAATTGGGCGGCAGGACACGTCAATAATGAGCTTCAGACTTATACCGACAAAGAGATCGACGGCAAGCGCACCACAGAGATAAAGGATGGATTCCTCAACATTAACTGCTTCAAGGGGAAGGATGGAAAGATCTATTCCGGACGTATCAACGCCCGTCCGTCCACAGGCTGGCTTTACGGCTATATTGAGGCTCGCATCATGCTCCCGTCGGGAAAAGGTACATGGCCTGCATTCTGGATGATGCCTTGCAATGTGGATTGGGGCACCAACCCCTGGCCTAAGTGTGGAGAGATTGACATCATGGAGGAGGTCGGCGCAGATGCCGACAGGGTGTCATCATCGTTGCATACTGAGAAATATAACCATACAAAGGGAACACAGAAGACCCATGAGATGAAATGCGCCGGAGCGGAGGGTGGCTTCCACACTTATGCCCTCGAATGGACAGAGGATGCAATCACCACATACGTTGACGGTAAGGTCCAGCTCAAAGTGACCAAAGCAGAGATGGGTTCCGACCATGACAGCTGGCCCTTCCACTATGCCTTCTATCCGATACTCAACCTCGCATGGGGTGGCGATTGGGGTGGCTACAAGGGCGTTGATGAAAGTGCGCTGCCAATCACCATGAAAGTGGACTATATACGTGTGTTTCAGAAACAGTAAGAAGCCATTACCGGTTTTCTTTCAGATCTGACACATCATTCAACCGATTCTAAATAAACTTATGTACTAACTTATAACCTATGAAGAAATGAAAAAACTTACCATGTTTCTCATTGCGGTCATGACGTGTCTGGGGATATACGCCCAAGATATCAAAGTGACAGGTACGGTAGTCTCGGCTACCGACGGAGAGCCTCTTATAGGGGCGACAGTGATGGTGAAGGGTTCCACTTCCGGAGCCGCCACTGACATTGACGGCAAATTTAGTGTCAATGCGAAGAAGGGCTCTACGCTTATAGTCTCGTATGTCGGCTACACACCGCAGGAGATAAAAGTGAACGGAGTCATGAACGGTTTGACAATCAACCTCATAGAGGATTCTCAGATTCTCGATGACTTGGTTGTGGTGGGCTACGGCACACAGAAGAAGAGTGTGGTCACAGCTGCAATCTCAAAAGTGGGAGAGGAGACTCTTGAGCAGACGGCACCGGTCAATGTGCAGAATGCACTTAAAGGCGTCACTGCAGGTGTCACCGCTACTACAGCCAACGGACAGCCCGGTAGCGCGGCACAGATCCGCGTGCGTGGTGTCGGCACAATCAACAACTCCAATCCTCTCTATATCGTCGACGGTATGCCTATCGAGGGTGGCATTGATTACCTTAACCCTGCCGATATCAAGTCAATTGAGGTGCTGAAAGATGCAGCATCAGGTGCGGTTTACGGTGCACGTGCAGCTAACGGTGTTATCCTTGTGACTACCAAGAGCGGCGTGCAGGGACGTGCAAAACTCACCTACGACTTCTCTTATGGCTGGCAGTCGAAACTCAAATCAATCGACATGCTTAACGCCTCTCAGTATGCACTCATGAAGAACGAGGGTTATCTCAATATCGGTCAGCCGGCTCCATACGACGACCCATATAGCTATGGCGAGGGCTACGACTGGCAGGCTGCCATATTCAACGACAATGCTCCGGTCATGAATCATCAGGTATCAGTGTCGGGTGCAAGCGAAAAAGTCAACTATTTCCTTTCATTCGGATATTTTGACCAGGAGGGTATCATCGGAGGCAACTACAATCAGTCGAACTACAATCGTCTGACATTGCGTTCCAACAATACCTACACGCTCTTTGATGAGTCTGCAAAACGTAACTATCTGAATAAGGTGGTTCTGACCACTAACGTATCATACGCACGTATCCATTCCAAAGGCTTCGGTGGTGGCGGTGGCTACTATGGTGGTGCTATCACCAACGCACTCGGGATGTCGCCGATTCTTACCCCGACACTTGTTCCGGGTTCTCCGGAATATAAGCGTCAGATGGATTTCTATGCCGGCAACGACAAATATGTGCCCCGTTATGATTCAAATGGAAACCTTTACACTGTGCCTGAAGCGTTCGGCGGCGGTTATCAGGAGCTTACCAACCCGTTCTATGGCTGGTCGTTCCCCGCAGGCAAAAACTGGAGCCATAAGATTGTGACCAACTTCGTGGGAGAGATCCAGATTTGGGATGCAATAAAATATCGCATAAGCTTTGGCGGCGACCTCGCTTTCTGGGGTAGCGACAGCCATACGGAACCCAGCTATTACAGCAACCTTAACAACACCGATGCAATTCATGCCACGGCTTCCGCCTCATCCAACCGAGGCTGGACATGGCAGCTTGAGAATATCATCTTCTATGACAAGGAATTTGGCGACCACCACGTCAACATCGTGCTTGGTGAGTCAGCAAAACAGAGCACAGGATGGTGGATCAACGCGTCAGCCAATAAACTCTACAATTTCGCTAAACCTTGGGTAACAGTGGGACAGGGACAGCCCGGTGAAGAGGATGGCGGCAACCGCACCGGTGATGCCGGACCAAATTCTGCATGGCCTAAACTCCTCTCATATTTCGGACGAGTTTCATACGACTTCGGCGGACGCTACATGTTGCAGGCTACGGTAAGACGTGATGGTTCGTCCAGATTCGGTACAAACAACAAGTGGGCTACATTCCCATCGTTCTCATTGGGTTGGAATCCGACAAGCGAGAAATTCCTTGAGGGACGCCCGACATGGTGGAGCAATACGAAAGTGCGCTTCTCATGGGGTAAGAATGGTAACGAGGCAATCGGTGATTTCGCTTACACAGTACTCACCAACGGTAACAACAACTACTATTTTGGACCTGAGGGTTCAAGCCAGACATACGGTTCAAAGGCATCCGGTCTTGCAAATCCTGACCTTAAATGGGAGGAGTCAACTCAGACAGACGTAGGTCTTGACTTCGGATTTCTCGACAATTCATTGCAGTTCACCATCGACTGGTATAAGAAACGTACCACCGGTATGCTCATGACTATGATGATCCCTACCTACGTGGGAGAATCCAAACCTATCGGCAACGTCGGCACGATGGACAATACCGGTGTCGAGATGGAACTCAGATGGGCACATACATTCGGGGAATGGGAGGTAAATCTCGGTGGTAACCTTTCCTACGTTAAGAATGAACTTGTCAACCTCGGTAACTCCGATGGTTGGAGATCAGAGGTGTCCAATGGTACAGCCGGAGATATCGCTCGTTCGATGAACGGTGAGGTGTTCCCCTTCTTCTATGGCTATAAGACCAATGGCATATTCCAGAATCAGGCTGAGGCGGACGCTTACAATGAGAAATACGGACTCACACCGGGTCAGACCTCATGGTATGCAAATCCGGGCGATGTCGTGTTCCTTGACACCAACAACGACGGCACAATCAATGCTGATGACCGTACCAAGATCGGTAAGGGTCTTCCTGACTGGACCTACGGTTTCAATATCGGTGCAGGTTGGAAAGGCTTCCAGCTCACTGCATACTTCCAGGGCGTTTGGGGCAACCAGATCTATGACGCATCACTTCGTGGTGACACACCTGCAAAGAATATGCCGTCTTGGATGCTTAACCGCTGGACAGGCGAGGGCACATCCAACACAATTCCTATCTACCGTCTCGGCGATTCACGCAACTGGGCAAGTTCTGACCTTTACGTGAAGAGTGGTGCATATCTGCGTTGTTCCAACCTGACACTCTCCTACACACTCCCTTTCAACATTGTGAAGAAAATCGGATTTGACAATATCAAAGTATTTGTGATGGGCGAAAACCTCTTCACTGCCACAAAATATCGCGGCTTCACACCGGAAGTAGGCGACGGCACCAATATCGGTATCGACTATGGCAACTATCCGGAGGCGCGCACCTTCACTATAGGTTTCAACGTGTCGATCTAACCTGAATCACATCATCAATAACAGACAAAGCAATGAAAATAAAGAAATATATTCTGCTTGGCTCCTTGGCAATCATGAGCACCGGCATCACATCTTGTGGCTCCGACTGGCTGGACATAACCAACAATACACAGGACACTGTGGAGGATTACTACACTACCGATGACAACATCTGGCAATCAGTGGTGGCAGCATACGATCCTCTCCACTGGTTTGACTACGCCAACAACTATACCGGATTGAATATATATCCGGAGGTGCTTGCTGACCAGTGTTTCCCCGGTGGCGGCGACGTCAACGACATGGATCAGTGGAAGAAGGTGTTCAACTTCGTCTCCACATCCACATCTGTGCTCAGCACCAACTATTCCAACGCATATTCCGGAGTGAAACGTTGCAACGATGCCCTCCACTATATGTTTGATTTCTGGACACCGAACACTGATCTGGAGCTCGCTCACCGCAATCGTTACGAGTCGGAGGCACTGGCATTACGTGCGTTCTACTACAACCAGCTATGGCACTGGTGGGGCAACATCGTATACTACGACAAGAACCTCTCAGGCGACTTCCTCGGCACGCAATATACCGCCGATGAGGTGTATGAGTTCATAATTAAAGACCTGGAGAAGGTTATTGCCGACAATTATCTTCCTGAGAAATGCGAAGGCGGGGAATTAGGACGCGTCACCAAGCACTTCGTATATATGCTCTACACAGAAATTGTGATGTATCAGAACGACCAGAGCCGCAAATCCAAGGCATTGGGCTACATGGAGGAGATCATCAACTCCGGCAAGTATCAGCTGATGAATGATTTCTCGGCTATTTGGGACGTGACGGGAGAATGGTGCTCAGAGTCAGTGTTTGAAATCAACTACTCCGACTATCTTGCCAACCGTAACTGGAGCTGGGGCGGCACCTGCGGCGGCACTGTGGTGCCCTGTATGATTCTGCCGCGTGGTTATTCAAGCGCAGATGGCATTCACGACAATACAGGCTGGGGCTTTGCGACAGTGCGTAAGTCTACGTTTGATTCTTACGATGCAAATGATAAGCGTCGAGATGCAAGTATATGGCAGCCTGAAGAGGGTTCTTATCAGAAGGGCTTCCAGGACACCGGCTATTTCCTTGCGAAATATGCAGGCAAGATCGGAGGCAATTCCGGACAGATTGCCGATGCAGTCCTCAACTACAACAACAACCTGCGTCTGTATCGCTTCTCCGAGGTGCTTCTGAATGCTGCGGAGCTTGGCTCGTCGAACGCACAGAGATACCTTGATATGGTGCGCTCACGTGCCGGACTTGAATCTGTGCCCGCCACACTCGACAACATCATTCAGGAACGCGCATGGGAATTCCTCGGTGAGGGGAAACGCTATTGGGATCTCATCCGCACCGGTCTTGCAAAAGATCTCCTTGTGAAAGGGAATGAGATTCCTGACGACCGCACAGGCAACTACACCGACAACAAGAAATATCTCCCCTTCCCGCAGGATGAGATTGACATGTGTCATGGCACTCTCAAGCAGAATGACCAGTATTTCCAGTAATCCTTAGAAATTGAAAAAATGAAAAAATCAAATATCATCTTCAGGAGCAGCGTCATGGCAGGAGCAATCCTCATGTTCAGCGCATGCTCGCAGGAATCGGTCTTCCAGCCGTCGATGGCAGGCTTGCCGAAAGCCTCCGACTATAAGATCGGCATTGCGGTTGACGAACTCAATAATGTGGAACTCAATATCCTCGATGCCAATGGCAATAATGCTAAGGGCGTATATCCGATATGGTATGTCAACGGCAGCACCCGTCCCTCCACATCCCTCACTTACCGCGATCTCATAACAATCGCCGGAGATTATCCGGTTGAGATGAAGGTGGGAAATGCCAACGGCGTGTCTGAAGGCACCGTCAACGGCACCATCCATATAGCCAACACAATCTTCGATTTCACCCCCTATATGAAGGCGTTGACCGACAACTCCTCGAAGGAATGGTCGGTCGACGGAACAAAGGATGGCAACATCGGTTGCGGTCCCGACGGCAGCAATCCCACCGGATGGTGGAATGGCGGACCGGGTGCGAAAGAGGCAGAGGGTCTGTATGAGAATATCCTTACTTTCGGTGATAACGGAGGCGAGTCATCCGGCACTTACACTTTCAATCCCGGAGCGTCAGGCACAATCTACGTAAATAAGGGGGTAAATTCTCTTCCCGGTCTTGAGGTCAACAATCCGAATGACGATAACGACTTCCGTGTGACTGTCGGAGAGGTGCAGACTACGTTCACACTCTCTCCGGAAGGAGCCAACCTCTATCTTGTGCTTCCCGCCAACACCCCGTTCCCCTACGTTCCGACAGAGGCGGCTTTCGCTAATCCCAGATATCGCATAGCTAATTTCAGCAAGAGCGAGATCACGCTTGTTCAGGAGTGTGAGGGAATAGCATGGCAGTATATCATCGCGCCGAGGGCGGAAGACACCTCTTTCAAGGGATTCAAGTATGACAGCGAATTTAATATGTGGAAAAACGCCAATATCTCTTTGGCATCCACATGGTTCTCTCCCGGCGACTGGTCAGGCGGTCTTGAACCGGACCTGCTTGAAGTAGCGAACGATAAGATCACGCTCCACACTCCGGCAGCCATGGGCAATGATCAATGGCAAGGTCAGGTGCATATCGAGACTGACATTGAGGTTTCGGCAGCAGAGACATACGACTTCTCATGTTACATTGATTCTCCCGTAGATAGCAAGGTGACTGTCAAGGTACAGCAGATTGGTGACGACAACGTTCTGTTTGAGGGCACGGCGGCACAGCAGCCATTTGAAAGCGGCGGCTCATGCTACTACTTCTCCGATCTCCCCGGATTTGACGGCGTAATGAAGATAGCGTTCGACTTCGGCGGTTATCCTGATACAGACTTCGTAGTCTCCGGTATAGTCTTCAAGAAGCATTCCGATGACGACGGCACAGTCCTCCCGACTCCGGGAGAGGAGGAGCCGGAAGCTCCGGTAAGCTGGGTTGATGTCAACAGCGATGACAATATTTTCCATGGCTGCACTTATGAGAATACCTACTATTATGCTCCGGGATGGGCACAGATAGATAATCCGGAACTCGTGGAGGAGGCAAACTCTTGGACCCTCACATTGCCTGAGGCTACTACCGACCAATGGCAGGCACAGTTCGCGTTCAACTCCGACATGACCACAAGCGCAGATAAGAACTATGACTTCCGTGTGACCTTCAATTCCAATCAGGATCTTCCGGGCGTGACATTCAAGTGCGTGTCTTCTGAAGACGACAATATCTTCTATATGGCAGACCGCGTTGTAGTGGAGGCGTATGATGAGGTCACATATAAATGGGTTAACCTCCCGGGCATCGACATTGAGAAGATGAATATCGTTCTTGATTTCGGCGGTAATCCGGCAGGCACCAAGGTGACGGTCAAGGATATAATCGTGCAGGAACACCGTGATTGATGATATGGTTGCACAATAGATAAGCAAAGTTATAAAATCTAAGGAATCAGATTGAGTTTTAGGTAATAGTGGCTCCTCTGTCATCCTTGAACAGGGGAGCCATTCTTATAAATAATAATAAAAAATTACAGAACGTCATTTATATGAATAAGTTACAGACATCAGTCGTATGCGGAGCTTCCGCATTGTTGCTCGCTTCTATGGCTTGGAGTTGCGCACAGAATGTCGATGCCACCACAGAGGAGGTGACGTTTGTTCAGGTAAAGGGTCATGATCTTATCAAGCCTGACGGGGAGAAATTATTTATCGTAGGCACGAATCTCGGCAACTGGCTTAATCCGGAGGGATACATGTTCGGATTCCAGCGTATGAACGCGCCACGACAAATCAACGATCTCTTCAGCCATCTTGTCGGTCCGGATGCAGCAGCTGAGTTCTGGCAGCAATTCAAGGATAACTATATCACCCGCGACGATATAGAGTATATCGCATCTACGGGCGCGAACACCATCCGTCTGCCATTCCACTATAAACTCTTCACAGATGAGGACTACATGGGTCTCACATCCTCACAGGATGGATTTGCACGTATTGACAGCGTTGTCAGCTGGTGCCGTGATGCCAATCTCTATCTTATCCTCGATATGCATGATGCCCCCGGCGGACAGACAGGTGACAATATCGATGACTCCTACGGCTATCCGTGGCTTCTGGAGAGCGAGAAGAGCCAGCAGCAGTTCTGCGATATATGGCGCACGATAGCCGACTATTACAAGAATGAGCCTGTGATTCTCGGTTATGAGCTTATCAACGAACCTATAGCCACATATTTTGATAATCAGGATGAGCTTAATGCCAAGCTGGAACCTCTTCACAAGAGATGCGTGGCAGCTATCAGGGAGGTGGATCCCAACCACGTTATATTGATAGGAGCACCACAATGGAACAGTAATTTCGAGCCGTTGAAGGATACTGACTATGATCCGCAGCTCATGTTCACATGCCATCGTTACGGCGGCGACCCGACACCGGCAGCAATACAGTCATACATCGATTTCCGCGACAAGAGCAACCGTCCAATGTATATGGGCGAGATCGGTCACAACACTGATGAATGGCAGGCAGAGTTTGTAAAGACGATGAAAGACAATAATATCGGTTATACATTCTGGCCCTACAAGAAGCGCGAGAACAGTTGCATGATGGGCATACAGATGCCGGAGGAATGGGAAGAGGTTGTCCGTTTTGCAGAGGGTCCGCACCACACGTTTGCCGAGATAAGAGAGGCTAAGCCTGACAGGGCTAAGGCAAAGGTGGCTCTTGACAAATTCATAGAACAGTGCAAGTTGAAGAACTGCGTGCCACAGGAGGGTTACATCACTTCAATGGGACTTAAAGTGCCGCAGGCAAAATAATATCGGTTGCGAATCAAGATAGATGATATGCGTCTGAGGAAAGGTTACTGACGACTTCATACATAACTCAGATGCGGTTGCCGGAAGGGAAATGTTTCTCTTCCGGCAATTTGTTTTATAAACAAATTTGTATGAGATATTTAATGAATTTTAACCAATCTATATTAAGTATTTCGTTGTTTCGTTAAATAATTAGTTTTAACTTTGCATCATCTGTTTTGGGTAAGTGGGGCTTGCGAAACTTCAGTAAATTACCCGTTTTTCTAACTAAATTTAAAAGTATGAAGAGATTTATCACTGCTGTAATTTTATTTACAACCATCTGCCACATGATTTCGGCAGAAGAGCGACATGAGGCATTTCTTAAGGCACAGTATGAACAATGGTCTATTCTGGGAAGCGGTACAGGAAAAGAGTACACCAAGACTGATAAATTCATACTTCAGATTGGTGAGGGAACATCATATTATTATGACCCGCAGACGTATTATGTGGATTCCCTTATGAATGATCCCGTCGGGAGAGGGATATATGATGAAACTTTTTCCAAATTACTTAAGGAATCCCTGGCAGATAACTCTGGAAATTTATTCCAAAAATTGGATGAATTAGGATTGTCCGGAAAGAGCCGTTATCGTGCAATAAAGGATTTTCCGGAGAGTAAGATAACCGTTTATGATTGGATAAGTCCGGATTTCTATGAGTATAACGTGGATATGTCTGACCTGAATTGGGAATTGGCAGATTCCACCATGACAGTGTTGGGCTATGAGTGCAACATGGCGACTGCTGACTATCACGGACGCAAGTGGAAGGCTTGGTTTGCTCCGGAAGTGCCGGTGCAGGATGGTCCCTGGCAGCTCTGCGGGCTTCCGGGTCTTATAATGAAGGCGGTGACGGATGACGGACTTTTCGGTTTTGAGATAACAGGATTGGAAACCTGTAATGAGATGTTTAAGCAAACCTATATCAATAAGGATAAACTTTTCAAATCCAAGAGAAAATCCTATCTTAAAATGAAGGATTATGGCAGACGGAATAGGGGGGCAATGATAAGTGCGATGACCAACGGTAAGGTCAATCCTAAGAATGCAGACTATAAGGGTAATGACGATTTCATGGAAACCGATTATCACGAATGAATCTTCCGTAAATAAGCGCAATGCTGTACTAAATGCAACCTTTTTTGGTTGCATTTATTTTTTATTGAAACTTGTCAACTTTAATGGAGAAAAGGAAGATTGGTCTGTAAAAATTTGTCGGTTTCAATTTTTTTTGTTCACTTCGCGATTCAGAATTTGAAGTTTATATGATTTCAAAGAATATTATTCTTTTTTGAGTTTACATTTTGTAGATTATATTTTGGATATGAATAATATATATAAGAGAATTGCGGAGAAACTTGGATTGAGGGAGAATGCCGTAAAGGCTACGGCTGAATTGCTTGATGAGGGGGCGACTGTGCCGTTCATCAGCAGGTATAGGAAGGAACGCACCGGGTCGCTTGATGAGGTGGCGGTGCGTGGTATCGAGTCCGCTTTGAAATCGGAGCGCGAACTGGAAGCACGGAAAGCGTTTGTGAAAGAGGCGATAGAGAATGCCGGTGCTATGACTCCGGCTTTGGAAAATGCTTTGGAGATTGCCGACACTATGACCGGAGTGGAGGATATATATGCTCCATTCAAACCCAAGAGACGCACACGCGCAACGATGGCACGTGAAAAGGGTCTTGAACCATTGGCTAAGATGATAATGTCGGGCAAACCTTCCGATTGCACATCTGCGGCTAATGGATTCGTCGGTAAGAATGGTGTGGAGGATTGCGAGGATGCCATAGCCGGAGCCGCCGACATAATAGCGGAATGGGCGTCGGAATCACCACGTCTGCGCAACATCACCCGCAACGTCTACCGTCGCAACGCATCCATCGTATGCCAGACAGTGAAGGGTAAGGAGAAGGAACTGTCCGACTCTCCATTGTCGGGATATGCCGACTTCTCACAGACTGTCAGGCGTATGCCCTCACACCAGTATCTTGCATTACGTCGTGCGGAGAGAGAAGGATTGGTAAGGGTGAAATATACGTTAGGGGATGAGGATGACCGTCTTGACGAGTCATTATGCCGTTCGTTCATACCGCACGGAGCATCAAGGGATTGCACCGGAGTTATAAGTGAGGCGGTGGAGGATGCTTCGCGAAGATTGCTGCGTCCATCCGTTGAGACAGAGATTTCATCCGACTTGAAAGAGGAGGCGGATAAGGTGGCCATTGACATATTCTCCGACAATCTCCGTCAGCTTCTTCTCGCAGCCCCGTTGAAAGGGAAGAGGATACTTGCTCTTGACCCTGGCTATCGCACCGGCTGCAAGGTTGTGGCACTCGATGCACAGGGGAATCTTCTTGAGGATACCGTCATCTATGCCGCGCCACCGCGTGAGGATATAGAAGGAGCCACACGCATATTGTCGCGTCTCATCAAGACTCATAGGCTGGATGCCGTCGCACTTGGTAATGGCACCGCTTCGCGTGAGACGGAAAGATTCCTCAAAGCAAGTGGATTGATGAATCCGGAGGCTATCTATATCGTCAGTGAGAACGGGGCATCCGTCTATTCCGCCTCTGATATCGCACGTAAGGAATTTCCCGACAAAGACGTGACAGTGCGTGGGGCGGTGTCGATAGGGCGTAGGCTGATTGATCCGCTTGCCGAACTTGTCAAGATTGATCCCAAGTCGATAGGGGTGGGGCAGTATCAGCATGACGTGGATCAGGGTAATCTTAAGAATGCACTTGATTACACAGTGATGAGTTGCGTGAATGCCGTCGGGGTGGATGTCAACACAGCCTCGGAAAAACTGCTGTCATACGTGTCGGGTATCGGTCCGGCACTGGCTGCAAACATCGTGGCATATCGGGCAAAGAACGGCGATTTCGCCACCCGTAAGGATCTGAAGAAGGTGCCACGTCTTGGTGACAAGGCATTTGAACTTGCCGCCGGTTTCCTGAGAGTGCCGGGAGGGAAGGAACCTCTTGACAATACCGGTATTCATCCGGAGAGCTACGGGGTAGTGACTGCCATAGCACGTCAGCTCGGAGTGAAACCTGGCGATCTGGCAGCCAATTCCGCACTCCTGGATAAGATTGACGTGAAAAAGATGGCATCACTCGGATTGGCTGGTGAGGAGACAATCACGGATATAATAGCCGAACTCCGCAAGCCGGGACGTGATCCGCGCATCGACGGCGACAATGAGGCATTCGTAGCGGGCGTCAATGATTTCGAAGAGTTACGTCCGGGGATGGTGCTTCCCGGTATCGTTAATAATATCACGGCGTTCGGAGCATTCGTGAATTTAGGTATAAAGGAGAATGGGCTCATCCATATCTCGCAGATGTCGCGTAAGCGCGTCAACAATGTGGGAGATGTGCTGAAACTTGGTCAGCGTGTTGAGGTGAAAGTGCTGGATGTAGATTCCGCTCGTCGGCGCATCGGGCTGTCGCTGATTTTATGACATGATATAACATGATATTTCATGATGCATAATGTTATATCATGATTTATCATGGTGCAACATAAAATCTCCAGAATAGGATTGCAAATCAATTGAAAATTATTAATTTTGGCAAAACTTTTTCTAACTTACCTTAAAATGAAAACTTCCGCACGTTCGGTGGTGCTCGGAGGAGTGGCAGTATTGAGCTGGTCCACTGTCGCCACCGCTTTCAAAGTCGCCTTGCGCAACATGACTGTATTCGAGATGCTTATAGTAGCATGTGCCACCGCGTTGCTGATATTCACATTGTGGATATTCGCCACCGGTTCATGGCGCGAGCTGCGAAGCCTTACCCCCACTTTGTGGGGACGTTTTGCCGTGCTGGGGCTTGTGGCTCCAGTGGCATACTACTTTGTGCTCTTCACTGCCTACGATTATCTGCCGGCACAGATGGCTCAGCCCATCAACTATCTTTGGCCCATTGTCCTTGCCGTGCTGCTCGCCGTGTTTGCCCATCGTCCGATACCGCGTTCCAAATATCTTGGGATGTTTGTGTCGCTACTCGGTGTGGCACTCATATCATTGGGAGGAAGCGCGATCAACGGCAGTGTGTCGGTATTCGGAATCGTACTGGCATTCGGTAGCGCATTCCTGTGGGCACTCTACTGGATTCTTAACGACGGGCTCAAGGATAAGGTGAGTGAGGGCACATCACTCTTCCTTACCTTCCTTTTCGGCATGGTCTATCTGCTGATAGGCACATTGTTCTCACCGTTGCAGCCGATGTCGACCGAGGCGTTGCTGTCGGGTGCCTACATCGGGGCATTCGAGATGGGCGTGCCGTTCATCTGCTTCGGTCTTGCAATACGCCACACTGATAACCCCGCTCTCATCAACCAGATGTGCTATCTCGCCCCGTTCCTGTCGCTCTTCTTCATATCCATAGTGCTTGGTGAGAGAATAGTGCCTACCACATACGGTGGTCTCTGTCTGATTGTAGGCGGTTTGGTCTACAACCAGTATTTTGCCGGAAGAAAGACAGCTAAATCATTAAACTGAAATTATAGATGGGTATGAAACATATCATAATATTGGCTCTGGCTGCAGCTCTGTCATCATCGGCAACTGTCATTGCCCAGGGCACTCTTGAGGATTACAACCGGGCATACAGCCTGTCGAAGAGATATAATTACGGACAGGTGCCCAACGGACGTATCTATCCCCGGTGGATAGACGGTACTTCATGTTTCTGGTATATGGCTGATGATTCCGACGGGGCAAAGGTCTATACTCTTGTCGATGCCTCCCGTAAGGTTAGCCGACCGATGTTTGACCATAAGGCACTTGCCGCCGCGCTTTCATCAAACGGGGTGGCTGACGTGAAGCCGGAAGATCTCAGACTTGAACGTCTGAGGACCACCGGTGCCGCCGATACATTATGGTTTGAACGGGATGGACACGTATGGCAATACGTCAACCGCAAGAAAGGGGTGCTGACTGACCGTGGCACTGTACCACCGACTCCCGAACAGCCTCATTGGATGGTGGTGAATGAGGAGAAGGATGGTGCGCCTGTCGTGTCGCCCGACGGCAAGTATGAGGCTTTCGTGCGCGACAATAATCTTTGGGTGAGGAATCTGGCAGACAAGAAGGAGCGTCAGCTGACAAAGGATGGCACGCTTGCCAATTATTATTCATCCTATATCTATTGGTCGCCCGACAGTCGCAACGTCGCGCTCAACAAGATACGCAGTGCAGAGAAACGTTACGTCTATTATGTGGAGTCGTCTCCGGCACAGGGTAGCCAGCCGATACTGCATAAGCAGGAATATGCCAAGCCGGGTGATGAGTTGCGTTTCAAGCATCCTATCATTGTGGAGGTTGAGAGCGGACGTGTCATTTCCCCCTCCACCGACTTATTCCCCAACCAATTTGATCTTACGGCACTTGAATGGAACGCCGACAGCAGCGGAGTGACGTTTGAATATAATGAGCGCGGGCATAAGAATTACCGTATCCTTGAACTCTCTGCCACGGATGGCAGTGTGCGTCCTCTTGTAGATGAGAGTCATGATAAATACGTCAACTGGATACGCATTTTCCGTCATAAACTTGCAGACGGTAAGAGAATAATATGGAGCAGCGAGCGCGACAATTACAATCATCTCTATATGTATGACCGTGCCACCGGTAAGCCTACCCATCAGATTACCAAGGGTGACTGGTACGTGCGTGATGTGGTCAACGTAGATGAGGCGAACAGTAAGATATATTTCTCCGCCAACGGTGTCAACAAGGATGAGGATCCATATTTCATCCGCTATTACTCGATTAATTTCGATGGCAGCGGACTGACAGACCTCACTCCGGCGAAGGGCACGCATCGTGCGGTATTCTCTTCGGATTACAAGTATCTTGTAGATACATATTCCACCGTGTCAGATGCCCCTGTGACAGTCATCAGGGATGCGTCTGACGGAAAGGAGATCATGAAGGTGGCGGAAGCCGACCTGTCGCAGCTTATGGCAGCAGGATGGCAGGCTCCGGAGGTGTTTGTGGCTCCGGGACGTGATGGCAAGACCCCGATGTGGGGGCTTATATATCGCCCGTCAAACTTCGATGATACGAAGAAATATCCCGTGGTGGAATACATCTATCAGGGACCCGGCGACCAGTATGTGCCGAAATCGTTCATTGCCTATAACCGCAATATGAGTGCGTTGGCAGAACTCGGTTTTGTCGTCGTGATGGTCGATGGCATGGGCACCTCTTTCCGCACCCGTGAGTTTGAGAACGTCTGCTATAAGAATCTTGTGGATGCCGGATTGCCTGACCATATCGCATGGATAAAGGCAGCAGGTAAGAAATACCCGTATCTTGATATTGACAGGGTGGGAATATATGGAGCGTCAGCCGGCGGTCAGGAATCGACTACGGCTGTACTGCATTATCCGGAGTTCTATAAGGCTGCATATTCAGCGTGCGGCTGTCATGACAACCGCATGGACAAGATATGGTGGAATGAGCAATGGCTCGGTTATCCGATTGATGAGAGCTATATCAAGGCGTCAAACGTGGAGAATGCACATCTACTCAGCCGTCCACTGATGCTTGTTGTGGGAGAATTGGACGACAACGTTGACCCTGCATCTACAATGCAGGTGGCAGACGCGCTGATCAAGGCTAACAAGGATTTCGAGCTTGTTGTGCTTCCGGGTGTGCACCACACTTTGGGAGAGAGCTTCGGAGAGCACAAGAGATATGATTTCTTCGTGCGTCATCTTCTTGGGGTGGAACCCCCTAAGTGGGATGAGATTGAGTATTAGTTTATAGTTTAAGGTTTATAGTTTAAAATTCCTATATTCCCCTTTTAGGGGGTCGGGGGGCTTATATATGGATCTAATAGAAATAGCAAAATATTTTAAGGTTGACGGACGGGTTGAGTCTGTCAAATCTGTTGGCGAGGGCTTTATCAACGACACTTATTTTGTTAAAGTGTCGAGTGCAGTGCCGGGTTATATCTTGCAGCGCAAGAATAGCAATGTGTTCAAGAATATACCGGAGATGATGAGCAATATCGATCGGGTGACGGCGCATATCAGCCGCAAGGTGAAGGAGGCGGGTGGCAATCCGTTGTTTGAGGTGCTGCATGTGGTGCCTACAAAGAGCGGAGAGCTATGCTACAAGGATGAGTCGGGCAATTATTGGGCAATGTCGAGACTCATACCTGATGTGCTGGCGATAGACCGCGTGTCGGATGCTGGTATAGCGAGGAAAGGTGGCATAGGTATAGGACGTTTCCAGCGTCAGCTTGCTGATTTCCAAGAAGAATTGTATGACACGCTGCCCGGATTCCACGATATGCGTTTCCGTTTTGAGCAATGGGAAGAATCCCTGTCGCGCGATGCCGCCGGAAGAAAGGACGCCGTCAAAGAGGAGATAGAGTGGATAGAGAGCCGCAAGGAGAGGATGATGGAGCTGAAGAGGAAGATAGAGGATGGCACCATCCCGATGCGTGTGGCTCATAATGACACAAAGATCAACAATATCCTTTTTGATAAGAAGAGGGATGTGTTGTGTGTCATTGACCTTGACACCGTGATGAGGGCACCGGTGCTGTATGACTTCGGCGATGCAATCCGTTCGTATGCCAACACTGGTAAGGAGGATGACAGTAATCTTGATAACGTTGAAATCTCGCTCGATATATTCCGAGGATTTGCGGAGGGCTACCTGTCGCAATGCCGTGAGGCACTGACCGATGCAGAGATTGATAACCTTGCATTCTCCGCACTCTACATCACGTTTGAACAAGTGCTCCGTTTCCTCATGGATTATATAGACGGCGATACCTACTACAAGACCCGTTATCCGGCGCATAATCTGGTTCGGGCACGAGCCCAATACAAATTGTTGCGTAGCATGGAAGAGCATTACGAAGAGATGCAGTCAATAATCAGAAGCATTGCTGCCGAATGATATTTTAGACTCTATAAATTACAGGGGGCTTGCACACTGTGCAAGCCCCCTGTAATTTATAGAGTTATCGTGCTTATTTTAGTTTGCATCCTGCCGGTGGTGCTATCTTATCCTTGTGGCAACGGTTGATGATGTGCTGTATCCGGTCGGGCGTAGATGGATGGGATGAGAACATCTGTGCCATTCCATTAGTCTGTGCTCCCGCCTCCATTGATTCGAGTTTTGAGAACGCCATTGCCATTGACCAAGGATTCTTGCCGTTGGCTTTAAGGAAATCGTAGCCATAATCATCAGCGTTGCTTTCCTGCGAGCGTGAATATTTCGCACTTACGAGGGATGAACCGAGTTGGGCAAGTTGCGATTGCGACAAGGCGGCAGCCTGAGAGCTTGTGGAGGCTATTCCGTCAAGAATGGCGGAGTTGATCAGAGCCTGTTTGAAGGCATTTTTCGTGTCCTTATGAGCCACATGACCTATCTCATGCCCGATTACTCCAAGCACCTCGTCGTCAGTCATACGATCCATCAATCCGGAATAGACCCTGACGCTTCCGTCGGCACAGGCAAATGCGTTGACATCATTAGTGAGATACACCTTGAAATTCAGCGGTACACCATCGACTGAATTAAGACCGTTGGTGAGTCTTGCGAGTCGCTGCGCATATTGGTTGGAAGGGGGTGCCACCTTATTTTGCTTGTCGGAATATACGATATACTCATGCACATAATTCTGTATCTGACCGTCGGATATGGTTGCGGCCTCTATGGCTTTTGATGCCCCACTCATCAGGGAATCCATGTTGAGTGAAGAGCAGCCCGACAGAGCCACTGTGCTACCCATTGCGGTAGCTAAAAAGAGCGTGCGGAAAGTGCGTCTGACAGAGATCTTATTTAATAATTTCATACGGTTCCAAAGGATTATGAGAAATTGTATAAATAAGTTTATGCAATTTCAATTTCTAAGAAAAATACAAATAATTGAGTTACCGATGTCACTCATATATACAACGTTTAAATCTCCATTCTGTTGAAAGACATGGTTTGATAAAAAAAGAAACAGGATTCCGGTGCGGAGTCCTGTTCCCATATTATATAGCGGATTTATTTATTTGTCTTGGAGGAATTTGTCGCGACGCGGATTCCAATCGGAATAGTCGACGGTGTGTCCGCAGGTAGGGTAGATTATGAGTTGTTTCGGGGATGTGATGAGATTGTATGACGACATGTTGGTATGGGGTGGACAGGTGGGGTCTTGCAGACCGATTCCCATCATGACGGGGCACTTTATCCTCCGTGCAAGATTCTTGATGTCGAAATATGACAGATTGCGATAGAGTGTGTCATCATCCAATCCTTTCAGCTTTGCCTCCTCCATTACCGGAGCAGCAGGCCAATTCACGATCTTGAAGTAATCCTTGTAGTCTGATAGGAATGGGATGTAGGGGCATATTGCCGCCAACCGGTCGTCAAGAGATGCGGCTGCAAGCGTCAACGCGCCACCCTGACTTCCCCCTTCAGCAAAAATCCTGTCGGTGTCGGTCTTTTCATATTGGGATATGAAATCAATGAAACGCACCGCGTCCATGAATGCACCCTTATAATAGTAGGAATCCGGTTTGTCAAGATTGTAGCGTATCCAGTCGCCGTAAGTGTTGTACGGCTGATTATACATCTGACCTCTCACGCCTGTCACAAACTCAATCAGATCGTCACGACCGTCAACGTCAAAATCCCAAGGCTGTGCGCCATATCCGTTGTAATATATAAGAGCCGGATATTTCCCGTCGGCAACCGGCACATAGAGTTTCCCCCGGATGGTTTCTCCTCCCCATGATTTCATCTCCACGTCGTAAGCCTTACGCTTCTTACCTGACTGCTTCTTATCAAGCACTACCTTGTATTCACCATCCACGGCAGCGAGTTCATTGAGCGCACGTTGCCAGAATGTGTCAAAGTCGGGTTGGCTGTCAGGCAAGGAGATGCAGCTGGTAGGTTCGTATCCTATGTTGAAACGGTGTATCACGTTGCCGTCATCCTCGATGAAGCATTTGTAGAAACCTGGTTGGGAGATAGGTAGGGTGAAGGTGAGGTTGATACTGTCGTTCTTAGGGATATTTATAACCCTTTCTTCGGAGAATATATCGCTATTCTCATCAGTGTCAGGAGTGACAAAGAAACGTATCTTGGATTCGTTGGCTCTGCTGAGGGAGTCGGCGAGAGAGAATTTTACGGTGGGGGTTTCCGGAGCATTCCACCAGAGGTCGTGGCTCAGGTCAACGTTCACCTTCAGGTCGGCTGCATCCATTCCTATAGCTAATGCTATGGAGAACACAGATAAGAGTAGTTTTTTCATTCGGAAGTGCAAGTGTAGATTACTTAATCTGAGATATTTTGATAACTCAGAGTGGTTCGGATTTATTTGTTGAGATAATATTTCACGAGTATAGCCCATGGCTTCAAGTCGGCGTCAGTCCATTCCGAGGCATTGGCAGAAGCTGACGGACGTAGCATAGAGCAAGTCTCATCCTTATTGCTGATAGACCATGCTATCCAGCTCAGACCGTTTTCATCAGCCATTTTCAGCCATTCTTCCCAAGAAGCAGGGTCGATTACGCCATCGCCGGTGTGCATCATGGATGCACATTCAGTTATGAATATAGGCAAATTATGTTTTAGTGCGTATTCTGCTTTTTTACGGTAGTCATCCTTATGGAATGCGGCATAATAGTGTAAGGAATACATGATATTGTCATAGTCTGTGATAGGATTATCAGCAGCCTTGTCTACATCCTGATCCCAGCGAGGTGTCGGGATTATAACGATTGAATTTGGGGCATATTTACGTATTACAGGAATTATCTCCTCGCCATATTGCTTACATTCACTCCATTCCACCTCCTGTGGCTCGTTCCATACTTCATATATCACGTTAGGAAGATTGCCGTATTTCTTAGCTACTGTGGTGAAAAATTCCTTAGCTAAGGGTAGGTTGTTTTCGTGGCTATGGAAATCGATGAGGACGTAGCTGCCAGATTTCACCGCGCCGGAAACTATGCTGTCGACACAGGCATAGGCAAGTTCCGGATTTTTTTCAAAGGATCGGTCGGTAAGGTCAAGCCCGATGGAGCAGCGCACAATGTCGGCACCCCATTCATTGACGACCTTATCGACAACAGAGGTATTATAGAACTGAGGCCATAGGCAATGCCATCCGAAACTTACCCCTTTCAATTGGGTAGGATTACCCGACTCATCGGTCAATTTGCCGTTTCCCACTTTCAGCCAACCATGTTTGTCTACTACGGAAGCCGATACGGAGCAAACCACCGAAAGGACGAGACATAATAAGATTTTTCTGAGAGTATCAGTTTTCATGATTATTTGGTTTTTCGGCGAAATTACGTAGAATCAACGAGTTTTCAAAATCCAAGTCATGATAGGGCAATAAATAGATAAAATAGTGTCATAATCATGCTAATCTTGACTAAATTTTTACAGTGGAGTTTTATTTTGGGAAGACAAGTTTGTTTGTAAAGAATAAATGTTATAAATTGCAAACAAAATGATAGCACTATGGAAGCAACTATTCAAAAGAAAGCCACTATGTTCCGTTTGAATGTAGACTTGGTAGACCGTCTGAAAGAAATGGCGAGGCGAGAACATCGTAGTCTCAATAATTTTGTTGAGTGCATACTTCTTAATGTCGCATATAATGAACCGAATGAGGTGACAAAGGCAGCCATAGAGGAGGCGCGTAGCGGCAAATTTCGGGATGTACCGTCTGTTGATACATCCTCTGTTGAAGCAATGTTCAAATCTATGGGATTATGAATTATTCTGAAACTTCGATCAGCGATTTCCCGAAGAATGTTGAAAGTATGGCAATTGTACGGAGTGTGAAATTGTGTTGACCACTTAGCCAACGGGTAATTTCGCTTGGTCGTTTGTCAAGAGCTCTGGCAAGTTCCACCTTACTTATACCTTTTTCGTGCATCAATGCATCAAGTTTATCAGACACTCCCATTGTGAGCCTGATTTCTTCCTTTATCTCAGGAGATACATTAGAGACGACCTCCCTGAACCATGGCTGTATCGTTTTCATATCTCAAAATTTTATCAACGACAAAGATAATAAATCTGTTGTGCATTATGTATAACAGATTTATTTTACTGCTATTTTATTTAATAGAATAGTTAGATATCGTTTTTTGAGAAAAGAGTGGTGTTGGGATTTATTTTTTGATTTTGACTTGGAAATTACGGAAAAAATATGTAGTTTTGCATATCGATATTATATCAAAATAATATCATAAATCAAAACAAAAAAACTATATAACTATGTCAAATTCAATTTCAAATCCCGGTCATGAGTACCGGTATGCCGGAAAGGTGCTTCCCGGTTTCGCTATGCTGACGCTGCTCCTGACGTTTCTGCTTGTGTCGATAATCGTACCATTGCTGATATGGGCGGAGAGCAATCCCGGTATCGCGGTTGCAATAGCCCTCCCATGTACTCTCATCACCCTCATAATGTGTATAGGCTTCTTCACTCAGCAGCCAAACCAGACGCGCGTCATGATCTGGTTCGGTACGTATCGTGGTACATTCGGAGAGACCGGTTTCTATTGGGTAAATCCATTCATGAGCCGCAGGAAGATGTCGCTCCGTATCCGCAACATGGACATTGAGCCGATAAAGGTGAACGACAAGATAGGCAATCCTGTCATGATCGGTATGGTACTTGTGTGGAAGGTGAAAGATACGTATCGTGCCGTATTCGATATTGATTCACCCGATGATGAGGTTCTGGAAAAGGGTAAGGATCTAAAGATAGTCAATGGCAAGGACAAGGCTCTGTATTCATTCGTTAGGATTCAGAGTGATGCCGCACTTCGTGAGGTGACGGGTCATTATGCCTACGACAATGAGACAGCCGACAGTGCTTCGGAAGAGATCACATTGCGTTCGGGTGGACATGAGATCAATGAGCGTCTGGAGGAGAAACTTAACGAACGTCTGTCAATGGCTGGTATAGAGGTGGTGGAGGCGCGTATCAACTATCTTGCCTACGCTCCGGAGATTGCCGCCGTCATGCTTCGCCGCCAACAGGCGTCGGCTGTGATAGCTGCGCGTGAGAAGATCGTGGAGGGAGCTGTCAGCATGGTCAAGATGGCACTCGACGATCTGGAGAAACAGGATGTTGTTACGCTTGATGCCGAGCGTCGTGCCGCCATGGTGAGCAATCTGCTTGTGGTGTTGTGCGCCGACGAGCCTGCCCAACCGGTAGTCAACACAGGCACACTATATCAATAATAGGGATATGCCTGAAAAGCAGCCTCAGAAAAGTTTCCTGTTGCGTCTTGACCGACCGACCATGGATGCACTCGAACGTTGGGCAGCCGACGAGTTCCGTTCTGTCAACGGTCAGCTTCAATGGATAGTTGCCGACGCGCTCCGACGCGCCGGACGCAAACCAAAACCGTAATCAAATCTACGGAAATCATAATCAAATATGCGGCTTCCGATTCATCCTGAAAATGAATCGGAAGCTGTCGTTTATATCTGGTCTTAACCGGAATGATATGAGTCTAAGTATTGATATTTGTAAAGTAAATTATTTTGGTAGGGGAAACAATAAAAAATGGAATCCTTATTGGAAAAACGGCATATTTAACAAATTTTAAGTTGGAAAAACGGCAAAATTAACAAAATTCTTGTTGGAAAAGCGGCATAAATAGCTAATTTTGTATTGGAAAAGCGGCATGCTTTAGATTATTAATTTGAAAATAAACAGATTATGTTATATAGAAAGATTAAAGGATATATTGAAAATTTTTATGAGACATCAGGCAATGCGCTAATGCTGACCGGTGCCCGTCAAACGGGTAAAACTTACTCCATTAGAAGTTTCGGGAAAAGTTTCAAGAATTTTATAGAGATTAATTTCATAGAAAATAGTGATGCAGTTGAAATATTTAGAGATATTACATCTGCTGATGAGATTCTACTTCGGTTGTCAGCTCTTATAAATATCCCGCTTGAGGAGGGTAAGACGCTAATATTTTTTGATGAGGTGCAGTGTTGTGAAAATATCGTGACAGCAATAAAATTCTTAGTGGATGACGGACGATTTCGTTATATACTTAGTGGGTCATTATTAGGAGTGGAATTGAAAGATATCAGGTCAGTGCCGGTGGGATATATGTCGATAAAAGAGGTTTTCCCTTTAGACTTTGAGGAATTTGTAATAAATTTGGGAATATCACAATCAGTTTTGGATAAACTTAGGAATTTCTGGGATTCTCGTTCGGAAGTGGATTCTGTCGTTCATGCCAAAATGATGCAATTATTCAGATTATATGTAGTTGTAGGAGGGATGCCGGCAGCGGTTGCAGAATACATTTCGACAAGTAACTTGAATAATGTGCTGAATGTACAGAGAGATATAGTCACTCTTTATCGGATGGACATATCAAAATATGCACAAAGAGATAAACTTAAAATAAAAGAGATATTTGATTTGGTGCCTTCAGAACTTGATGCCAAGAATAAGAGGTTTATTTTAAAACGGTTAAACGAGCATGCTAAATTTGAGAGGTATCAAGATAATTTCTTGTGGTTGAAAGATGCGGGTGTAGTTATCCCGGTGTATAATGTTGAGGAACCGAAGATGCCATTAAAATTGTCAGAGACTCGTAATCTGTTTAAACTATTTTCCAACGATGTTGGACTACTTGCTTCGCAATATGTGGACGGCATACAATTGAAGGTGATAACCGGTGATCCTTCTGTCAACTATGGATCGGTTTTTGAGAATGTGGTTGCACAGGAATTGCTGTGTCATGGACTGACGCCATATTATTACAATAATAAGAAACGTGGAGAAATTGACTTTGTGATATCAATTGGATCATCAGTGCTTCCAATAGAAGTAAAATCCGGGAAAGATTATCAACGTCATAGCGCATTGTCAAATTTGATCAATGACTCACCGTATGAATTTACAGAAGCGTTGGTTTTGTGTAACGGGAATTTTGAGAATATTGGTAAAATTGTATATGCCCCCATCTATATGATTATGTTTATCCAACCGCAAACTGAAGGCATAGGAATATACAAAGTGGATTTATCCGGACTTGTGTAAGCGATTTTGCGAGGGAAATTTGTAGGTAAGCGGGATTATTGTTTAATTTGTGGAAAAATCTATTTGTCATGGTATTATCTCCGTTGGAATTGGAATATGTCAGTGTGATTATCTGTGTCCCGCTGTTCGCTTATCTGTGGTATCGTTTCTTTTTATGGAGCATCAGATGTAGCGGGAGGCTTGCCAAGGATGCTAAGCCGGCTTCTGCTAAGAATCCTGAATTGCAAGATTCCGATAATTCGGATTCGAAGTCAGTCATGGAGGGTCTGATAAAGACCGTAAATGGCGTATTGGATGTTGCAGGAGCTGTATCGTTAGTAGTGATGGATATAATCATTATTAAGGCTGCTCTGTTGAATGATGGGGCGAGATGGACGTTTGTTGTTCTGATGCTGTTGGCTACTGTAGTGTCTTCACTATTCTGGTGTAAGGTGACAAAGGTCAAGAAGGAAAGGATTGCGTATATTGCTGGGCTGATTATGATGTTCCCTATGGCAATGATGGGTACTAACAGTCTGTTGAGATGGGTCTTGCCCGATGTGGTTACGATTGCGGTAGGGGAGTCGGGAGTGAGGACGCAGACGAGCTACGAATGGTGTGCGGGCAACGGCACAAGGTTGACCGGAAGCTATATCGACAATCAGACATTGGATACGCTCTATCGTGTGGTGGTGGCGTATGCACTTCCAGAAGAGGATACAAGGAATGTATATTGCGTCACAGGGGAGTTTCCCCCTGATAGCCTAAGCAAAATGAAAGGTAGGGCAGACTATTATATGCTACCTATCCCACCATGGATGACACCGTCACACAATAGATGGGGACGTTACAGGACGAAACGGGTGTTTGTGGTCAACAAACTTCAGCTTCTGCGCTTCGTCAATGACTATGACATGAGCATCTTCGGACTGAAGCCGCATCTGAAAGTCAATTCTATCAGCGAACCGCGCGACCGACCGGTAAATCCTGATAAGAGGGAACTATTTGAATACAGAGATATATTATACAACGCGAAATAATGAAGTGCACCCCAAAGGCTCATACGGAGGATAACCGTCCAAGTTAGCTTTTGGGGTGCAGATCAGCATTATTGCGTTGCAATCAGTCAATAAGTCCAATCGGGAGAAATCACTTCTCTGTAGTTTTTTTCAGCGTGAAGTAGATGATATCCTTGGTCTTGTCTATGCTGATTGAGTCAATATTTTCACATTTTATGGCTTTTAACTCCTTCTTTGAGATCTTTTTCCCATCTACCATAATCGTGATCTCAGGAGAGTTGTGTTTCCCATCAGGTGTGAGGATATGGGAATTTTCAAAAGAATCCTCTTCCTTTAATGTCACGCAGGTTCTATCCGGATTCCGGAATACGGAAATCCTCTCAATATCTTCCGGCTTTATCGAATTTAGCTCAGATTCGCTTACCTCTTTTCCATCAATATAGTATTTGGGGGCATTTTTGATATCGGGGTTATCTTTCGGGATAACAATGGAGATCGGATTTTCGGCCTTAATCACTGAATCGGTAATGGAATATTCACCATTCACTTGAAGCATAAAGCCCGGTTTTTCCGCGCAGTCTTTCACATCCGAAGAAAAATTTGTAACTTTGTCGGGAAGCATCCGGCTGTTGTCGATGGTGCTTATTGCAGCCTTGGCTTGCGGCAATGCCGCCGCCATCAGAGCCAGCCCTAAGGCAGGCATGAGCGCAAGAGCCTTCAGACGCTGCTCTCCGCTTGATTTTGATTTGTACATCATGGTGATACGTTTTTTAAGTTTACTATGATTCAGGCTGTTGGCAAGTGACGGGAATCTCGCGCCAACAGCCTTTTTTATCAACAACATCTGATATTCACGCGGGTCATGACCGGCATTAATCACCGCCATGTCAGCCTGATATTCATGCACAAGCATCAGTTCATCACGCATGAACCATGCGGCAGGATTAAACCAGTTGATTATGATTACCGCTTGCGCCAAAAGCAGGTCAAGCCAATGAAAGGACGATATGTGGTGGAATTCATGTGTGGCGATTGCAGAGGGACAAGCGTCATAGTCTGCACGATTCATCACCATATACCGCATCCAGCTGAATGGAGCAAGCGAAAAGTTATCGGTCAATACCAATATAAACCCATCCTTGCGATATTTTCTCCCTTTCGCTATGACGTGGATGATTCTTGTCCAAGTAATGATTGAGTGTAGCGCACATATCGACATGCCGATGACAAATATCCATATCAGTATTGTGCCCCATATCGGTTGAGAGGGATAATTTCCCGAATTAGTTAATGAGATGGGGTGGTTAGCGATTTCAGTAAATGTAGTCGTTACCGCTACGCTTGACATCTTATCCGCAAGCTGCATCAACGGATAGGTAGAGAAAGATATGATATATATTGACAATATCACACCCCGGTTGAAAGCGAGCTGCTTCTCACCTGCGAGAAACAGCCGATAGGCGCATAACAGAATTGCGAGTATCAATCCGCTTACCAAAGAATATGTAAGGAAACTTCCCATAATAGTCCTGATTACATGATGATTCAATCTGTCTGTCCGTTTTTCCGTACAGACGACTTTCTCTCTACCAGATCAAGAAGTTCGCGCAGTTCATCGGCAGAAATCTTGTCATCCGCCACTAAAGCTGATACCGCGCCATAGTAGCTCCCTTTGAAATAGCTTTTGATGAATCTGCTGAAACTTGATTTGCGGAAATCCTCCATTTTCGCTACGGCATAATATCTATAGGCGCCCCCCGCCACCTCATGATTCACGAATCCCTTAGCTTCAAGACGCCGTATCACGGTAGAGACCGTGTTGAAATGCGGACGTGGCTCAGGATACAGTTCCAAGAGTTGGCTGACCGGCATCGGACCATGTTCCCAAAGCAACTGCATCAATTCCTCCTCCTTATCCGTGAGGCGTTTCTTCTGATTGTCATTCTTCATAATCGTCATATCCTTGCGTTAACTACTTTTGTAGTTTTATGTTGCAAAGATAATAACTATCCTTGTAGTTTTGCAATATGAAAACCCTCAATTAACAATAATTAACCATAAATGGTTTAAGGTTTAAAGTTTATGGTTTATTGTCATTAAATTATTTATAATTAAAAGATTCGTAGATTTCCGTGAATCTTAAACCTTAAACTATAAACTGTAAACCTCTGAAGTGCAGCTTGCGAAACTTCAGTAATGTTATCAGAAATTGAATCTGACGGTGGCGACACACTCTATCGGGCGAAGACTGTAGGAATATGTCGTTATGTCGAGAGTGTTGTAAAGGGTGTAGCCATAATTCCTGAGGTTGGTGAGATTCCTGCCCGACAGGGTGAAATCAAACTTACGAAGTTTATACTTTATCCCGGCATCCACGAAGAGATTCGACTTGTAGTTATCCTCTGCAAGCTGCGACCTGTTGAACGACAGATTGCCATATATCTCCAATCCTTTTACCGGGAACACCGACACCTTACCATTAACCATAATCTCTGAAAGATTATTGTCGGGCATGAAGCCATGGAACGAATTACGTGTGTAGGAATATGAGAAATTACCGGTAAGCGTCAGCATATCGTTCAGCAGATCCGATTCCGCCGACAATGAGGTGGTATATATGTCATTACGGGTCTTGATTACATTTCCCGAACGCATACTCTCCCTGCCTATCGACATCCCGGTGACGTTCAACGAGAGACGGCTGTGCCATGAATACACATGCTTTATGGCAGTCGCCATGAAATTAGTCATATCGGAATGAGAGTCAAGATTGACTGATGAACTCGATGTGCCATCCTGACTGACATCATACACGGATGTGGAATTGACGGTCTTGTAGGAATAAGACACCGACCCGCGCATGATAAATCCACGCATCTGGTCCTTATACGAATATCTCAACGTTGCCGACTTGTTGAGCGACTCTATGAGGCTGCCCGTGCCGAGGGTCGTCCTGTTGCGGAACGTGGTGTAGATGGGATTCTCAATGAAGTTGCGTATGTCGCCTGTGTCGTGCCGCCATCCGGCATTAAACGTGATTTCGTTGTTTCTTAAGAATTTATAAAACAGGTCAAGATCAAGATTCAGGTAGAATTTATTGAATCTGTGAGATTTCTCCGACACGATATCCGTATATCTGATATTCCGCCATTCCAACGGCAATGTCGCCTGTAAGACAATCTTTCCGCGTATCACATACTTGTAATATGGAGCCAACCCCAACGATAGGTTATGACCGGAAATATCATTCCTGCCGGCAGACTCCCTACCATTGACCGCATTGGAGAGGAAACTGTCGTAATCGATATTGAATGTGGCATCTGTGCCCACCTGCGACCTGCGCGACGTCTCCCAAGAGAATCCTGTTGTCTCCATATTATGGAAACTGCGTCCTGTCACGTCCTGACGCAACGTCATCCCCCCGGTCGCGGCATCATACGCCGAGATATGATTCATCGGGGTGTTGCTGAACGACGTCCGGGAATCCAGTTTATACACTTTCCTGTTGCGGTTGGCTATGACCGACAGATTGTTGTTAAACGCATAATTATCCCCCTTCATTCTCTGGTTGATTCCGGATGTATTGATTATGTCATAGTCATTGTTGTCAAACCTCCCCTTGAAAGTAAAATGATCCATCAGATACAGACCGTTGGAATTCTTCTCTATCTTCACGCCCGCATTGACCGAATGTTTCTTGATTCCATTGTCTACACTCTCAGAATATATCGGGTTGGCCATGTCGGTGGCAAGATATTCAGTGGATGAATAGCTGTCGTAGCCGTCGTCATCCTGACCGTATGACGCATTGAGGGTCAGTGTCAGCTCTTCCCTCAATTTGAAGAGGGTATTGGTAGTGGCGTAAGCAGATTTGTTAAGTATGTAGCGCGATCCTTTTATTGAAGGCGCACCAAAAGGCTTCACAGGGAATGAGGTGAATGCATTGTCGCCCGACTTCTTGTCGGCAACATAGTCATTACCCCAATTATTCCCTTTTGCCGACACAATCGTCTGATTTTTCGGAGAGATAAACATGGTGTAGAGATTCGCGCCCCATAGTGTCTCATCGCCATACCCGCCCGTGGCAGACACATATCCGACCGGCTTCAGCATACTCCCTTTTTTCAGTTTCAGGTTCAATGCCGCACTCTTTGACTCCACCACGTTCTTCAGGGCTTTCTTCGGCTGGTGACGCTCATACACGCTGACTGCCGCCACATCCTGCGGCTTTATGTTCTGCGATGCCACGGCGTAGTTGCCCCCCATCAGATTCAGACCCTCTATATAGAAATTGTTGATCGGTTCCCCATCGTACGAAATGACTCCGGTCTCGCTCACCTCAATGCCCGGTAGCTTCTTTATGACATCCTCAATGCTGCGGTCACCCTTACCGGTGTGTGCCGCCACATCGTATGTGATGGTGTCACCCTTTACTCTGACACGCGGAGCCTTTACCACCACCTCCTTTATCTGGTAATGCTCCGGAGTAAGCACCGCATATATTGAATCCGTCAGCGACTCGACTGTGATCTCTTTATGTCCGAAACTTTTGGAAGCGAAAGTCAGCAGAGCAGGCAGTGTGATCGTGTCCGCCTTTACGGCGAACGATCCATCTCTTTTGGAATTGGCAAAACCCTTTACCTTCGTATCCTGATAAAGGCGTATTATTATTCCGGCAAGCGGATTACCCTCCGTGTCGGTCACTCTCCCTTTTACAATCACACCGGCATTTACCGTCGGCAACAGAAACGCCAACAGCAGCACCATTGCCGACAATATATTCCTTAGTATCTTCATAATATTTACACAGGCATAATTGGTTATGACAACAAGCATAGCAAAAGCATACCTAATTATTCTGCCCCCACGATTTCGATAGGGGCATAGAAACGCCTCTTATTGCTCCTGCGCAATCGCTTCAGTTCCTCCTCCGGCTCAAGAAGCATACCGGAGTCCGCAATGATTTTTCCGAAATTCTCACAGTAATCCTTCTCCGCCTTCTGCGCGAACTCCCTCGTTCGGCGGCTGTACAGTGAATCTACATACCCCATCGGATAGACATCATCCTTCGTGCCGATTGCCTCTATCTTGTGCTGACCCGACGCATCCTCCATTTTCAGTATCAGCCCCGGCAATCCGCGGAATTTCCATGGTCCGGCATCAACAGGTATATCGGAATACCATGCAGTCCATTCCCGTCCGCGCCATTTTACCCTTGCCTTCCGGCAACGATAGCCTATGACATCCTCCTCGCCATCCTCCAATTCCCATGCAAATTCCGGAACAGGCTCTGAATAACGGTTGCAATACCAAAATTTATTATAATAGTAATCAAGGGTATTTGTTTCAAGATTTATTATGACATCCTGAAGTGTTTCTTCAAACTGCCGTGCCCATTCCACATACTCCTCATGATTAGGCTTGAAATCCGGATTACTCATAAATGTGGAATCACATTGATAATCGTCATAGCCACCATACTTATGGAAGCGCCTGCCAATAGAGAGCATCTCGTATGTGACTCGTGGATTCTTCTTATATGGATCCACAGCAATATGAACATACACCACCTCATTATATGCCGTATCAACCACATTGATGCTTGTATGGTGTAATTTAAGTAACTCTCCCCTGCATATTAATACAGAGAAAAATATTATTACCAATATGAACAACCGATTTTTCATATATCCCATGGATTAAAAATAGAAAATATTGGCACACGCCAGATGTACGGATGCTATTCTGCACCCACGATTTCGATAGGGGCATAGAACCGCCTCTTCTTGCTCCTGCGCAGGCGTTCCAGCTCTTCAGCCGGTTCAAGAAGCATACCGGAGTCTGCAATGATCTTTCCGAAATTCTCACAATAATCCTTCTCCGCCTTCTGCGCGAACTCCCTCGTTCGGCGGCTATACAGTGAATCTACATACCCCATCGGATAGACGTCATCCTTCGTGCCGATTGCCTCTATCTTGTGCTGACCCGTAGCATCCTCCATCTTCAGTATCAGCCCCGGCAGTCTGCGGAATTTCCATGGTCCGGCATCAACCGGTATATCGGAATACCATGCAGTCCATTCCCGTCCGCGCCATTTTACCCTCGCCTTCCGGCAACGATAGCCTATGACATCCTCCTCGCCATCTTCCAGTTCCCATGCAAATTCAGGAATCGGCTCAGAATAACGGTTGCAGTACCAAAATTTATTATAATAATAATCAATGGTATTGGTCTCAAGATTTATTACGACATCCTGACGCGTGTCTTCAAACTGTCGTCCCCATTCCACATACTCCTCATGATTAGGATTGAAATCCGGGTCACTCATAAACGTGGAATCCATCTGATAATCGTCATAACCTCCATATTTATGGAAACGTTTACCTATGGAGAGCATCTCGTATGTGACTCGTGGATTCTTCTTATATGGATCCACAGCAATATG